>CAZZYH010000178.1:0-6418 GCA_964658225.1 Vulcanimicrobiota bacterium | reverse complement strand
TAAGAGTGAGGTCAGCAATGAGGTCAGCAGTGAAATCTCCGGGGACCACGCGAGCCCTCCGTCCGAACTTCGCGACGATCTACCAGGGCAGTGCCCGTTGATCGTAGCGCTCGCAGGCCGCCGTATCGATCTACCTCACGCTGCGCGGATGGCTTTTCCTCCCGCACATGTTGCGAAGGTCCGTGTCCGGCTTCGCGAACTCTTTGCGACCTGTCACGCTACGGGGCTCGTTTGTTCTGCTGCGTGCGGCGCGGATCTGCTGGCACTGGAGGTTGCGCAATCGCTCGGGATCCCTTGCCGGGTGGTGCTTCCCTTTACGCGGCAGCGCTTTCGCCGCACGTCGGTGGTCGACCGGCCCGGCGCATGGGGAGCGCTGTTCGATGCGGTGCTCACGCAGGCAGAGCAAATCGGCAGCCTGATCGAACTGAATGTAGACAAGAACTTAGACGCCAACCAGGGCGAGAACTTAGACGAGCAGGCACAACAAGCGTACTTACGCGCGAACGATGTGATCCTTGAAGAGGCGCGCGCCCTGGCCGAAGCCCGCGGCGAACCGTTAGCCGTCGTGCTGGTCTGGGAAGGCGCGGGTCGGGGTGCTGCGGACACAACCAGGCTCTTCGGCGAGGCTGCCCGGCGGCTCGGCATACAAGTGTTGGAAGTAAGTACTCTTTAGGCTGCGTGGCCGGGGCCGGACGATCCTCGCGCGGAGACGGCTTGGTGGCTCGCGATCGCTCATGCGGCTCGCCAACATGCAAATCGAAGACGCGGTGCACAGGTTCCCGAGCTGCGGGCATCCCCGCGCCACCCAGCCTGGCCACGGCTGGCCGCGGCCTGTAGCAGCGACAAGGCGAAAGAGTATGGCGGCCCGGAATGCCCGCAGCAGAGCGAAGCGTCGAGGCTGCCCGCAGGCTCGATGTGTGTAGAGTGGTGTGTGGACCGGGGGTAGTCGCAGCCCTCGAGCGAGCGAGAAAGGAAGACCATGTTTTTCCTCGCAGGCATTACGGGTCAGGTGGGCGGAGCGGCCGCGCGGCAGCTCTTGCGCCAAGGTCGTCCGGTGCGCGCGCTGGCCCGCGATCGGAACAAGGCAGCTGCCTGGTCGCAGCAGGGAGTGGAGGTGCGCCAGGGAGACTTGCATGATGCCGCCGCCGTGGCCTCGGCACTGCAGGGGGTGGAGGCGGCCTTTGTCATGGTGCCTCCCTGCATCGCCCCGGCGCCCGGCTACCCGGAATCCAAGGCGATCATTGCCGCACTCCGCGAGGCTCTGCGCCAAGCGCCGCCGCCGCGGCTTGTCGTGCTGTCCTCGATCGGCTCGGAGAAGACGAGCGGGCTGGGGCTGATCACCGCAACGCACCTGCTCGAAGAGGCGCTGAGCGGCGTGCCTTGTCCAACCGCCTTCATCCGGGCCGGCTCGTTTTTTGAGAACTATGTGCCCGCGCTGGGGCCCGCGGCCGCAACCGGGGTCTTCTACAGCTTTCTGCAGCCGACCGATCGTCCCGTGCCGATGATCGCGACCGAGGATATCGGGATCGAAGTCGCGCGGCTACTGACCGAAAGCCGGAGCTGGAGCGGGAACGGAAAGAGGATCGTCGAGCTCGGCACAGCCGTCAGTGCGGACGAGCTGGCCCGCGCGATGGGCGAGGTGCTCGGCCGGCCGGTCCAGGCGCAGGCGATCCCCCGGGAGCGCTGGTCGGCAACATGCGAGTCCTTCGGCATGCCGGCTGGCGCGTCCTGGGCCTATGAAGAGATGCTGGACGGGATCAACTCGGGGTGGATCGAGTTCGGCGCGCCGGGGGCCGAGCGCGTTCCGGGCAAGCGCACCCCTGCCGAGGTCTTTGCCCAGGCGAAACGATCCTCGAGCGGCGAGGGTGCCTGATCGATCGCGCATGATCGTGAATCCTCTCCAGGCTTCGATCGAGAAGGATCGCCGCGCGCCCGGCGCCGCGCTCCTGCCCCCTCGGCGGCATTTCCCGGCCCTGGACGGATTGCGGGGCGTGGCCGCCCTGGCGGTGGTCACCTTCCACTTCATGGAGATGGCCATCGGGGACTACAGCAGACTTTTTATCGGGCATGGCTTTCTGGCGGTGGACTTCTTCTTCTGCCTGTCAGGCTTTGTGACCGGCTACGCCTACGATGACCGCCTGGGGCGGCTGGGTGTGTTCGGGTTTTTCAAGTCACGGCTGATCCGGCTCCATCCCATGGTGGTGCTGGGCTCTGTGCTCGGCTTGGCCGCCTTGTTTTGCGACCCATACGCCAGCAGCCCGCTCGCTTACAGCGCCGGCAGAGTCACGCTGATGCTGCTGGCCTCGATCCTTCTCATCCCCTACCCGGCGATGCAGGAGCGCAGCTTCAACCTCTTCAGCCTCAATGCGCCATCGTGGTCGCTCTTCTGGGAGTACGTCGCAAACATCGTCTACGCGGTTCTGCTGGTTCGTCTTGGCCGGCGGTGGCTGCTGCTCGCGGCCCTGCTCGCGGCGGGTACGCTCTGCGCGGCCGGGTATCGTGCCGGGGCGCTCTCGGGGGGCTGGAGCGGGCCGACCTTCTGGGATGGCGGGGCGCGCGTCGCCTACTCGTTCCTGGCCGGGCTGCTCGTCTACCGGTCGAAGTGGATCCTGCCTACAAGGATGGGGTTCGGCGTGCTCTCGATCCTGCTCCTGGCCGCGCTGGGGATGCCGTACGCGAGCCGGGGCTGGCTGCGCGAGGCCATCGTGATCGTTTTCTATTTTCCCCTTCTGGTGGCGCTTGGCGCCGGCGCCACGCTCACCCCGCGCTCGAACAAGCTGTGCACGTTTGCCGGCAACCTCTCCTACCCGCTCTACATGACGCACTATGCGGTGATCTGGATCTTCGGAGACTACTACGGCCTCTATAAGCCCGATGCTGCGCACCTGGCTGCGATCGTGGCTGCCGGGGTGTGCGCGATGGCGGGCTTCGCTACGCTGGTGATGGTGTTGTACGACACGCCCGTGCGCGCCTATCTCACCGCGCCCAGACGCGCCCTCGGGGCGCCGGGGACGGAGGCGAACGCCGGGCGGATCGATGCGGCTTCCGGTCTTCCTTAGTGAGAAGCTGAAACCATCCGCCGACGGGGCCATCACTTGTGATCTGGAAGCAGAGCTATCTCTTGTTCGGCCGAGGCCTGGGGCTTTCGTTTCTGCTCGCGGCGCTGCCGATCGTGTCGCTTCTCGTCCTGGTGGGCGTGCTGCGGAAGCCGGCGTGGCTGGCCGGGTTGGTGGCGCTGGCCATTACCTTTCTGCTGGCGCTTGCGGGCTACCACATGCCGGCTTCCGCGGCGATCAGCGCTGCGGCCTACGGCGCGGCTTTTGGTCTCTTTCCCATCTCCTGGATCATCTTCTGGGCGATCGCGCTCTTCCGCCTCATGGTCGAGGGCGGCCAGTTCGAGATCATCAAGCAATCCATCGGCCGGCTCACCCCCGATCCGCGACTGCAGGCGCTGCTCATCGGCTTTGCCTTCGGCGCTTTTCTAGAAGGCGCTGCAGGCTTCGGCGCACCGGTAGCCATTGCCGCGACGATGCTGGTCGGGCTTGGCTTTTCGCCCTTGCGCGCCGCAGCCATCTGTCTTCTCGCCAACACCGCTCCGGTCGCTTTCGGCTCCATTGGTATCCCTATCTTTACGCTCGCCGGCACCACCGGGCTTCCGCTTGCCCGGCTCAGCGCGGCGGCCGGCGCGCTCTGCGCCCCTGTGTCGGTGATCCTGCCGAGCTACCTGATTCTTTCGCTGGGCGGGTTCGAGGCCATGTCCGGGGTGTGGGTGCCGGCACTGCTGGCGGGCAGCGTCTTCGGTGCCGTCCAGTTCAGCGTCGCCACCTATTTCGGACCGCAACTGGCCGATATTCTTTCCTCGCTGTCCGCCATGCTCGCGCTCGTGCTTGTGGTCCGTCTGCGCAAGGCTTATGCGCTCGCCGCGGGAGCGCTGCCCGACAGCGCCCGTTTGGCTCCAGGCTTTGCCCGGCCGGAGCCCGAGCCCGGAGCCGCGCAAGCTGCCCCAGCCATCGCCGGGAAGGCGAGCGCGCATGCGCCTCGGGCCGTCTTCTTCGCCTGGACGCCCTACGGCCTGCTGGTCGGCTGTGTGCTGCTCTGGGGCTGGCCGCCGCTGCAGAGGATCCTGAACGCAAAGACGGCGGTCCTACGGTGGCCACTGCTCGACGACCGGGTGCTCCGCATGCCGCCGATCGTCGCGGCCCCTTCGCCCTACCACGCCCTGTTTCTGTGCAACTGGCTGTCGGCGGCGGGGACGGCCTGCATGGCGGCGACGCTGCTGGCCGCGCTTTGGCTGCGCATACGGCCGAGGCAGCTGCTCCGCATCCTCGCCGGGGTCGTCCTGCAACTTAGGCTGCCGACCCTCATCGTCACCACCGTTCTGGCCATCGCGTTCTTGATGAACTATTGCGGAGCGACCGCCACCCTGGGGCTGGCCTTCGCGGCGACCGGCAGGCTCTTCCCGCTCTTCAGCGCGCTGCTTGGCTGGGTCGGAGTGTTTCTCACCGGCTCGGACACCGCAGCCAACGCCCTGTTCGGGAATCTGCAGGTCGTCACCGCAGGGCGGCTGGGCTTGCACCCCGTGCTCATGGCTGCGGCAAACTCGGCCGGCGGGGTAATGGGCAAGATGATCAGCCTGCAGTCGATCGCCATCGCGGCCGCGGCTACCGGGCTGAGCGCCGGGGACCAGGTCCGGCTCTTTCGCTTCACGCTGCGACACAGCCTGATCCTTGCCTTGCTGGTCGGGTGCCTGGCGCTGGTCTATGCCTACCTCTTCAGGATCTGAATGAAGGCTTCGCTCTGCGCATTCGTCGTCGGCCCGTTGCAGACACCCCTTGCTGTGCAACCATCGAAAGCCATCTAAGCGACCATGCGTACCGATGCTTCCCTGATTCCTTCCCCCTCGACTGCCGGCGGCGAGAGCCCGCGCTTCGGGTTCGACAACAGCTATGCGCGTCTGCCGGAGCGCTTCTACGCCCGGCTTGCGCCCACGCCGGTTGCGCTCCCGCGCCTGGTCAAGGTCAACGAGGCGCTGGCACTGGAACTGGGTCTGGACCCGGAAGCGCTGCAGAGCGCCCGCGGCGTCGAGATCCTGGCCGGCAACCGCGTGGCGGATGGATCTGAGCCGCTCGCGATGGCCTACGCCGGGCACCAGTTCGGCCACTTTGTGCCGCGGCTCGGCGACGGCCGGGCCAACCTGCTGGGCGAGGGAATCGGGCGGGACGGCGCGCGCTACGACGTGCAGCTGAAGGGCTCGGGCCGCACGCCTTTCTCGCGCGGCGGCGATGGCCGCGCCTGGCTGGGGCCGGTCTTGCGGGAGTACCTCGTGAGCGAGGCCATGGCGGCGCTCGGCGTGCCGACCACGCGCGCGCTGGCCGCGGTGTCGACCGGCGAATCGGTCCTGCGGGAGCGAGCTCTCCCCGGCGCCGTGCTGACCAGGGTCGCCGCCAGTCATCTGCGCGTGGGTACCTTCCAGTATTTCGCCGCGCAGGGCGATACAGAAGGCCTGCGCACGCTTGCCGACTACGCGATCGCCCGGCACTATCCCGAGGCCGCACAGACGCCCCGGCCCTGCCAGGCGCTGCTCGAGGGCGTCCTTGCCAGGCATGCGCGCCTGGTCGCCCAGTGGATGCTGCTGGGGTTCATCCACGGCGTGATGAACACGGACAACATGTCCATCTCAGGCGAGACGCTCGATTATGGACCATGCGCCTTCATGGAGGCCTACGATCCGGCCAAGGTGTTCAGCTCGATCGACCACCAGGGGCGCTACGCCTATGGCAACCAGCCGCTGGCCGCGCTTTGGAACCTGACCCGCCTGGCGGAGGCGTTGCTGCCTGTTCTGGAGCAGGAGGCAGGGAGCGAGGAAGCGGCCGTGGCCGGGGCCCGGGAAGCCCTGGCGCGCTTTGAGCCGCAGTACCAGGCCGCCCGGGTCGCGGGCTTGCGACGCAAACTCGGGCTCTTTGCCGAGCGCCCGGCAGATGCGGCGCTCGCAGAAGGACTGCTTGCGTGCATGGCCGCCAACCACGCCGACTTCACCCTGACCTTTCGTCGGCTGTGCGATGCAGCAGAAGGGCCGGAAGGCAACCAGGGCGTCCGTGCGCTCTTCGCCGATCCACTTGCTTACGACGCGTGGGCAGCGCAGTGGCGCCTGCGCCTGGAGCAGGAGGAGCCCGTCCCGCGGGAGGCGCGAGCAGCGGAGATGCGCAAGACCAGCCCGGCCGTGATCCCGCGCAACCACATCGTGGAGGCCGCACTCGAGACCGCGGTCGCGCAGCAGGATCTTGCTCCTTTTGAAGGCTTGCTGGACGGCGTGTCCCGGCCCTACGAGGACAGGCCGGAGGTCGAGCAGTACACCCGGCCGGCCCGACCGGAGCAATGTGTCCAGGCAACGTTCTGCGGGACCTAGAACGTTCTGCGG
>CAZZYH010000177.1:0-6443 GCA_964658225.1 Vulcanimicrobiota bacterium | reverse complement strand
CTGCTGCGCACGATCGCGCCGACCCGGATCGAATTTCACCAGCCGCGCCGCCATGACGATCTCATCTGGCAGCTCGCGGCGTCGCTAGACCTGCCTTACGATGTGTATCTGCACGATTACGCGCTGCTCTGCCCCCGCGCCACGCTCATCGGCGCCGACGGCACATATTGCGGCGAGCCGCCCGTGGCGCAGTGCGAACGCTGCCTCGAATCGTTCGAGCATCGGCATCTCTTCGCGCCAGCCGGAGTCGCGGCGCTCCGGCGTCGATCGGCGGAATTGCTGTCGCGGGCCAAGCTGGTGCGGGCGCCCTCGGCCGACATTGCCCGCCGCTTTCTCCGACATATGCCCGAGATTGCCGTCACGGTCCGGCCCTTGGAAACCAGTAAGACCAAAGCCATCCCAACGCGCGCCACGCGAATCCCCGATCACGCCCACGTCTGCGTGGTAGGTGCGCTCAACGATCACAAGGGCTTCAGTGTCCTGCTCGACTGCGCCCGCGACGCCGCCATCCAGGGCCTGCCGATCCGGTTCACCGTCGTCGGGCACACGATCGATGACGCCGCGCTGATCGGGGCCGGCGCGTTCATCACCGGTCCCTATCTGGACGCCGAACGTGACGGCCTGATCGCGCGCCAACAGGCCACGGTCGGCTTCCTGCCGTCGGTCTGGCCGGAGCCCTGGTGCTATTCCCTCACCGGGCTCCTTGACGCTGGCTTGCCTACACTCTGCTTCGACATCGGCGCCCAGGCCGAGCGGGTGCGCGCCGCCTGCGGCAGCGTCCTGCCGCTCGGAACGTCCGCGCGTGAGATCAATCGACAAATTCTGGAACTACATCAGCGGACAATGAGCAGCCCGGCAGCGGTTGTTGCGTCCGTTAAGGCAATATAAACCGTCCTGGCATGAGTGAAAAAGCAGAAGGAAATTCGGCAGTTGAGACGGCAGAGGTCGCCGCCCACACCTTGCTGCTGCGCCGGGGCACCTATTGCATCTACGTCGTCGCCGTCACCCCCGGCTTGACGGATGCGCAGTTGCCCGGTCTCGGCGTCTCGGCCGCACCGGGAGAGCAGGATAACACGCTCGAACTGGCCCGGCTCTCCGGCGAACCCTGGTTGCGGCGGGTAGGAGACGCCCTTCTCCTCCGCGTGCACGCGCCGCAGATCCGCCTTTTGCTGACAAGCTACAACATGGCGCGGGCAAAGGGGGCCACGCCGCCGAAGATCGAGATCCAGCGCCTGGACGCCCACCCGCCCGTCGCAACGGCGGCAGCGGCGCCCGTCGACAATCGCGCCGCCGACGTCATCGTCCACGTCCGCAACCGCGGCGACATCCGCGGCCAGTTTGGAGAGTGGGTCGGCGACCTGGCCGGTAGCCTCTGGATCGAAGGTTTCACCATCGCGACCCCGACCACCATCGAGGCGCCCGACCTGCAATATCAGGCCGTGCTGGGCAAAGGCTGGACCTCCCCATGGGTCGCCGCCGGCGAATATTGCGGCACGCGCGGCCTGCAGATCCCCATTCAGGGGCTGCGGCTGCGGGTGAACGGCGACGGCAATCGCAAGCATGCCGGCATGCTCGCGATCAGCCTTCGCTACGCCGACGGCACCGTGCAGGAGACGCTCCCGGTCGGCGCACTTTGTGCGCTGGACCCGCTGCAGCCCGTCATCGCCCTGCGGGTCGAGATCGTCGAAGCGCCGGTGCCGAAAGCGGGGGGAACCAGCCGCGCTGCCCGCCGTGTCGGGGCGTTGATCTCCCGGCGCCCCTCCGCCGCGAGCTGACGGGCGATGAGCGAGCGAGCGAACGCTCCCCGCCTTGGCAACCGGTTGCGTCCTGTCACTGGAGCCATCGACGCTGCCGCCCGGCTGCCGTCGGGGCAGGGCTGGATCCTGCTCGGCTGGACGCCGCTGCGCTGGGCGGAACAGGAAGGCCACGAACGGCTCTATGCCGAGCTGTCGCTGGGCAGCGTCACCGGCGAGGCTGTCACCTGCTTCTTTCACCGCGACGATGCACCCCCCGAGTTCATCGGCTTCTGCACGATCCTGGAAGGCTCGAGCCTGCCGCAGGCCAGCTTGAACGGCGTCGAAATTCCGGCGCTTCGGCTGCGTTTGCCGCTGCTCCCGCGCGAAACGCCGCTCGGCGCCATGGTGATCGCCGCCATGGCCCGAAGCTGGGCCCGGCGCGCGCACGGGGCACAGGACATCCCGCTCCTGGCCCACCTCCCCCGCCCGCCCTTCGACGGCCGCGACACGCTGCCGGCACTCTGGCCCCCCGTGCATTTCGAGCTCGACCAGGCCCTGCATGTGCCACCGGACGGGCTCGCGCTGATCGGCTGGTTCGTCGATACGGGAGCGTCGGTCGCGGCGCTGTCCGTCTGCGGCGTCCGGCATCGGGCGCGCCTGGACCCGCAGGCCTGGTTGCCGATCCCGCGCGCGGACATCTTCCAGCAGTTCGGCAAGCAATACGGCCTCGAGGACGACCGGCTCGGGTTCTTGGCCTTCGCGCCGCAGGTCGGCGAAGCGAAGTATCTCGAAATCGAGACCATCGACGGCGGGATCGCCTACAAGCCGCTCCGCGTGCTCCATCGCCCGCGCCTCGGGGTCATCAAGCAATTGCTGTCCGTCCCGCGCCCGCCGGCGCTCCGGCTCCAGCATGCCTTCGACACGGTGCTGGGACCGATCGTCGATGGCTTGAACATGCACCGGGCTGCCAAGCCGCCTCACTTCGCTGACCGCGTCTTCGGCGTCCTCCCCGCCGCGCCGCTAATCTCCGTGGTGGTCGCGCTCTATGGCCGGGTCGACTTCATGGAATACCAGCAGGCGCTGTTCTGCGAGCGGCCCGACCCGGCGGTCGAGTTGATCTACGTGCTCGACGATCCCGCGCTGACGGAGGAGGCGGAGCGGCTGGCGTTCTCGTGCTGGGCTCGCTTCCAACTGCCGTTCCGCCTGTTGTTCCTCACCGAAAACCTCGGCTACGCCGGGGCGAACAATGTCGGGCTCGGGGTGGCGCGCGGGACGTATCTCTGCCTGCTCAATTCCGACGTGTTTCCGGGCGGCAGCGAGGGGCTGTCCTGGCTCGCGCCCCTGGTGGCGCGGTTGCAGAAGAACCGGAAGCTTGGCGCCGTCGGGCCGAGACTGCTGTTCGAGGACGGGACGGTTCAGCACGAAGGCATGCACTACGAGCGCCTCGGGTCGCATGGCGACTGGCTCTTCGCGATCCACACGGGCAAAGGCGGATGGCCCGCTCCGCCGAGCGGGCTGCTCCCGGTGCGGGCCATTACCGGGGCCTGCATGGTTCTGCGGCGCGCCGAGGTGGCGTCGCTCGACCCGGGGTATGTCATCGGCGATTTCGAGGACGCGGATCTCTGCGAGCGGTTACGCGCGGCCGGGCTCGGTTGCGCGGTGGATAGTTCGGTCACGCTCTATCATCTCGAACGGCAGTCGCAGGGGGCAGAGCAGCCCTGGCGCGCGAACGCGACGCTGTTCAACGCGTGGCGGTTCAACCGCCGTTGGGGCAAGCAGATCGATGGCTGAGCCGGTGCGCAAGCGCCGGGGGGCGGCGCGGCAGCGGCTGCTCGTGATCTGCCACGCGCATCCGCGGCTGAGCCAAGGGGGCGCCGAAATCGCGGCCTATGAGCAGTTCCGGCGGGCGCGCGACAGTGAGACGATGGAGGCTTGGCTGCTCACGTCCAACGGCGCTGCGCGGGGCACGAAACCGGGGTTCGGGCAGCCGTTCGGGGCCCAAGAATTCCTGTATACGGGTGCTGTCTTCGACGGTTTCCGGCTCAGCAACCCCGACCCGTTGTTCACGCGCGAGTTCGGCACCCTGCTGCAGCGGCTCAAGCCCGACACGGTGCATTTCCACCATTATCTCGGCATCGGCATCGAGGCGCTGCTCTGCGTCCGGCAGCATGCGCCGCAGGCGAAGATCGTGCTGACGCTGCACGAATACTTGCTGATCTGTCACCATTTCGGCCAGATGGTCACCCGGCCGGCGCTCGACCTCTGCTATGGCGCGTCGCCGCAGAAATGCCATCGCTGCTTTCCCGAACACAGCCCGCAAGCCTTCCTGCTGCGCGAACTCTGGCTGAAGCGCTTCCTGCGCGAGGTCGACGAGTTCATCTCGCCGAGCGAGTTCCTGCGCGGGCGCTACATCGAATGGGGCCTGCCACCCGAGAAGATCCGCGTGCAGGCCAATATGTTGCCGCCGCATCCGCCGGCGATGCCGCCGCGCCACGCCGCCGGACAGCCGCTGCGCGCGGCCTTCTTCGGTCAGCTCTCCCCGCTCAAGGGCCTCGAGGTCCTCATCCGCGCCGCGCGCAAGATCGAGCGCGGCGGCTACCCCATCACGTTCCGCATCTACGGTTCGTCCGCCAGCCAGCCGCAATCGTTCAAGGACCGGGTCGAGAAGGCCTTGGCCGACCTTCCGGCGAACGTGACGTTCAAGGGCGCCTACCGCAACGACGACGTCGTCCGGCTGATGGCCGAGAACCACGTGATCGTGGTGCCGTCGCTCTGGTGGGAGAACGCGCCGCTGGTGATCGAGGAAGCGCAGGCGGCCGGCTGCATCATCCTCGGCTCGGACCTCGGCGGCATCGGCGAGAAGCTCCGCACGGCCCCGAACGGCCACACCTTCGGCTACAACGACGCCGACGACCTGGCCGACGAACTCATCGCGATCCAGCGGCTGGATCCGTCGGATGTTGCTCTTTGATCGATAAGATAGAGCAAGGCTACTCAGCCCTGGGCTGCTTTTCGCGGACGTCCGCCTTTGCTGCCATTTGCTCGTGCTGCGGCGGCCTTGGCCTTGGATCGAGTGCGGCCGGCGCTATCGGCCCAGACCAGCTCAGGGAGACCCTGAGAACCGACGAAATCCTACCTGGATGCAGCAAGACTACTGGTCCGGTAGGCCGCCTGGAGGGGAATGGCCATGCCGATGCTCTCGAGGCCCAACTCGGCGCCGCCTCTAAGGAATAACGGATCCGGCGGCCAGGTGCCGTCAGCGTTCCGCCGGAAGATCTCAGCGTAAATCGACGTGCTGGAGATCAGGACGATCTCGTGCACGCTCGGGATCGTCGCATAGGCCCACACGTTCGCGCGCGTCTTGGCTTCATTGGACGGCGATAGGATCTCGATCAGCAGGATGGGGTCGTCGAGCGTGCGGGCCGGCCGGACCGGGCCGCAGGTGACGGCGAGATCGGGGATACGCTCGTTGACGTCGGATCGGATCCGCGGAACGACGCCCGGTGTGGTGACGACACGGCAATCCGGTCGATTAGCCGTGAGCCAATTCCTGATAAGGCTCCCGAGTTCGTTCTGGATCGCCCCGTGATCGATGCTGGGCGGCGACATGCAGACCGGCTCGCCATCGACGAGCTCCCAACGGCGTTGGTCCAAATCGGCGGGCGGCTGCCAGTCCTGGAACTCTGCCACAGTCATGCGGTGCGGGACACGAACAGTAGTGCTCATCAAGCGGCCTGATGCAGCGCCCGCTCAACTGCTTTGGGCTCACGCTCAATGACGAGCAAATAGGAGCGCGCAGCCTGGTCTGGCCGGCTCCGACCCTGCTCCCAATCGCGAACTGTCGCCACGCCGAAGCCGAACCGTTGCGCAAATGCACCCTGGCTCAACCCCAACTTCTGCCGAATTGCGCGCACGTCGACCGAGGCTGGCGCAGGATGATAACGGGCTGGGGCCGTCTCGCCGCGAAGGATTGCGAAACCCTCGGTGAGAGAGGCTACTAGTTCGTCCCCTAAGGTGGTGTCAGCGCCGGGCTCGACTTCCTGAACTCGCATTGTTCTCTCCTGTATTGACATTGCGCCGCTCAACCTTGTCTCTCGCGATGAGATCGAGCAGCACATCGCGTTGTTGCGGCGTGATGTTGTCCTGCTCGTTCTTGGCATAAATCAGTAGCGCCAGAATGGGCCGGTCCTCGGCCGCAAAGTAATAAATGACCCGGAAAGCTCCTGATTTGCCGCGTCCGGCCGGGGCAAAGCGCAGTTTGCGAATGCCGCCCAGGCCCGGGACGAGAGCGCCCGCTGTAGGATCAGCTGCCAGCGTGCTGATGAGGTTACCTCGATCCTCCCTGTTCAGCAGCGCATCCGCCCGTCGAGTGAAGATCGAGGTTTCGGCAACCGCGTGCATAATATTATTATACGGATTTTCCGTATATCTACAATCGCAAACTAAGGAAATTCCGCATGCTTAGAGGCGGACTCAGCCGGGCGGGGGCACCAAGGAGAGACGCGGCGGGGCGGCGCTGGCCGGCTGGGGAGGCGCTGCCGCGACACTCTCGAGTTCGGGCGGCGGCGCGGATTCGAGATCGGCCATCTCGAGCGGGACCGGCATTTCGAGCTCTTTAGACCCGGTCTCCTCCTCGAGTGCCTCGGCCGGCAGCGCGGCCAGTTCGGCGTCGGCTTCCGCCACCCCGCCCGCGCGGGCCCGGGTCAA
>CAZZYH010000176.1:0-6455 GCA_964658225.1 Vulcanimicrobiota bacterium | reverse complement strand
GGAGCATCTATTTTTCTATGGCTGACGAACTCTATCTGAGTCTTTGGTACCCAAACTTTCGTACCTCTTCGCTCGGCCCGGCGTTACTGGGGGTAATCCACCAGTTCGCGCTGCTGCCGGGCGCCGGGCGGGCGCCGCGCGTGCATGCGGCGGCGGCCTATCCGATCTCCTGGAACGAGGCGCCGGTCTACCAAAGGATCTATGACGAAGATGAGCAGGATGCCGCCCCGGAGATCGCCGTGCCGGCCGCGCTCGAGGCCCTGCACGAGGATTTCGCCTACGAGTTCGAGCTGCGCTGGGAGCTGTGGGCGCCGGAGGGCGAAGGCGAGCTTGACCCTGTATGGCGAAAGCGGATGCACGAGGTGCGGATCGTCGGCTATGGGCCCGAGTTCGATGACGGAGCCTATGAGCAGAACGGGCAGATCCGGATGGACCTGGGGCTCGACACCCCTTTCCTCCAGGAAGAAGTCGAGCTCGACCAGGCGGCGGCCTCGCACATTCGCGAGAACGTGAAGATGCTGGTCGCACTGACCCAAGCCGTGCAGAAGCATTGTGGGATTTCGAGCCGCCTGCTGTGGTCCGATTCGGGAGAGAGCCTCGCACAAAAGCTGATCTCGCGCCTGCAGCACGTCAATTGAGCGCTCGCGAGCAGGTAGACTTGGGGGTGTGTCCGCGAGCATCAAGAATCTACGACGGGCGGTGGCTGCGGGCGGTGCTGCCCTGCTGCTGGTGCTGGCCGGCTTCCTGGGCGTGGCGCGCCTCAAGGGGCATGGCTTTCATCTCGATGTACCCGGCCGCCTGGGCGTAGACATCTCGCAGACCGCCAACGGGTTTACCTACTCGCAGTCGCAGAAGGGGCACACCCTCTTCACCATTCATGCCTCCAAACTGGTGCAGTACAAAGGGGACCAGGCGGAACTGCACGATGTGACCATCACCCTCTACGGACCGGACGGCAGCGGGCGCAGCGACAAGATCTACGGCGCGGACTTCACCTACAACCGCAAGCAGGGCATCGCCCGGGCCGCAGGTCCGGTGCGGATCGAGTTCGCCGCGCCCGGAACAAAGCCGGGCCAGACGGCCGATGCCGGCACCATTCATGTGACCACCAGCGGCGTGGTCTTTACCCAGTCCACCGAGGAGGCGACGACCGAGCAACGGGTGGATTTTTCGCTGCCCAAGGCGAGCGGCTCGGCTACCGGTGCGGATTACAACGCGAAGGACGGGGTGCTGGTTCTGGACCGCGAGGTGGCGCTCACCGCAAGCGGGAACGATGGGGCCGCTACCGTGATCCGTGCCGGGCACGCGCAGTTGCTGACCGGGACGCACCAGGCTTACCTGATCAAGGCGGACGCCGACTTTGGCGGCAAGCACAGCACCTCGGACCAGGCGACGGTCACCTTTCGCCCGGACGGCTCGGCCGAGCAGGTCGAGGCGCGCGGACACGTGCGCGTGCTCACCGACGATGGGGCTGAGGTCCACGCGGGCAATGCCTTGATCGGGCTCGACCCGAAGAGCCAGCCCACCGTCACCGAGCTGGCCGGCGGGGTGACCTACGATTCGACTGCGAACGGCGAGACGATGCAGGGCTCCGCCGTGGCCGGTACGCTGCATTTTGCGGATGGGGCGTTGCCGGGCGCAAGGACGGGCGCGCAGCTGAAGCATGCGCAGTTCCGCGATGCGGTGACCTTCGTGCTGCAGAGGCACTCCCTGCCGGGCGACGCGAACGGCTCTGCGACCCGCGAGATGCGCGCGAGCAAACTGGATATCGACTTCGCGCCGGGGGCGCACGGCCGGGCAGAAGCACGCTTCGCGCTCGGCTCGGGCGGGGCGCTGGTCAACCTGCACGATGTTCCCTCGAAGGGGCCGGCCAGGTCCTCCTCGATCGGTGCCGATCAACTGCTGGCCACCCTGGCCAACGGTCGCGAGTTCCGCGCCCTCGATGGCAAGGGCCGAACCCGGCTGGTCGACACCGCGAGCGATGGCGCGACCAGCACCAGCACGGGCGACACGCTGCACGTGACCTTGCTCGCGAACAGCGCCGGGGGCCGCGGCTCCGGCACGAGCGCCCAGGTTGATACCGCGCTGCAGAAGGGAAACGTTACGCTGCTGCAGCAGCCCGGCCCCGATGCGAAGAACAGCGACGGCAGCCCCCAGTCTCCGCTGCACGCGACAGCCGAGCAGGCTGAGTACCACGCCGCAGACCAGCTCCTCCACCTGACCGGCAGCCCGCGCCTGCACCATGAGGCCCAGGAGCTTAGCGCGGACCGGGTTGACTACCATCGCGAAACAGGAGACGCGTCGGCGACGGGCAACGTGAAGTCGACCTACGAGCAGCAGGGTAGCAGCCGGCCGGCGCCCGGGCTGGGTGGCGAAGGGCCTGTCCACGTAACCGCCGATCACGCGACGCTCACCCGCAAGAGCAACCTCACCGTCTTTTATGGGGCTCAAGGTGGGCAAGCGCGCATGTGGCAGGGGGGCAACGCGGTATCGGCGCCTGTGCTCGAGCTATCGCGCGACCAGCAGACGCTCGACGCGCATGGCGAACGAGGAGAGCGGACGGCGGTGGTGCATGCCATGCTGGAGTCGAGGAGCAATGGGGCGGGGAGAGGCCCCGCAGGGGATGCGGCCGCGGCGCAGCAGACGCTCGGCGAGGCCGCCGCCAGGCCGGCGCCGGGGAAGCCGGAACCGCGCCAGACCGCGCCAGCCCGCCTGTCGAGCGTTACCCTGCACTATGCGGACAAGGAGCATCGCGCAGACCTGCGCGGGCTGGTTACAGCCGAGCAACCCTCCGGCGTGCTGCACGCCGACCAGGCGCAGATCTACCTGACCCCGGCGGGGCCGAACAAGGCCGCGCAGCTGGACCGGATCGTCGCCTCGAACCATGTCGTCATCACGCAGCCGGGCCGCCGCGGCACCGGGGACAAGCTCGTCTACAGCGCAGCCGACGGGCGCTACATGCTGACCGGCAGCCCGGGCGACCCGCCACGGATTGTCGACGCCGAGAAGGGAACCACGACCGGAGCGGCGTTGCTATTCAAGACCGCCGATGATAGCGTCGAGGTGTCCAGCGGGGGCGGCGCGCTGCCCGTCGGCGCACCTGCCGGCGCTACCGCGCGCACGGTCACCGACACGCACGCGCCCCGGTAGGCGCCGTCCGGACGTCCAAGGTTCATGCAGAAGCTCTCCACAGACGAGATCGGCAAGTCCTATAAGGGTCGCCAGGTAGTGCGCGGCGTTTCGATCCATGTGAGTCAGGGCGAGGTAGTGGGACTGCTGGGTCCAAACGGGGCCGGCAAGACAACCAGCTTCTACATGATGGTCGGGCTCGTCGCGCCCGACTCCGGCCGCATCCTTGCCGACGGGGTCGACATCACGCGCGTGCCCATGTACCTGCGGGCGCGCAACTACGGGATCAGCTACCTGCCCCAGGAGCCGTCGGTTTTTCGCAAGCTGACCGTGGAGGAAAATATTCTGGCCGTGCTCGAGGCGCAGTCTCTCTCGCAGCAGATGCGGCGCGCGCGCACCGAAAAGCTGATCGAGCAGCTCAACCTCGGCCACATCCGCAAGACCCAGGGCTATGCGCTCTCCGGCGGGGAGCGGCGACGGGTCGAGATTGCGCGCTGCCTGTGCATCCAGCCTTCCTTCATCCTGCTCGACGAGCCGTTTTCCGGCATCGATCCTCTCGCCGTGGACGATCTGCAGGAGATCATCTACGACCTGAAGGCGAGCGAGATCGGCGTCCTGATCACCGACCACAACGTGCGCGAGACGCTCTCGGTCACCGACCGCGCCTATATCATCAATGAAGGACGGATCTTCCGCGACGGCACCCCGGAGGAGCTGGGCTCAGACCCTGAGGTCCGGCGCGTGTACCTGGGCGAGAACTTTTTTCTGCGCTAACTTTCTGTCGGCTGCAGCCTCCCAGCAAGCCGCAGCAGCCTTGTGATCAGGGCATCCTGAGCGTAGCAAAGCGCCTGCGTTTGTTCCTTGCAACGGGGCGAGGAGCGCGGATCCTCGCTGCACCCAGGTCGTGTCGAGGACGACGCTGTACTTGGTATGGATTCGGTCCGGATACCGGTTCAGAGCGAGAGTCTGCCGGGATTCCCACGGGAGTACGATGGTGCCTCGGCGGTCCGGCAAACCGTGGTCCGGCCCGTCGATTGTTTGTAGACTCAGCTTACGTCAGCCGCGGGCTGCATCCGTTTAGCGCATGAGGTCGCTACCCGAATCTCCATGGTTTCTCTCCAGCCCAAGCTGAACCTCAAGGTCTCGCAGCGCCAGATCCTCACTCCTGGGCTGATGCAGATGGTCAGCGTACTCGCGCTGAACAAGCTTGAGCTCAAGGACATGATCCAGGCCGAGATCGCCGAGAATCCCGTGCTCGAGGAGCTTGAAGAGAGCGTGCCCATGCTCGATCATGTGGCCGAGCCGGAGCAGCAGACCGTTGCCGATGACAAGCCTGACCCCTTTGACGAGATCGACTTCGGATCCTACTTCCAGGAGTACCTGGACCCCGGGTTCCGGTCCCCGCAAAGTTTTGAAGTCAACGAGAAGCCGTCGCTCGAGAGCTATCTGTCCAAACCCGGATCGCTCGAGGACCATCTCTCCTGGCAGATCGGCTCGCTCAGCCTTTCGCCCGCGGTGCGGGACGCGACCGAGTATATCGTCGGCAACCTGAACGAGGATGGCTACCTGGGCGCGTCGGAAGAGGAGCTGCTCGAGGGCTACAAGGCCCAGCTGGCGCACCATCTGGCTTCGCATCCGGAGCTGAGCGGCGAGCGAGAGAGCGGCGAGCTGCTGGCTGGAGCTGAACAGACGCTGGCGATGGCGCTCTCGATTGTGCGGGGGCTCGACCCGGTCGGGATCGCCGCAGTCGATCTGCGCGAGTGCTTGCTGGCCCAGATCCATGCCGCACGCCAGGCAACGCGTGAGCAGCAGCGCAAGCGGGAGCGGGCACGGCGGCAGGAGCGCGAGGAGCGCATCCAGGAAGCCGAGCCGGTGGAATCCCGCAACAATAACAACGGATCCGGCGGATCGAGTGGGGTCCAGCCACATCCAGGGAGCGAGCGCTTTTCTGCGACCCATGGACCTGCCGCCCAACAAACGTCGCCGGAGGGGCGGGCTCAGCAAGACGGGCCCGAGCCCGAGGCGGTCTTTGAGGCAGTTCGATCTTCGGCCCTTTTGCCGGACGGGGGCTCCTTTCCCGGCGACCTGTATCAGCCCGTGTCGAGCGATCCGGGCGCCGCCATGGCCGCAAACGGCGCAGCTGCTTCCGGGATCGCGGAGCCGGCTGCCATGCATCCGCATAGTGTGATCTTCGACATCGCCGAGCGCATCGTTGATAAGTACCTGTCGCTATTACAAAAGCGGGACCTGCGCGAAGTGGCCAAGGCCGTGGGCACGACCGTCGAGCAGGCCAACCTGGCCTTCGAGTTTATTCGCACTCTGGACCCGCGGCCCGGGCAGCGCTTCCAGAGCGTGGATGCACGGCTGATCGAGCCCGATGTGGCCTTTGTCAAACGCGATGACGAGTACGTGGCCGTTATGGATGACGAGAGCGTGCCGTCGCTGCGGCTCAACCAGGGGTACCGACGGCTGCTCACGCAGCCCAGCGCGGAAAAAGACGTCAAGGATTACGTGAAGGAGCGCTACCGCTCGGCGCTGCAGCTGATGCGCAATATCGAGCAGCGTAAGAACACGATCCTGCGCACCTGCGAGGTGATCGTCCGTCGCCAGACCGACTTTCTGGAACGGGGTGTGGAAGCGCTTCGCCCCATGATGATCAAGGAAGTAGCCGAAGAGATCGGGGTCCATCCATCGACGGTGAGCCGGGCGGTGTCCAACAAGTATGTGCACACACCGCAGGGAGTGTTTGAGCTGCGCTTTTTCTTCACCGAGGGGGTGAACGGGCCGGAAGGCTCGGGCACGCCTCTGCTGCTGTTGAAGCGCAAGGTCAAGAAGCTGATCGAGGAAGAAGATCCACGCAAGCCGCTGACCGACGAGTTGATCACCCACATGCTGCAGTCCCAGGGTATCGACGTGACCCGCAGAACGGTGGCCAAATACCGGGAAGATTTGCGCATCCCAAGCACCCATCAACGGCGGGTGCGGGACTGAAAATGCTTGGAGCGCCCCGCCGGGCAAGAGCGTAAACTCTAGTGCTTGAGCACGAGTATTTTGCTCGTGCCTGCAAGGAGCGGATGATGGAAGTGGAGTACACCGGCAGGCAGGCAGTGGTAACCGAAGAACTCAAAGCAATGGCCGAGCTCGCGCTCGAGCGGGTCGAGAAGCTGGCCGGCAAGGCGAGCAGTGCGCACGTCATTCTGACCACCGAGAAGTACCGACACACGGCAGAGGTGACGATCAAGACGCGGCTGCATGACATTGTGGGACTGTGCGAGTCCACCTCAATGGAGAGCGCGCTGCGCCAGGCGCTGGAAAACCTGGTCGCG
>CAZZYH010000175.1:0-6519 GCA_964658225.1 Vulcanimicrobiota bacterium | reverse complement strand
CCAGACAGGCTCCATGGCCAGAGGCGGCGGCGGCACACTTGCTTGCTGGCCCGGCCCGGCTCGCGCAACGGCCTTGGTTCCCTCCCCTCGCTCGACCGCTCGCGGGCAAGACGTGACGATGCCCGGTCGAAGCTGGTACACCTTGGCTGCAGGCGTAGGAGCATCCCGCCGCCCGCCCACCACCCCCGGCTCCACCCTTGAAGGACACCCCATGCCCGCTCTGACCCGCTCCCCGCTCTCCGCCTGCCTGCTCGAGCTCGCCACCCTGGCCACGCTTGCCTGGACGGCGGTCGCCCCGGCGCAGTCCACCGCACCGGTCGTGCTCGACCGCAACGGCCAGACGGTCGTTCTGGAGGCCTACGCACCGAACATCCTCCGGGTCACCCTGTCCACCATCGCCGGCGAGGCCAAGGCCAAGCCCGGCTACGGGCTGATCGCCCCGCCCGATGCCGCCGGCTGGCAGCACACCGCGGGCGAGGGGGGAGCCGACATCTACGCCTCCGGGCGTCTCCGCGTCACGGTCGCGCCCGCGCATCGGCGGGCGCCCGGCGCCAAGCTGCCCGACACGGCCAACTACTTCGGCGGCTCGGTCCCCGGCGTCGGCATCACCTTTGCCACCTCCGACGGCGCGCAGCTGCTCAACATGCAGGGCTGGCAGATGGCCGAACCCAACCGCAAGGACATGACCGCCGGCGTGCTGAACGATCGACGCCCCTCCGACCCTGCCTTCTTCACCGTCGGCGCAACCTTCTTCTCGCCGCCCGACGAGCACTACTACGGACTGGGCCAGAACCAGGAGGGCGAGCTCGACCACCGCGGACACGCGCTCACCTGCGAAGCCAACTACCTTGCCCCCGCCGGACCGACCTGGTGCGTGCCCCTGCTGGTGACCAACAAGGGCTACGGCGTACTGTGGGATAACCCTTCTTCGACGGTGATTGAACCGGGCTTCAACGAGCATACCCGGTGGGTCTCCAAGGTCGGCCGGCGCGTCTCCTACTTCGTCATCGCCGGGCGCAACACGGACGAGATCTACTCCGGCTACCGGCTGCTCACCGGCTCCACGCCCATGCTGCCCAAGGCCGCCTATGGGCTCATCCAGTCCAAGCAGCGCTACTCGACCCAGGCAGAGGTGCTGGCTGTCGCGAACGGCTACCGCGAGCGCCACCTGCCGCTGGACATGATCGTCGTCGACTGGTTCTATTACACCAAGATGGGCCAGTTTGACTTCAAGCCCTACGACTGGCCGGACCCGTCGGCGATGAACCAGCAGCTGCACCAGATGGGCATCCAGACGATGATAAGCATCTGGCCCCGCTTCACCCCGGATGCCCGCTTCTACGACCGGATCCTCAAGGCCGGCTGGTTCGAGCACCTGGCCGATGGCACCCCGGTCAACGGCCTGCCCTATGACAAGGCAGGCTCGGACATCGATACCACCGACCCGGACGCGGCCCGGTTCTACTGGCAGATTACCCGCGACAACATCGTTGCCAAGGGCTTTGACGCGCTCTGGACCGATGAGACCGAGCCCGACCTGCCTCCCAACGGCGCCTACTTTCACATCGGGCCCGGAACGGAGTACTTCAACGTCTACCCGCTCTTCCACACCGCGTCGATCTATGACGGCTATCGTCGGGAGGAAAAGCTGCCCGGCGGCGAGACCAAGCGCGTGGCCATCCTCTCGCGCGACGCCTACATCGGCGCGCAGCGCAATGGCACGCTCTTCTGGTCCTCGGACATCTACCCCATGTGGGATGCGATGAAGCGCCAGATCCCGACCATGCTCGGGGTCGCGGCCTCGGGCATCGCCTACAACGGCAACGACATCGGCGGATGGCAGGGCCTGCCGTACAAGCACGTGCCCGCGCGCCCGGTGCTCATCGACCCGTCGGAGGCTCGCGAGGTCGTGCACCAGGACGACGACTATCCGGAGCTCTACGTCCGCTGGTATGAGTGGGGCGCCTTCCAGCCGAACTTCCGCACCCATGGCACCCGCGAGCACAACGAGGTCTGGAGCTACGGCAGGCAGGCTGAGCCGATCCTTGAAAAGTATTTAAAGCTGCGCTACGCGCTGATGCCCTACACCTACTCGCTCGGCTGGTATACCCACGAGACGGGCGCGCCGTTTGTGCGGGCGCTGTTCATGGACTTCGCCTCTGATCCCAACATCAACGACCCGTCGGATGCAAGGATCGCCGAAACCCTGCGCTACGAATATATGTACGGGCCATCGTTACTCATAGCGCCGGTCACCGAGCAGGGCGAGACCACGCGCCAGGTCTACCTGCCGGCCGGCGCGGACTGGTACAACTACTGGACGAATGAAAAGCTTCACGGCGGCCAGATGGTGACCGTGCAGGCCCCCATCGACACGCTCCCTATCTTCGTCAAAGCGGGCTCGATCCTGCCCTTCGGCTCTGATGTTTTGAGCACCCGCGAGGACCAGAAGCTGGTCAAGGTGAAGATATACCCGGGGGCGAACGCTGATTTCGTTTTGTATAACGATGACGGCGTGAGCTACGCGTACGAACAGGGCAAGCACGCGATCACCAGGCTGCACTGGGAGGACGGGACGGGCAAGCTGACGCAGGAGGGCGCGAAAGCCGCGGGTGGCTCCGCGGAAAAGCTGGTGGAGGTGGTCGGGCGACAGCCGTGATTGTTGCAGAGCCTGTGCCCGGAAGCCGAAAATTTTCTCCTCCGTCGTCGCTTTCTGCTTCGCCACGCAGGGACTTTCGAAACCGCCAAGCTGGTTCCAGCGAGATTGTTTCGCAAGAGCGGAAACCCCTCGAGAGCAGTCGGAGGCAGGGGTAGTTCGCAGATAGAACCAGCCGTGCACCCGTGCCTGAAGCTGCCTGTTGGCTGGGCGCGAGGGTTGCCGCCGAGCCTTCGCTGTGCGCGCAGCAGGACACGGACCCCGGGTGACTGGAGCGAAGAGAGAAAGCCCGGCTTGCGCCGGGCTTTCTCTCGCTGATCGAAGCGCACCCGCGCGTTGCGGCTAGCTGCAGCCGCTCGTGCTCCCGCAGCTCATGCAGCGGTAGCAGCTCCCGCTCCGCACCATGATGGCCCCGCACGTCAGGCAGCTGGGGGCATCTCCCATGTCATACATCCCGCGCATGGCGTCGGCAGCGTGGTAGATGCCGCGCTCCTCGAGGCGGGCGGGCGCGGAGCCCGAGGCCAGGCCGGAATCGCCGACCAACCCGCCCTCGGGAGCAGATGTTGCCCCCATGCCGCGCGTGGACGCGTGCTGCTCGGGCGCGGTGAACTGGATGCCATCATCGGACAGAGTGCCCGCGACCGGGATCGATACGGCTTCCGCGCCGAGGGCGCGTCCACCCGCCCCGGCGTGGGCCGTCTTGCTGTTGCCTTCGGCGAGCCCGGCGAACAAGGGCAGCTGCGTGCCTGAAAGAAACCGCAGCTCGATCCAGCGGAACAGGTAATCCATGATCGACTTCGCGTACCCGAGCGTCTCCGAGCCGGTCCAGCCGGAGGGCTCAAAGCGCGAGTGCGCGAACTTTTCGCACAGCAGCTTGAGCGGCACGCCATGCTGCAGGGCGAGCGAGACGGCGGTAGCGAAGGAGTCCATCAGCCCGGAGATGGTCGAGCCTTCTTTCGCCATGCGGATAAAGATCTCGCCCGGCTGGCCGTTGGGGTAGAGCCCGACGGTGATGTAGCCCTCGTGACCGGCGATCGAGAACTTGTGCGTGAGCGAGGCGCGCTCGTCGGGCAGGCGATGCCGCACCGCCCGCGGGGGCGCCTGCTGGTCCTGGCTCGCGAGCGGCCCGGCGAGCGCGCTCGCCGGCGAGGCAGCGTGGACGACCTTGGCGGCCGCGGTGCGCAGGGTCAGCAGCTCCTGCTCAAGCGAGAGGATGCGCGCCTGGGCCAGGGCGAGATCGCCCCCGGCGTCCGGGCTTGCGGCCTCTGTCTTGCCGGTCCCGGTAGCCTTGGCCTTGTCGCCATCGGAGACATTGAGCGGCTGCGCGCCCTTCGATCCATCGCGATAGATGGCGACGGACTTGAGCCCGATGCGCCACGAATCGAGATACGCCTCGGCGACATCCTCTACGGTCGAGTCGTGCGGCAGGTTGACCGTCTTTGAGATGGCGCCGGAGAGAAAGGGCTGGGCCGCGGCCATCATCTTGACGTGGCCGCTGGGCTCGATCGAGCGCGTACCCTTGGCCGGCTTGAACGAGCAATCGAAGACCGCCAGGTGTTCCGCCTTGACGCCGGGCGCACCCTCGATCGTGCCGGTCGCGTCGATGTAGCTGACAATCGCATGGACCTCGTCATTGGAGTAGCCGAGCTTGAACAAGGCCGAGGGAACCGTGTTGTTGACGATCTTGATCATGCCGCCGCCGACCAGCTTCTTGTACTTCACCAGAGCCAGGTCCGGCTCGATGCCGGTCGTGTCGCAATCCATCATGAAGCCGATGGTGCCCGTAGGCGCGAGCACGGTGACCTGGGAGTTGCGGTAGCCGTGCTTCTCGCCATGCGCGAGCGCCTTGTCCCAGCAATCGACGCTGGCCGCGATGAGCTCCGCCAGCTGCGGCGCGACAAACGGCTCGGCGGAGGTGCGGGACTTGCCGATCTTGTTCACCTCCGCGCGGTGCATCCGGATCACGTCCAGGAACGGCTCGCGATTGACCGAGAACCCGGGGCAGGCGCCGCCTGTCCGATTGGCATCGCGCGTCAGGGAGGTCGCCGAAGGCAGGGCCGGCGCCCTCTCGGCGAGCCTTGCCGACTGCAGGTAGGCCTCGCCGCACATGATCGCCGTAAGGGCCGCGGCAAAGTCGCGCCCGGCGTCCGAGTCATAGGGCAGGCCGCAGGACATCAGCAGCGCGCCCAGGTTCGCATAGCCCAGCCCGAGCGGGCGATAATCATGCGAATTGCGCGCGATCATCTCGGTCGGGTAGCCGGAGTTATCGATCAAGATATCCATCGCCGTGATCATCACATCGACCGCGCGGCGATAACTCTCGATCGCAAAGGTCCCGCCCGCATCGACAAACTTGATCAGGTTGAAGCTGGCCAGGTTGCAGGCCGAGTTATCGAGAAACATGTACTCCGAGCAGGGATTGGAAGCATTGATCCGGGCCGTGTTCTTCGAGGTGTGCCAGCGATTGATGGTCGTGTCGTACTGCATGCCCGGGTCGCCGCACTGCCAGGTCGCCTCGGCGATCTTGTGCATCAGCTCCCGTGCGCGATAGGTCTTGACCGGCGCGCCATCCTTGACCGCGCGCGTGGTGAACTCGCCGTCGCGTTCGACCGCTTCCATAAACTCGTCGGTGACGCGCACGGAATTATTCGCGTTCTGGAAGAAGATCGACGAGTACGCCTCGGAGTCCGGACCGGAGGACCCGTCGTAGCCCTCGCGCATCAGCGCCCACGCCTTGGCCTCTTCCTTCATCTTGCATTCGACAAAGTCCACGATATCGGGGTGCTCGACATTGAGGATGACCATCTTTGCGGCGCGGCGCGTCTTGCCGCCCGACTTGATCACGCCGGCAAACGCATCGAAGCCGCGCATGAAGCTGAGCGGCCCGGAGGCCGTGCCACCGCCGGAAAGCTGCTCGGTAGAGCCGCGCAGCGTGGACAGGTTGGAACCGGTGCCGGAGCCCCACTTGAAGAGCATGCCCTCGGTCTTGGCCAGGGTCAGGATCGAATCGAGCGAGTCCTCGACCGCATTGATGAAGCAGGCCGAGCACTGCGGCTTGCGATAGCCGGTGACGGAGAATTCCACCCCGCAGGAGTGCTCGTTCCAGTGCCAGTTCTGCGCGTCCGAATTCGGCTCCAGCCGGTCGCAGCCCACGTTGAACCAGACCGGCGAGTTGAAGGCGACCTTCTGGTTGAGCAGCAGGTGCACGAGCTCATCGTGAAAGATGGCCGCATCTTCCGGCGTCTGAAAGTACCCGCCGGCCAGACCCCAGTCGCGGATCGTCTCGGCGACCCGCGCGATCAGGTCGCGGACCCCGCTCTCGCGTTCGGCCGTGCCGATCCGGCCGTGCAGGTACTTCGACGCAACGATATTGGTCGCCGTCACCGACCAGTCCACCGGCACCTCCACATCCTTCTGCTCAAAGATCGTCTTGCCCGCGAAGTCGGTAATGACGGCGTTGCGGCGCTCCCACTGCACCTGGTCGTAGGGCGAAACCTGGGCCGACGAGAAGTGGCGGGTAAAGGTAAGCGCTGCGGGCGCGGTCTTGAGCGGCGAATCGGATGCGGTCTGTGCCATGAAAGCTCCTTGGGTACGGCGGGTGTGAGGGACGGATGAGGGCGGTTTTCAGGTCGGTTGCGCCCGGATGCGCGGGCGGCAGGCAGGCTCTCCAGCTGTCTCGGAGTGAAGCAGCGCTGAGATGGAAAGTAGCGCTACATGAAGGGCCGAGTCAAGCCGTAACCACAATATCTAGTGTCTCTTCGGTAATCTTACTCGATTTGGCGGGGACCCGTTTTCCACTACGCGGAGTCCTGGGATGTGGTAAAAAGCCGCCCACCTGCGCGCGCGTGTGCGAAGCGCGTGAG
>CAZZYH010000174.1:0-6608 GCA_964658225.1 Vulcanimicrobiota bacterium | reverse complement strand
CGCTTCTGGCCGCCGCGCGCTTCCGGGCGGCCTGCCCGCGCAGGCCCCGCTCTCTGCGCCCTGCTCTCGCGGGCCCTGCGCCCGGGCTTTCCGGCGCAGGCTCGCGCGCCTTCTTCGCGCCGATCGAGATCTTTTCCCCCGGCAGGCGGAAAGCAGTTCCCACAGCCGAGCGCGCATGCTAAGCTCAGGCCCAATGACGCTTTCGCGGACCGGCAAGACGAGGCGAACAGCACCCGGCTCAGGCGGCGGCGCGAGCGGCTCGGCGCAAGCAGCGGCGCTCTCCGGCCGCAGCCTCGTGACGGTTGCTCGCGGTTCTCTGCCGGTTGGGCTGCCGCGCCCCTCGCAGGCACGACCTAGCCTCTTCGGCAGCGCCTAGTCGCCGCTGCCCCTGGGTTCCCGAGAGTCAAGCGCCGGGCTTCGGCGCGCACACCGGGTCCCCTTGATCGAAGCAGACCTCCTCCTCGCTCTCGTTGCTCAACCTTTTGACCCTGTTGCAACGGCCCGCAGCCACTGCCGGCGGCGCGCCCGCATGCACGAACCGAGATGATCCAATCGAGAGGATCGGATCGAGATAAGGAGCCACCATGCCAGGCCTGATGCAGAGTGAAAAACAGGGCGCGTCCGTGATCCGCACCGTCCCGGGCGAGTTATACGCCCAGTGGGGACCAGAGATCGTGGGCGCGCTGCCCGGCCCCAACGCCCGTCGCGTCGTCGAGCAGGACGATCGCTACCTCTCGCCCAGCTACACCCGCTCCTACCCGATGGTGGCCAAGCGCGGCCGCGGCATCCGTGTCGAGGATGTGGATGGGAACACCTTTCTCGACTTTGCCGCCGGGATCGCCGTCACCTCCACCGGTCACTGCCACCCGGAGGTGGTTGCGGCGATCCGTGAGCAGGCCGGCGAGTTGATCCACATGTCGGGCACCGACTTCTACTACGAGGGCATGGTGACGCTCGCCGAGCGGCTCTCGGCCATCGCGCCCATGGCCGGCCCGCATAAGTTCTACTATGGCAACTCGGGTGCGGAGGCGGTCGAGTGCGCGCTCAAGATCGCGCGCTATCACACCGGCAGGCAGAACATCATCGCCTTCTTTGGCGCCTTCCACGGACGGACGATGGGGGCGCTTTCGCTCACCGCCTCCAAGCCCCAGCAGAAGCGGCGCTTCTCGCCCCTGGTGCCCGGCGTGACGCACGTGCGCTACCCCTATGCCTATCGCGGCTGCTCCGGCGGTCCGCAAGCCGAGGAAGCCTTCGCGCTGGGCTGCGCCCGCTACATCGAGGAAAAGCTCTTCAAGACCACGCTCGCGCCCGAGGAGGTCGCGGCGATCTTCGTCGAGCCGATCCAGGGCGAAGGCGGCTACGTGGTCGCGCCCCCGGTCTTTATGCAGGAGCTCCGCCGGATCTGCGATCGCCACGGCATCCTGCTGGTGGCCGACGAGGTTCAGTCCGGGGCCGGGCGCACCGGCAAGTGGTGGGCCATCGAGCACACCGGCGTGCAACCGGACATCGTCTGCATGGCCAAGGGGATCGCCTCCGGCATGCCGCTCGGCGTCTGTATGACCCGCGCCGAGATCATGAACTGGGTGCCGGGCTCGCATGCCTCGACCTTCGGCGGCAACCCGGTCGCCATCGCCGCCGCGCTCGCAACGCTCGATATCCTCGAACGCGAGGGCCTGAGCAATGCCGGACAGGTCGGCGCGAAGATGCTCGAGCGGCTACGCCCGTGGGTGCAGACCTATGCAATCGTGGGCGATGTGCGCGGGATCGGCCTGATGATCGGGATCGAGATCGTCAAGGATCAGAGGACGCGCGAGGTCGCCGGGGCCTGGCGGGACCGGATCGTCGAGCTGGCCTTCGAGCGCGGCCTGCTCATCCTCGGCTGCGGGGAGACCTCGATCCGCCTGGCTCCGCCGCTGATCGTCAACGAGCATGAGGCAGCCATTGCGCTCGATATCCTCGAAGCGTGCGTGCTGCAGGTGCAGCGCGAGGGCCATTCCCTCCCGGACGCGGAGACGCCTGCCGCGGAGAACGCCGGGTCCTGACCGCAGAAGGGCCGATGCCTCCCGCGTCGGTGCAAGGCCGATCCGTGTGCGTGCAGCAGGAAGCGATCTTGCTGCACGCAGCAAGGCCGTCCGATAGGAAGTTTGTCGTTCCGCCAACCGAGGGACAAAAGGGTAGGCTCTCGAGGGTAGGCTCCCGGCGAACGAGGTTACGCCGACCCGCTCCGCTCGCCCAGCGGCGACACCGTGCCCCGCCCAGGGACGCAGCTCAACGAGCGGGCACACCCTCCCCGAGCAGGTACACCGGGTCTCCCCGTCGCAGCACGCCTTCGACCAGCACCCGCGCATACACGCCCGCCTTGCCTGCATAGGCCCTGGCCAGGTGTTGGATCACCTGCGGCCTGGCTTCGGCCGTGTCCGGGTCGAGTGTGATCATCTTGCAGCGGGGATCGCGGTCGACGATCTCGAGCACCGCTGTCTCCCCGATGCGCACCGAGCGCCCTACCCACAGATCCTCGCCAAAGCCGCCACCCTGAAGCAGATCGAGATAGACGTTGGCGCGGAAGCGGCGCTTGTCGATGGGCAGGCCAAGTTCCGCTTCCAGCTGCCGGGCGGTCCCGAGAGAGAAGAGCGAGACGGGATAGGCATCGGTCAGCGATCGCTCGGAACGCATCAGGCTCAGGCTGTGCCGCTCGCCGAGTCCCTCGCCGAGTCGCTCGAGCAGGCGAGGGTCTTCGAGGGCCAGCGAGGCTCCGTCCGGGGTTTCGATCTCGATCGGGCGCGCGCCGTCAGGGCCGTCCGGCAAGCCGTCCCGAAAGTGCGGGCGGAAGAGCAGCATCGGGGCGCGCTGGCGGCCGGTCAGATAGGGGAAGTCGGCAGGCGCGCCACTGTCGTGCACCGCCACCAGGCGATCGCCCCGGATGCCGTTGAAGCCGGCAAAGGCTGTTTCCAGCTCTTCGCCGCGCATGCTTTTCACAGGGTAACGCCACAGGCTCTCCACGCTTGCTACCCGATCCACACGCCTGCTCCCCTCTTTTTCAAAAAGGCTTACCGCAGAGATCGGCAGCCGCTCCCGATCTCTGCAACGAACTCACCAGGCTACACGCAGCCGACCAGGCCCCCGGGGCAAGATATCCGGCTGCCCGGGGCGCCTGGCAGCCTCCCGAGCGGAGTGCCAGCAAAGTTACGTGGGTGTGAAAAATGGCCTTGTTCCGAGTGCATAGACGTGGCATCGTGGGTCTACACCCCTGAGCAAGCCGAAACGATAAAGGACGCAACGAGCACGGCAGCAAATCCATCTTCAAGGAGCCTGCGCGATGATCTCGCCGACGCACCCTTTGCGCCGCATCTTTCACGAACTGGTACGCGACTGCTTTCGCGAGTCCCTTCCACGGCAGGACGCGGAGATCGCAGCCTATGTTGCCGATATGCTGACCGACTTCTCCTCCACCGATACCCTCTACCAGGTGCGCGACGCCCAGGGTCATCCCGTCGATGACCTGGAATCGCTGCTGCTAGCCTCCGATCCTGTGCACGGCACCGCGCCCTCCTTCGATGCCGAGCGGCGTTTGCGCAAGTATATCGGCGACTACCTGCTGTTTTCTGCCGGCATGGCGCCGAGGAACGCAGCCTCGCCCCGGCGCCGCAACGAGATGGTGCGCAACGGGCAGGAGAGTTACTGGGTCGTCTCGCAGTTCAACCTTTTCGAGTACGAGCGGGAGGCTTCGCTGTTTGCGCGGCTGAGCCGGTCCTTTGAGCCCTGCGTGGAGGGTCTGCAGGCGGTGTACGCGCGCCTCCAGCAGGGGCAATCGCGCCTGCTGATGTAGACGGGGCGCTATAGCTTGAAGAGCTCGCGCAGCCGGCGGGTCTGGGCCCGGCTCACCGGGATCTCGGTCTGCTTCTTGTCGCCCATGCGGAGCTGGTAGCTGCTCTTGAACCAGGGCACCACTTCCTTGATGTGGTTGATGTTGACCAGGAAAGACCGGTGCGCGCGCCAGAAGACGGAAGGGTCGAGCATCTCGAGCAGCTCTTCGAGGGTGCGCGCCTTGGCCTGGCCTTCGAGGCTGGGGGTCGCCACCGAGATCACGCCTTCGTCGATCGACGCGAAACAGACATCTTTCTGGTCGATGAGCAGCAGACGGCTCTGCGCCTGCAAAACGAGCCGGCCGCTGGGCTGCCGGGCCGACTGCTGCTGCTCGATCAGGCGCAGCAGGGCGCCGATCTGGGCTTCGTTGCCCGTCGGGCTGCTCGCGGCCAGAGCCGGCGCCTCGTACAGGCGCTGCCGCACCCTTTCAAGCGCCTGCTGCACCCGGCCGCGGTCAAACGGTTTGAGCAGGTAATCGATCGCGTTGACGTCAAAGGCGCGGACGGCATACTGGTCAAAGGCCGTGGCGAAGATGATCTGGGGCAGGTCCTCGTGCGGGTTGGCTTCGAGCAGCTTGCGCAGGACCGCGAAGCCATCGAGCCCGGGCATCTGCACATCGAGAAAGACCACATCCGGACGGTGGGTGCGGATCAGGTCAACGGCCTCGATGCCGTTGGTGCCGAGGCCCAGTACCTCCACGCCGCTGTCGCTCTCAAGCAGGTACTGCAGCTCTTCGCGGGCCAGGCGCTCGTCATCGATGATCAAAGCGGTCATTGCCAAGATGCGCTCTCGTCTCCCGCTCAGTATAGGCCGCCGGTCGGCGCGGGTTGGGGGCTCCGGGCGCGAGGCGGCGCCGGCGGCGCTGTTATTCGCGGAAGGCAAAGAGCCGATCCGGGGCATGATCGGCCGCCCGGTCATGCCCGCAGTGCACGCAGAACAGGTCGGTCGGCCGCACGCTGCGAAAGCACCGTCCGCAGGAGGCCGTGATCTGGAAGGCGCACTGGGGACAGAAGTGATACTCGCTCTGGACGCGGGTACCGCAGGCCGGGCACAGCGAGATGAGCGGCTGCCGCAGCAGGAAGTAGAGCACCGCGCCGATGCCCCCGGGCAGCACCAGGCACAGGATGATCCATACCCGGGCCTGCATGCCGCGGCGGCTGGTGTCGCGCGTCACATAGCCGACCATCAGCATGTAGAGCGAGGCCAGCGCCGACCAGGAGAGAGCGAGGTAGAGACGCAGCCCGATGGGGGGCGGCTCGTGGTGGCGATGGTCAGGCATCACCACCCAGAAGATGTACTGCATGCCCACGAAGGCAAAGACCGCCGCGGCGACCGACCAGCGCGGAATCAGCTTCATCTCGTCTGCGAAGGACGAGCCGCCGGGGTCTTTACGCGATGCTTGAAAGTCGAAAAGAGCCATGGTGCGTCCCGCCTGCACATCCTGCAGGCACTGTGATCAGGACAAGTGCGTCAGCGCTCGACGCCTTGTCGCCCGTGTTCGCGTGAGCCACCCCGTCCGGGTTAGCGTCGCAGCTGCCCAAAGCCTCGTTTGCCCTGGCCGCTGAGCAGAAACAGAACCGCAGCCACCGCGGCAAAGAGGGTAAATGCGAGCGCCGCCACCATCCCCGGCAGATCCAGCATAAATTCGCCCCCCAGCAAATCGTCCACGCTGCTCCAGATCGCGGGACTGAGCAGAACCAGGAACCCGGCCAGCGTGAGCAGGGCGATCGCGCCGCTGCGGCGGCCCAGGTGGCGGCCCTCCCGGAGGTCGGCGGCGCGCGCCTGCACGGCGCGGCGGGTGCGGTTGGTCAGCGCCCGGTCCCGGCCGGCGTCGAGCCCGGAGAGCGCCGCGGCCAGCTCCTCGGCACTGCTGGGGGAGCGCGCCTCGAGCTCCGCTGCGGGCCCGGGGGCGAGGTCCTTCTGGGGCCGGGTCTCGATCATCGCGCCTCCTGGCTGGTCCCCTCGCCGGTACCGGTCCGCTCGGCGATCCGGGGCCGCAGGGCAGCCATGCCCCGATAGAGACGCGACTTGACGGTGGACAGCGGGGCGCAGGTGACGGCCGCAATCTCTTCAAGCGCCATCTCTTCGTGAAAGCGCAGCACCAGCACCTCGCGGTGGAGCGGGTCCAGGGTGAGCAGGGCTTCGGCCACGATCTGGCCGTTCTGGCGGGTCAGGTAGTGGTCAAACGGGGTGGGGGCATGGCTCGCGATCTCGAAGGGGCGCTCGTCGTCGCCGCGCTCGGCCAGTTCTTCCAGGCTCGCCATGGTGCGGCGGCGCCGGTAATCGATGACCAGGTTGCGGGCGATGGTGAACAGCCAGGTGTCAAAGCGCGAGTCGCCTTTGAACTGGGCGCCGCGCAGCAGCACCCGCATCCAGGTCTCCTGGAAGAGGTCTTCGGCAAGCTCGCGGTTCCCCGTCAGGTAGAGCAGGTAGCGCAGCAGGCGGTGCTGGTAGGCGACGATCAGGGAGTCGAGCAGGTCCGGGTCCTGGCGTCGGAGCCGCTGGGCGATGGCGACGCTTTCCGCGCGGGAGGCGGCCGCATGGGCGAGCCGATCGGAGGTGAGCTGGGTCGCAGACATGGTCACTCTCTCAGACGCCGGACACAGGGAGAAAGACGCACGGAGTCCGCACCATCGTACCCGGGAGCGGGCGCTGGTGTCCGTCCGGAGTCGGCGCTGGTGTCCGTCCATGAGCCCGCGCGCTGCTCTCCGGCCAGGAGCGGGCAGGTAGACTGGAACGGATGG
>CAZZYH010000173.1:0-6686 GCA_964658225.1 Vulcanimicrobiota bacterium | reverse complement strand
AGTCGGGGCGTAGCGCAGCCTGGTAGCGCATCTGCTTTGGGAGCAGAGGGCCGGGAGTTCGAATCTCTCCGCCCCGACCAATCGAACGCAGCCGATCTTCCTCCCCCCACTTTGCCTCTGGATCCGTTGAGACCGAGCCGGTGCTCGCAAAAAACGGAGGCTGTGCGGCTGCCTGGCGCTTTTTTGATGACGATGCATGCAAGCCAACCGCTTCCGGCGGAAACAGACGTACTGCTGATCGGCGCAGGCATCATGTCTGCCACACTGGGCACCCTGCTCGGACAACTGGCGCCACAGTTAGAGATCACCGTGGTCGAGACCCTCGGCGAGGCCTCGACCGAGAGCTCGGATGCGTGGAACAACGCGGGGACCGGGCACGCGGCGCTCTGCGAACTGAACTACACCCCGCAGCTGCCGGATGGCTCGATTCCGATCGATCGAGCGATCGAGATCAACGAGCAGTTTCACCAGTCGCGGCAGTTCTGGGCCACCCTGGTCGAGGCCGGTCTGCTGGGTGATCCGGGCCAGTTCATCCACCCCTTTCCGCACCTGAGTTTTGTCTCCGGCGCGCCCTCGGTGAGCTTTCTGCGCAGGCGTCACGCCGCGCTTACCGGGAGCCCGCTGTTCGCCTCGATGCAGTACAGCGAGGATCCTGCGAAGCTCCGGGAGTGGGTTCCCCTGATGATGGATCAGCGCGAGAGCCGAGTGCCGTGCGCGGCCACGCGCGCCGAGGAGGGAACCGATCTCGACTTCGGGGCGCTGGCCCGCCTGATGCTCGAAGGCATGCACCGGCAAGGCAGCACCGTCCACTTCTACCATCGCGTTGTCGATCTGCGGCAACTGGCGGATCACCGTTGGCAGGTCGAGGTCGAAAACATGGCGACCCGGCAACGCAGCCAACTGCGGACGCGGTTTATCTTTTTGGGCGCAGGCGGCGGAGCTTTGCTGTTGCTGCAGAAGTCCGGCGTGCCGGAGGGACACGGCTACGGCGGTTTCCCGGTAAGCGGGCAGTGGCTGCGCTGCACCGAGCGCGCGGTCATCGCGCGGCACGCAGCCAAGGTCTACGGCAGGCCCGCGCTGGGCGCGCCGCCCATGTCGGTGCCCCACCTGGACGCCCGCATGATCGCCGGCCGGCGGGAGTTACTCTTTGGCCCGTTTGCCGGCTTTTCGACGAAATTCCTGAAAAGCGGCTCCTATCTGGACATGGTGCGGTCGGTCGGTGCCGGTAACCTGGTGACCATGATCGGCGCCGGCCTGCATAACATCGAACTTACCAAGTACCTGATTGGTCAGGTCATGCAATCGCAATCCCGGCGCGTCGATGCGCTGCGCGAGTTTGTACCGAGCGCGCGCGATCAGGATTGGACGCTCGAGGTCGCCGGCCAGCGGGTGCAGATCATCAAGCCCGATCCCCGCAAGGGCGGGGTGCTGGAGTTCGGGACCAAGATCATTCAATCGGCGGACGGATCGCTGGCCGGCTTGCTGGGCGCCTCGCCCGGTGCTTCAACGGCAGTAGCCATCATGCTGCAATTGATCGCGAACGGCCTGCCGGTATTGACCGAGGAGCAAAGCGGCGTCAGGCGACTGCAGCAATTGGTGCCCAGCTATGGCCTGTCCCTGCACCGGGACCCGGCCCTGCTTGCGCACGTCCAGGATCGAACCCGCGCCATCCTGAAGCTTACCTAGAGGCTTGCACTGCGCGCGCTCGATGTAACGGGAGCCACTACGGCGCAGGCAGGGCCCACTTATCCCATCTAAGTATTGCTGAGCTAAGTATTCAGGGACAGCTATGCAGGGATTAGAGTGTTCCTTATGGCAACAATTGAGCCCGTACTTACAGCCCGCGAAGCTTCCCGCATCCTAGGCATCAGTTATCCCACCATCAAGCAGTGGATCTTGAGCGGCAAACTCAAGACAAGGACGACCCCGGGCGGCCACCATCGCATCCCGGAGTCGGCGCTCAAGCCGTTTCTTGCCAGCGATCGACTGAAGCCTGCGGCCGAGTCGCGCGAGCGCTACCGGCGGGTAAGCGGACGCAACCAGTTTCCCGGAAAGATCGTCAGTCTGCGGATGGAAGGCTTGTTGGCCGAGGTGATCCTGGCCACTGGCGAGGGCAACATCACCGCCATCATTACCGCCAACGCTGCGCGCGAGCTGCAACTTGAAAAAGGCGACCTGGTGGCTGCACTGATCAAATCCACCGACGTGATGATCGAGCGGCTGGACTTGCCCTGACCAGCGCTCGACCGCACAGCGGGTCAGTAAAGAACCTTGAGCGAGAACTGGATCTGGCGGGAGGTGCCGGCGGTACGGCTGATCTGGCCGAAGCCCGAGCCGTTGAGCACGTTTGCGGGCAGACCCATGTTGACGATGTTGAAGATGTTGAAGAACTCGGAGCGAAACTGCAGATCGATCAGCTCACCTCCACCCCGGCGCCGGCCGATGGCCGTGTCCTTGATGAGCGAAAAGTCGAAGTCGTAGTAGGCGGGGCCGCGGAAGGTGTCGCGTCCGAGCCTCCCGAAGCGGCCCTGATTGGGGCCGGTTCCTCCAGCAATGCCGATGGGAATGAAAAAGAACGAGCCGTTGTTGTCCCCTCGCCCGAAATAGTCTTCCCGCTTTGCGCGCGTGGTGGTCAGCTCCGGCTTGGCAATCTGGTCCGGCCGATCCACCCCATTCGCGCCCACCCCTGTTTGCTGCACCCCGGAGTAGACCGTAAACGGTGAGCCGCTGGTGATGGTCGAGATGCTGAGCAGCTCCCATCCGGCGCGCAGCTTGAGCGGCAGACGGCGCAGCGGGTCGGCGTGCTCGAGGGCCAGATCCTGGGCCAGGCTCAGCGTAAATACGTGGGCCGTATCAAAGGTGGAAGGGCCTTTTTCGGCATGGGTGTCAAAGGGATTCTGAGAGAAGACCTGGGCGACCGAGCCGACGCTGCCGGCGGAAGGGCCCGCGACCGAGCTGACATCATCGATGGACTTGGACCAGGTGTAGCTTGCCTGCAGGCCCGGGCCGCCGTGGGCGATGGTTCCCTGCAGAGACGTCTGCAGGGCGTGGTAGGTGGAGTGCGCATTCGAGGTAATGTCCTGCTCGGTGCCAAAGCCGCCCACCTCCTTGCCATTGCTGTCAAACTCGGTGTGCCGGGCAAACCGAGCATCCGCGCCCGGATAGGCATTGGGGAAGGTGACGCGCGCCAGGTGCATGGCCGCGGTGCCTATATAGTTTGCATCGAGAGTCAGTCCGCCGACAGATCCCTCGAGACCGAGCGTCCATGTTCCGAGGTAGGCGTTGCCGAACTTGCGGTCGATCGAGCTTACATTGAGCGGAGTAATTTGGTCGCCCGGGGTAACAGCGGCTAAGTCACGCTCATACCGATCTACATCAAAAATCGTATTCGATGCCACCTCGGTGGTCTTGTCGCCGGGAAAGATATCTGAGCCGGCCGGGGTGTAGGCCCGCGGCAGCTCGGAGGAAGTGATCTGGTAGCCGTAGGCGACCGGGGCGGCGGGCGCGGAGGTCAGTCGAGGATAGATGACGAAAGGCGTGCCGCCGGTGAGCATGTTGTCCTGCCAGATATTGGGCGGAATGGTGGTCAGACCGGCGCCGGCGTGGACGTGCAGCTGCCGGGTGGCCCGGAGGTCGAGTTGAACCCGCGGCGCCCAGTCGTAGCGGGCGCTTTGATAGGGCGGCTGGGGATTGACGACAAAGATCTGGCCGATCGCATTCTCGGCTGCGAGCAGGCTCGAGGTGCGCCGGGCGCGCTCCTCGATCGGCGAGTAGCGTTCGTAGCGGATGCCATAGCTCAGGGCCAGGCGGTCGGAGAGCTTCCACGTGTCCTGCGCATAGGCGCCGCCGGCGTTGCGGCTGGTGGCGGCAGGGCCGATGTGTTGCCCGTTCGAGATAAAGGGCGGAGCGACGGCAACGGTGTATACGAAGGGGCTGCCGAGCAGAAAACTCGACAGGGTATCGGGCAGCGGATCGCCAGGGTGGATCACGTGCGCGCCGGATTGAGAAGTCAGCTCGACAGGCGAGTAGGCGGTGCCGCCGCCAAAGTCGTACTCTCCGTTCGGGCTGGTCCCGAAGTAGCTTGTATCGCGATTGAGACGCAGTTCCGCGCCTGCTTTCCAGACGTGGCGAGGCGTCGTGAAGGTAACTGCCTGCCGGAGCGAGAACAAGTTATTGAACGCCGCAGCCACCGAGCCGGCCGCGGCGTTGAAAGACTCGAAGAGGCCATCGTTGAACTTGACCGCTGCGTCGGTGGTGTTGTTTGTGTGAAAGGTCGGGGTCGTGCGCATGATGCTGAACTGGGTTTCCAGGGTCAGACGGGGCGAGGCGGTGCGTGCAAAGTCGAAGGCCACGTTCCGCTGATGATCGCGATACTGGATGCCAAAGGATGGGGAGAGCACGGTCTGATCGGGATTGGTGACCGGGCCGAGCAGGTTATCGAAAGAGATGCGCGCGAAGAAGTGATTCTTCGCGCCGCTCTGCTGATCCAGGCGGACCGAAAACTGGTCGGCGTCCGTGGCAACCTCGGCCGAGCTCGCGTAGGTGTGAACGCCGTAGGCCCCCTGCGTGTAGTTCGGCAACGGGTACCGGGCCAGCACCTGCGCGATGCCTTGCTGCACGGGAACGGTCAGCGGATCGCCGGGGAAAGCCGTGCGATCGATGCCGGCGCGCTCCTCGGCTGTCGGTACGGGGAAGACCTGGGTGGTGCCGAGTACCTGGCGAAAGCCCTGCAGCTCGACGAAATAGAAGGTCTGGTTGCGGCCGTCGTAGAGGCGGGGAACAAGGACAGCGCCGCCGTTGGTGAGGCCGAATTCATTGCGGCGAAAGGGCGGGATGCGCCCCGGGTTGGCAAGCGAGGAGTGGTCGAAATAATTTCTTGCGTCCAGAGACGAGTTGCGCAGGAATTCGAAGAACGAACCATGCTGGTCGTTGCTGCCCGAGCGCGTGGAGATATTGGTAAAGCCGGAAGCGCCGCGGCCGATCTCGGCCGGCATCCAGCCAGAGCTGGAGTCGATGGACTGGATGGCATCCACGTTGAAGTTTGAAAAAGTCGCGCCGCCGAGCTCCGGGTCGCTCGTGTCGGCCCCGTCCATGGCAAAGGTCGCTTCTACGCCGCGCTGGCCGTTGATGGCGAATTGCTGGGTAAAGTTGGTCGCGCCGTTGGCGTCTGTGCCGGTGCCGGCGGCAAGCAGGAGCAGCGCGCTGAAGTCGCGCTTGTTGAGAGGAATGGCGCTGACGGTGCTGCTGGTCAACTGCTCGCCACCGCCGCCGCGCGTCGCCTGCGGATCTTCAAAGACGACAGAGAAGGCCCCATCGGCGGCCAGGGTCAGCACGGCCGTGCGGGGCTCCGCGGTGAGCAGCAAAGGCTCGCTGGCGCGCGCGGCCAGACCTGGCAGCTGCACACCCAGCGCATAGGGCCCGGGCGCCAGGCCGGGGAAGCGAAAGTGTCCGTCCGCGTCGGTCTGCGCGCTCTGGCTCTGACCCTGGGCGGCGACGACAATCCGGGCGCCCGGCACCGGTTTGCCATCGGCGCCTATCAGGGTTCCCGACCAGGCGCGGAGAGGCTCCTGGGCTGCGGCAGGGAAGAGCAAAGAGCCGCAAAGGAATACGAGGCACAAGAGCGCGGGCGGCGCCTTGCGCGCATCGAGACCCATCCATTTCAGCATGAAGAAAGCACCTTGATCCCACCCCGATCCCTGCCCGCGGCAGTGTGTAAGATCATAGCTTGACCGGGTCAGGCCGAACTCTTGCCCGGCGGAGACAGATGAAGACAGCAGGAATCTTGATGCTGGCGCTGGCCGGGACGGCGCCGGCCTGGAGCCAGGCGGTAAAGACGATCGAGGTGCATGCCAAGAAGTTCGAATTTGTGCCGGCCGAAATTACAGTTACCAAGGGCCACCCGGTCAAGCTGGAGCTGATCTCGGACGACGTGGCCCACAGCCTGCGCATCGATCCCCTGGACCTGAACGTGCGCATGCCCGCGGGCGAGAAGGTCGAGACCACGATCACGCCTGCGCAGACGGGGGATTTCAAGGGGCGCTGCGGCGTGTACTGCGGCTTCGGTCACGGCAAGATGTACTTCACGATCCACGTGGTCGATGGTCCATAGGGAGCGCGCCCGCTCGTGTGCGCGAGAAGCGCAAGAGGCCCTCGGTCGGGATGGCAGTCGAAGCCCTTTGCCCGCCCGCCGCGGGGAGACCGGCCCCGGGTCGCGTTCCATGCGGCAGGGGTGTCCGCTTGCGGACGGCGCTGTCCATGAGTGGACAGCCTGGGCGGGTGGGGTCTTCGCGAGGCGCGCATAAGTCTTTTAGAATGAACACGAGGACGCTTTCCCTGCGAAGGTGACGATGGTCATGTGCTTGCATTCTGTCCCGGCACATGGATATCTCTCGACCTGACCTCAAGCGCGCCAAGGCCAAGCGGCGAGCGGTGTATGCCGCGGCCGGGGTGGTGGTGCTGGCGATCGCGGGGTTTTACGTCGCGCGGCTCAAGCCGGCGGCGCCGTCGGTGGACCGCTCGACGGTCTGGACCGACACCGTCAAGCGGGGGCCGATGCTGCGCCAGGTGCGCGGACCGGGCACGCTGGTGCCGCGCGAGGATCGCATCCGGCTGATCCCGGCCGAGACGGAGGCGACCGTGGCCCGCATCCTGGTGCTGCCGGGCGCCAAGGTGGAACCCAACACCCC
>CAZZYH010000172.1:0-6756 GCA_964658225.1 Vulcanimicrobiota bacterium | reverse complement strand
ATGAGCCACGGCGAGGGCTGGCAGTTTATCCAGGTTGGCCGATCGATCGAGCGCGCCTCCTCGATCGCCACCCTGCTCGGCGCCTTCGAGCTCGAGACGCCGCACGATGGTCCGGCCGAGATCGCCGGGTCGCTCCAGTTTCTGGAGTGGATCGGGCTGTTACGCTGCTGCTCGGCCTTTGAAGCCTACTGCAACGTGTACACCGCCGACCTGACGCAGCCGCAGATCCTCGAGTTCCTGCTGCTCAACAAGGAGTTCCCCCACTCCGTGCGCTACTCGGTGGACCAGTTGCGCTGGGCCTTGTTGGCGCTGCAGCAGGAGAGCGGCCGGGTCGCAGCAGAAGAGTTGAGCCGGGTTGCCGGGCGGCTCCAGGCCTCGCTGAATTTTGGAGAGATTTCTGAAGTCATGGCGCAAGGCGTCGAGCCGTATCTGCAGGACATTGCGCAGCAGTGCCGCCGGGTTCACACGCTTCTCTATCGCGACTACATTCACTACTCGGTCCAGACGGCGCTGTCCCTGTGAGCGATGACAGAGCGCATGGTTCGTCCTACCGCACCAGCAGTTCCACCTATCTCGATAGCCCTCTGAAGAGGAAGCAGATGAAGTTCTACTCGGTGCGGCACCTCACGAAGTTCATCTACGCCCGCGCTGTCAGTGAGAGCGTGATGGAGACGCGGATGCACCCACGCTCCGACTCCAACCAGCGCTGCCTTTCTTTCTCACTTTCGGTAAGTCCGCGCTGCCGGGTCTTCTCCTACCGGGATCATCTGGGCAACCAGGTCCAGCACTTTGATATTCCGGGCGAGCACTCGCAGTTGGTCATCATTGCGGAGTCGCTGGTCGAGCAGCAGCCGCTCGCCGATGTGCCGCATTTTCTCGCTCCTTCGGCCTGGGGGGAGCTCGATTCGCTGGTGAGCGAAGGCGATTACTGGGAGATGCTCTTGCCGAGCGATTTCGCCAAGCCGTCGCCAAGGCTGCTTGGACTGGCCAAGCAACTCAATGTCACCCGCCGCGATGATCCCCTGATGCTGGTCCGCGAGTTGAACCAGAGCCTCTACGATTATTTTCAGTACGTGCCCAAGTCCACCAACGTTGACTCACCCATCGATGAGGCCATCGAGAAGCGGGAGGGCGTCTGCCAGGACTTTGCGCACACCATGATCGCGCTCGTGCGCACGGTCGGCATCCCCTGCCGCTACGTGAGCGGGTACCTGTATCAGCGGGAGCATGAGCTTGATCGCTCGACCACCAACGCTACGCACGCCTGGATCGAGGTCTTTCTTCCCTATCTCGGCTGGGTCGGCTTCGACCCGACCAATAACCTGCTCGCGCACGAGCGGCATATTCGCACCGCGCTCGGACGCGACTACGCCGACGTTCCGCCGACTCATGGCATCTATCGCGGACGCACCAAGAGCGAGCTCTATGTCGCCGTCAAAGTGGATGCGTTTGACGAGCCGCCCGCGCTCGACCAGGACATGCCCATTCCAGAAGACTGGTCGATCATGGTTGAGAAGGCGCAGGAGCCGCCGCAGCCCGCCTCGCCTCTGCTCGAGATACAACAGATGCAGCAGCAATAGCGGGGCGCAGGGCTGATCGGGTCAGTCGTCTCGCATCCCACCCTGTCCCAGGACGATCGCATCCTAGGCGAGGTCAGGGATGACACGGAGGCTTGAGAGAGTCCGCTCGGCACTCCGGTATCGGTTGCGAGGCTTGTCGTTTATGCTGTGGCCGTAAGATACACTCGCCCTATGGGTTTCGCAGATTTCCTCGGCAACACAGCCACCGTACGGCTGTTCCGCGAAAGCCTCGCAGCCGATCGCCTGCCCCATTCCATCATCCTCGCCGGCCCGCGGGGCTCGGGTAAGTACACCCTGGCGCTGATGCTGGCGCAGGCGGCCAACTGCCTCACTCCGCCTACACCAGAAGACACGCTCCCCGACTTTTGCGGCCACTGCAGCAACTGTACCCGCATCGCCGCTGCTGCTCCGCGCGAGGCTCGCGTGGCCGAGGCGATCGCGGCGCGTGAGGAACTTCGTGATGCGGACAAGAAAGACACCCGCATCCTCATCCAGACCCACCCGGACGTGCTGATCGTACCGCCCGACCCGCCACAACTACTCATCAAGCTCGGCCAGGTCCGTACGGTAATCCGCGAGGTCTACCGCATGCCCGCCGAAGCCGCCCGCGCCTTCTACATCTTCACCAGCGGCGCGTTCATGAAGGAGGCCGCCAACTCGCTGCTCAAAGTTCTCGAGGAACCACCCGCACACGCCACGCTGATCTTGTTGACGAGCAACCCTCTGGAGTTACTGCCAACCATCCGGTCCCGCGCCGCCCTCTTTACGCTTGCCGCCTTGCCTGCCTGCGAACTGGAGACGCTGCTCGCGGACGGGCGCCCTGAGTGGAAACCAGCGCAGCGCGCGCTTGTTGCCCGCCTGGCGCAAGGAGCCGCCGGGCGCGCGCTCGACTTTGAGCTCGAAGACTACCTCGCAGCCCGGCAGCAAGCCCTTACCCTGCTGCGCAGCGCACTCGGCGACGCCGATCACAGCACTCTATTCCGGCTCACCGAGACCTACCGGGCCGGCGCAGAAGGCCAACAGAAGACAGAACGACTGCTTTCTGCCTTCTCCGGCCTGCTCGAAGATATGCTGCTGCTGCAGGCAGAGCGCCCCGCGCTCGTGCGCAACCTCGACCTCCAAACAGAACTCGGGCGCCTCGCACAGGAGGTCAGCTTCGCGTGGATCGAAGCTGCGTCGCGCAGCCTGCACCAGGTGGAATCAGGCATGCGTCGCAACCTGCTCCGCTCGCTCGCGCTGGACTCCTTCGCCACGTCGCTTGACCAGGCGGCACTCCCCCTTTAGCGCCGCGGCCGCCACCGGGCGCAGGTACTCTCAAGGCATGCTACTTCTCTCTGGATTCTGACCCTCTGCTGCGCTAGGATGTGGTGCATGCTTGAGAGAGATAGAGGCTGATGTATCTTCCCTCTTCGTAATGCATGTTAGTTCAGCGTCTTGAGAGCCCACGGGAATACAGCATTGCTGGACTCCTCTAAGTAAGCTTCATACCAGGCACCTTTAGCCAGGAGATGAGAGATCCATGTCAAACCCTGACAGCACACCAGCACTGGACCTGGTCGAAGAAGCAGCGTCGGTCGGAGCAGCAGTGCCGGGGCCGCCGCGCAAGCTGGTTCGGCCTCGCCTGGACGAGCAGGCCGGGAGAATGCGCACCCATGGTAGCCGCCAGATTCCGCCTTTGCTTGCACATCAGGATCTTGCCTTGGCTCAAAGCCCCTCAGGGGGCCATGCCGAGTTGTTCTACTTCCAAAAGCAGATCCAGGCGCAGACCCATATGGTGTTTGTACTTGACGACGGGGAGCGCATTGAAGGAGTTATAGAATGGTATGACCTGCATGTTATTAAGGTACGCCATGCAACTCGCACTATGATATATAAGTCAAGTATTAAATATATGTACAAAGCCTCAGAGGTTGCTGCGCGCGGAGTTATGCCTAAGTAAGACATTTCGAAGCCGGGTCGGCTGCTCTAAGTTCGTCGAGCCGCCTTGCGCAAGCGGTCAACCATCGCGATCCCGATCCCCTTGGCCTCGGGTAGCGGGCAGATAATGACCTCCGCACCTTGTGCGTCAAGCGCGCGCAGGCCTGAAAAAAGTCTATGCGCTAGCAGCGCCGGGTCGCTCCAGTTCCCCCACCGGTACACCACAGCAGAGTCGACCAGCGGCATGGGCCCGATCCCCTCGGGCAGCATCAGTCCAACCCGCTCTGCTCGAGCGAGCGCCTGCCCAAGCGCCTTTCCTATCTCGGCCTCCAGGTCCGCGCCTTCGACAAGAACCAGACGCGCGCGCGGCGCGTAATGGCGGATCCCGAGCCCTGGCGATGGAAGCGCTGCCGGTTCGCCTGTATCGCGGAGCGAGGAGCTGCCGGACTTTTCAACGTAGGCAACAATCGAGGGCCAAACGGCGCGCAGTTGATCGAGCGAGAGGGCGCCGGGGCGATAGAGAATGCACGGTTCGACGCAGGTATCGACAACGGTCGATTCCAGCCCGTGCATCGTCTCTCCTGAATCAAGAATGGCATCGATGCGGCCGTCGAGGTCAGCGGCCACGTGCGCAGCGGTTGTCGGGCTGACATGGCCGAAAGTATTCGCGCTCGGCGCAGCCACGGGAACCCCAGCCGCCCTGAGCAGCGCCATTGCCACCGGATGAGCGGGCATGCGCACCCCAACGCTGGCGCGACCGGCCGTCACCGCATCGGGCAAATCTGGATGACGCGGTACCAGCAGCGTAAGTGGTCCAGGCCAAAACCGGTCCATCAGGAGTCGCGCCGCCTGCGGAATTCGCAGCGAGACCCGCGCCAGCATGCGCTCATCGGCGACATGAACAATCAGCGGGTCCCAGACCGGGCGCTGCTTGGCGGCGAAAATTCTGCCCACAGCCTCGGCATCGAGCGCGTTCGCGCCTAATCCGTAGACCGTTTCTGTCGCAAACGCGACAGTGCCCCCCGACTGCAAGATTTCCGCCGCCACCAAAATTGCCTGTTGGGAGAGGATCTCTGCTTCACCTTGAGGTGCGCGAAGGGCTTGGGGATCTGCGGAAAGCCGCCGGGTCTGCATGCTCCTAGGATGCGGGCGCCGGAGCGTCATGGCCCCGCTCGCTCTCCAAGCTGTCTCGCGATACTCTTTCGAGATGAGCGCCGTCGAAGTCGAAGTTAAATTTGTCGTAGCTGATCCCGAGAAGCTTGCCAGCCAGTTGCTGGCGATCGGCTTTCGCGAACTCACCCCGAGCACCTTTGAACGAAACACACTCTTTGACACACGCGAGCATACGCTGCGCACTGCCCATACCATCCTGCGCATCCGCCGCTATGGGGATAAGTGGGTGTTGACGCACAAGTGTCTGCCTCACGATCACGACCCCAACGAACGGCATAAACACCGCGTCGAAACGGAGACCGCGGTGGCCGACGGCAAAGCCTTGGCTGCGGTGTTCCGCAACCTGGGATTTCGCGAGACTTTCATCTACGAGAAGTGGAGAACCGAGTATGCCGATGCGGTGGGCCACTGTGTTGTCGATCGTACGCCGATTGGGATCTTTGCCGAACTGGAGGGGCCTGAGGCCTGGATCGACAGCACTGCTCAGCGTCTGGGGCTGGATCCATCGTCGCTGCTTACGACCAGCTATGGCAGGCTCTTTGAACGCTGGAAGCTTGCGACGGGCAGCACCGCCGAGCACCTGACATTTGCCGAGTGTGGCGAGGCCCTTACCGCTGGGCCAGAAAGCGATCAATGACCGGGCTCAGCGCCTTGATCTCGCAGCCCGGCGACATGTGTCCGCAATCTGACTCCAGCACAAATGTCGGCGCATGGATCAGTTGCGCGAAGCCCAGCGCCGGCAGCGGGTCCACCATGTGGTCTTGATGTGCATTGACGATCAGCATCTTTGCCTTGATCTTTGCAGCCGCTGTGTAGAGCGTACCCCCGTGCGCTATGTCGTGCGAGATCATGGCTTCCAGTTGGCGCAGATAATCGTTTGCGTCAAAGCCGGTGTGATATTGCGTGCCGAGATTTTGAAAGTACGCGCCGAACTGTTCTGGCGTGGTGTGATCCACGCGGAACTTGGGCGTCGAGAGATTCATGTCGTGCAGGTAGGCCACCATGGGCAGCGCGGGATTCCGCAGGTAGTGGCCTCCCTGCCAGTCCGGGTCTGCTTCCAGCGCGACCTTCTCTGCATTCCACAGTAATAAGTCATAAGAGCTCTGCTGCGGTGTGCCGACGATCGGGACGGCCAAGTCCATCATCCCGGGATAACTCACGACCCACTCGAAGGTCTGCATGCCTCCCATGGAGATACCCATCACCGCACGCAGGTGCTCGAGATGCAGAGTCTCGGTGACAAGACGATACTCGGAGACGACCATGTCATGGATGGTGAACTTAGGAAACTCCATGCCATGCTGCGCTGTACTGTTCGACGGTGAACAGGAGACACCATCGCCGATCGCATCGACGGCGATGACGTAGTACTTTTTATCATCGACGATCTTGCCCGGCCCGATATTCGCGCCAATATCACCGCTGCGGCCGGTAAACCAGGTAGGAAAGAGAATCGCGTTGGACTTCTCCGTGTTGAGCTTGCCAAAAGTGCGATAGCCAAGCTTGCAAGCGTGGATGGTCGAGCCGTTCTCGAGCTTGAAATCGCCCAGTTGCGCGTACTCGAGCGGGGGCAGGTTCTGTGCGGCACCTATTGCGGTGAGCATAAGTGCGCTAAGCAGGCCAGCCACCCATCTCCCTGGAGAGTAAATCATCATGCTCCTGGGACCACAATCTCGGAGAAATGGGCTATCTTTGAAAATTCACTTACGATCAGCGCAAGGAGAGCCAGGCGGTTGGCGCGTACCGACTCATCCTCGACCATGACCATGACCTTGTCGAAGAAGAGGTCGACATGGGGACGCAGGGTGGCGATCTGCTCGAGCGCCGCCAGATAGTCGCCTTGTGCGCGCAGGGCTTCTACCGTCGGGCCTAGATGCGTGACAGCAGCGTAGAGCGCCTCTTCGGCAGCATCGTTCAGCAGCGCGGAATGAATCGATCCGCGCTGCCTGTCGCCTTTGTCGGCGGCCTGGCGCAGAATGTTTTTGCTTCGCTTCAGGGCCGCTGCGATCGCTGCGAAATTTTCTGTGCCGCGTACCCCGGCCAGTGCATGCGCGCGCGCAATGGTGTCCGCCACATCGTTGCTGCC
>CAZZYH010000171.1:0-6769 GCA_964658225.1 Vulcanimicrobiota bacterium | reverse complement strand
CAACGACCGCGTTCACCAGATACGTATCGTCATCGCCGACGACCACCCAGTAGTGCGCATCGGCGTACGCAATATGTTGCAGAGCGATGCCAGCCTCGACGCCGGCGCAAGTCGCGTGCGATCCTAAACTCGATCGGCAGCCATAGTGCAGGACAGCTGGCACGGCCGAACCGCACGGCTTTGCGGGTAAGCTGCTCACGGGATCACAGCAACCCGGTGGGGCGCAGACCGGAAGCGTTGCACGATCGATCCAGCTGCGGGCAGGAGGTCGGGGTGTTGCTTGGCTCTAGTCGGCGCGCGAGAGGTGGCGTTCTACGCCGCTGTGCTCTTTTCGTGATGGCTGCATCTCTGCCTGGAGCTCTGTGGGCGGCCTCTTTCCAGCAGGACGAGGTAAGCCCCAAGGTGGAGCAGCTGTATACCGAAGCCCGGGCAGCTGCGGCGCGTGGGGACACCGATACGGCGATCGCGCGATACCGCAGCATGCTGAAGCTTGCTCCCCACTTGGCCGCGGCTTACAACAACCTCGGGATGCTGCTTTTCAATACGCACCAGTACACCCAGGCGGAAGAAGTGCTGGAGCAGGGTCTGGCCTTAAACCCGGACATGCCCAGCGCGGAAGGCATGCTGGGCCTGAGCTATATGGAGACCGGCGCCGCGGTGAAAGCGGAGCAGGCTTTGCAGAAGGCGCTCGCGCGGTTGCCCGAGGATGACAAGCTGGAGCTGGCTCTTGCTCGTGACGAGATCAGCCTTGATCACCTTCAGGAGGGCGCAAGGCTGCTGCAGCAGTACATCGCCAAGCACCCTGACCATGCCGAGGCCCTGTACCTTCTCGGCCATGCATATCTGCATCTTTCCGAAGCCACCTTTGGCCGGCTCCAGGCGGCCGATCCCAACTCCGTGTACTCGGAAGAAGTTGCCGGCGAGGTCGATGAGAGCATGCGCAACTATCCGGGCGCAATCGTCGAGTACAACAAGGCCGTGGCCCAGGCGCCGTCCCAACCGGGCACGCATATGCATCTGGCCAATGCCCTCTGGCTTTCCAATCAGTGGGAGGCAGCGGAGAAGGAATTTCGCGCCGAGCTCCAAAACGATCCCTACAATTGCCAGGCCGCGTGGAAGCTGGGCGACTCGATGCTGCAGGTCGAAGCGCCGGCTCAGCAGACGCTCGAGACGCTCAATGCCGCCATAGCGCGGTGCCCGGATCTTATCCAGGCCCGGGTCGACCGGGCGCGCGTGCTCCTCAAGGATGGTCAGGCCGCACAAGCGCTCGCCGACCTGACCCCGGCCGAGCAGCAAGCGCCCTCTGAACCTTCGATCCACTTCCTTCTGGCGCAGGTCTACCGGGCAAAGGGCGCAACCGCCGATGCGGCTCGCGAGATGCAGGTCTACGCGCAGTTGCAGGCCGCCGCCGGCAAAGCTGCGGAGAGAGCAGCGGCGGCGCAGAAAGCCGGGACCGAATAGCTAGGAGCAAGCCGGGAGATTGCGGAGACCCTGTTCCGGGAGATGCCGCCAGGCCCAAGCGCAGGCGGAGTTTGCTCAAGCAACTGGGCTGCACCCGATGCGCCCCGGTCAGCATCCATGCTTCTGCCGGACGAGCCAGGGGGCGGCTCCTAGGCATGGTGGCCCCTAGGCATGGTAGAGAAGCCACGCGCGCCGGCTTCCCGGCCCCGCGCCGCCCCTCCCCTCCCCGGGACCCGACGAAGAGCAGCCGGACCACGATGCCGCGGTCCGGCTCAGCTTCATTTGATTCCGCTGCGCGCGCCCCGCTAAAACTCGATGCGCGCCTGGATTTGCCCTTGTCGATTTCCGTACGAGGTTGCGTTGGTTTGGGCCGAGTTATTCGTGATCTGACCGAAGGTCGAATCGTTGAAGTTTGTATCGGGACCTTGCAGCTGGGTTCGGTTGAGCAGGTTGAAGTAGTCAAACTGCAGCACCGCCTGCACGTGCTCCCCAAGGAAGAAGTGTTTGCGAATGTTCGCATTTTCGTTGTAGAAAGCCGGATTCCTCAACCCCGAGTAGTTGCGTACCGCGTTGCCCAGGGTGTACTGGCCCGAATCCGCAAACGCGGCCGTGTTGAACGTGGTCGGCTGCACGCTCGTCTTGCCCACCAGGTAGTCATGTTCTGCCTTGTAGGACATGTTGAAGTGCTGGCCGGAGACAAGATTGGGACGGTTGTTGCCGCTCTCGAAGGAGTTACCGAGGCCGATATAGCTGTTCTCAGAGACGCCAAACGCGGTGCCCGCCTCATAGTCCGTAATCCAGCTCAGCTGCCAGCCGCCGAGCAGCTGGCCGGTCACCCGCCTATTGCTGAAGTATTTCTTTCCTGGCCCAATGGGCAGCTCATAGGTGCCGCTCACCTTCAAGGTCTGGGGCTCATCCGAGGTGGAGACCGTGTACTCCGGCTTCTGGTTGAACTTATTCACAGCGGTCGCGGTGAAGGTGGCAAATCCGCTGCTGGTGTTGTCCATCAGGCGAGAGAGGGTATACCCGGCCAGGAAGGATAACCCGTTGCTGAGCCGCTTTTCCGCTGTCACCTGCAGGCTCTCGTAATACGTCGTGCCGCCGTGGTCGAACAGGTTATACACGTTGCCGTATTGCGGAAACGGCTGCAGCGCCTGCCGCACCGTCGCCGAGCCGCCGAAGTTGCTGACGAAATTTGCATAGGGCACATTCACCCCGTCCAGCGTCTGCTGCCCCGGTGCGAAGACGTCGCTCAACGCTCCCCCGAGCGCTAGGTCTCCCGGGGGCAGCTGGCTCACCGGGTTCAGCTGCGCGTCCAGGTGAATGGCTCGATTGCCCACCCAGGCCACCGTGAGAAATGTGTTCCACGGCAGTTCGCGTTGCACGTTCAGGTTCCACTGCTGCGTGTACGGAGCGTAGCCGTCGTTCTTGTTGAAGTCGAAGATCTCCGTGCCAAGCCCCAGCGTGGGGCTGAACGCGGTCGGCGCGGGATCCGGCATGGGATGATTGTCCCAGCTTCCATAGGAGGAGTTCAGGCCGCCGGTAGTGTTCCGCGAGTAGGAGCCCGTGAGCAGATTTCCGTAGCTCACAGCCACCTTGTGCGTGCCGAACTCGTAGGCGCCGCCATCCAGGAATGCCAAAGAGAATCCCCCCTGGATCACCGTCTTCGGGTTCAACTCGTAGGACAATCCAAAGCGCGGACCAAGGTGAGTCAAGCCTGTGCTCGCGCGATCATAGCCCGCCCGTCCCGTGCCGGACCCGAGCTGAGTCGCGGCCCCGAGCAGCCCGTCTGCCCCGGGATTGGCGGTGGCCGGATTGAAGAACACCACCAGGTTGTTGTTCTCCGTGAAGGGCACCATGACGTCCCACCGCAGCCCGAGATTGACCGTCAGCCTGGGCGTCAGCTTGATGTCGTCCTCCACATACGGGGAGATATCAAAGTTACGCAGCCGCAGTTCCTGCGAGTTGCTCCGATTGGCCTCATCGGGGATGCCCAACAGGAAGCTTGCGAACGGACTTCCATCAACGCCGAAGTTTGCTCCGCCGTTGGCCTCGGTCGATGTCTCATGATTGCTGAAGGTGAACTGGCCGCCCGCCGTCTGATCCTCGTTATCGTCCTGGTAGGCGCGCCTGGCCTCGCCGCCGATGTTGAACGTATGCCGGCCTTTGGTCCACAGCCAGTTGTTGACCACCGCGAGACCGAGTTTACGATTGATCGACTGCACCCAGGCGCCGTCGGTGCCCCACTGGGTAGGCGCATAGGTGCCGGAGAAGGCGATCTCGGGCGGGACCACGCTGTTTTGAATCACCGGCGAGTTATAGCCGGTCGTCACCGTGAATTGGTTGTTCAGCTCGCCGATCCAGTCAGCGCCTGCCGTCATGATCAGGTGCGAGGTCAGCGAGTTGTTGTAATTGACGAGGAAGCCTGTGCCGACGTAGGGGGTCCGCTTTAAACTGTTCAGCGGGTTTGGCGGCGCCACGATGGGCGCCTTATCAAAGCCGACGTTGCTGTATGTGTTCCGCCACTCGCTGTAGTGCAGGCTCTGCATCGGCGTCAGCGTCTGGTCGATCGTGAAGCCCCACACATGCTGAATCTCCGGGTTCGGGTAGGGCGTATAGCTGCGGTTGCTGGTGTGCCCGGGCAGATTCGGAGCCGGCAGATACTGGAGCAGGGCGGCCGAATTCGCGCTGAAGCAGCTGGACGGGATCACGTTCCCGGGAAACTGCTGGCCCGCTGTGAGGCCCGCGCAGGTCACCCCCTGCGGCACGAAGATCGGAATCAGGTTGCCGTTCGCATCGACATAGTCACTGAAGTCGCCGGTCTGCTCACGCGCTGTGGGCACCGTGCCGACGTTGGTATTTTCTATGACCTGCTTGAACCACTCCTGGCTGTAGTGAAAGAAGGTCCTGTCTTTCGCGTTGTACACGTGCGGGATGCTGAGCGGGCCGCCGACGGTAAAGCCGTAGTTGTTTTCGCGGTCGGTCGGGGGCACGTTCGCCGTATTGGTAGGGGTGTAGTTGGGCCCGTTGAAGAACCCGACCGAATCGAAATAGCTGTTGCGGTTGATCTCGAACAGGTCCCCGTGGTACCGGTTGGTGCCCGTCGCCATCTGGTAGGTGAGCGCTCCCTGGCCCAGGCCGAACTGCGAGGAAAAGGTAGTCTGCTGGACGCGGAACTCCTGCACCATTTCAAAAGGCGGATTGAAGTTGGTCGTGTAGCCTTCGGTCTCCGGCTGCACGACCGGGATGCCGTTGTACAGAATCTCCTGCTGGAAATCGACGCCGCCCGAGATACGGTGCGAGAAGGTTGAGCCCGTGGTGCCCGGCGCTGTGAACTGCAGAGAGTCGATCTGGCGCCCGCGCCCCGAAACCTCTACCGGCAGCGCCGCCACCACCGCCGGCTCGAGCGTGGTGCCCAGCTGCGGCGAGGTCGTGTTCAACGAGATTGCATTTGCCGTCACCTCCACCGTCTGCGAAGCCTCGCCCGTGGCCAGGGTGAAGGTCAATGTCGCCGTCACGCTGACGTCGATGTTGACGTCGTTCTGCACTTCGGTCTTAAAACTCGGCGCCTGCACTGAGACCTTGTACCTATCCGGCGTCAGCCCGGAGACGGCGAACGTGCCCGCGCTCGAGGTGACCGTCTTCTGCACGGCTCCTGTCTGCTCATTGGTGATGGTCACGTTCGCATTCGGGATCACGGCTCCCGAGGTATCGACCACAGTACCGTTCAGGCCGGCGCTGGACTGTGCGCGTGCTGTCGCGCCTCCAGATGCAAGCATGCAGAGCGAGGCGATGAGCGCCAACACTCCGCAAGACCGGCACCGCTCGATCCATGCCCCGGACAAAAGGCTTGTCTTCATTCTTCCTCTCCTGCTACCTACCACTTGCTGCACAGCTCTCCCTAAAAATGAGCAGCCCCGCGCCTGCACGCGCTGCGGGCGCCCGGGGCCTCCACAAAGAACCACACGCCGCCCATGGTTCCGGCAACGCAAACCAATATCTTCAGCCGCGCGCTCCGTGTCAACCATTGGATGGAGAAGGCCTTCTCTTTTGTGCCGGACGCAATGACAAAAGGATTGGGTCCGCAGAGCTTTGCAGCTCCTCGCTCCGAGCCTGGCGCCGCTCTCCCGGTGCAACGCACGGGGGATGGACGGCGAGCCGACCCTCGACAAGGATCTAGGCTCCGGTAATTCTCTGCGCGTCCTGATCTTGTTGCTTGGATTGCTTGAGGCACCGGGCCGGCCCAGCCCGCACACCCGCCGGGGCCTTTGGGGCAGAGCATAGCTGCGCGTCGAGAAACGCTCAGGTGCGCTCGACTCGAACTGGCGACACGCTGCTAAACTACTCGGAGGCACTCCCGCGGAGGGATGGCAGAGCGGTTGATTGCGGCGGTCTTGAAAACCGCTTTACCTTTGCGGGTAACGGGGGTTCGAATCCCTCTCCCTCCGCCATAGTTTGTTCGATCGCAGAAGCTCACGCCTCACTCCACCCGAAGATGGAAGAAGATTCAACCCAGGGGTGCATGCCCGACACACAGCAGGCCAGTATCTTTGAGGAGAACAACGTACCGCTCTCCGGCGCCCCCACAAGGGGCGCTTTTTTTTGCCGGGCCATGCCGGATCAACGCCCGGCCATTGTGTAGTCAAAGGTGAAGCGGCCTAGCTGGATCATGCCGTGGGGGGCCGCCCAGATCCGCAGCTGCTCGACGCGGTGCACCCCCTCGTTGCGCCTGGCCGGGACCTGCAGCAGGGCCTTGCCGGTGGCTGCCTGCGAGATGGTCACCAACAGGTCGTCAGCAGAGCGGGTCCACCCCAGCAGGTAGCCGCCCGGCGCCAGCACCGTGTCCGCAACCTTGATCGGGGCCTGCACCAGCAGATAATCCGCATACTTTCCATTCGCCGAGTAGCCGGCCGTAATGAGCACCACGCCCGCGATCAGGCGGCCCTGGTCATCGATGACACCGGAGGCGCTGCGCAGCTCGGTCTCGATCCGCTCGGAGACCACAGGAGCACGGGCAGGAAGCGCGGCGCTTAACTCCGCCGGTGTCGCGGCACGCCAGCCGGCGCCACGGGCCGGCGCGCTGGTGGCAAGCAGCAGGAGCGCAAGCGCGGTGCGGCGGGGGCTCAAAAGGCGACATGCGAAATCAGTCAAAGTGCACGATCCCTCTCTGCAGCGCAGTCGTGGCGGCCTGGGTGCGGTCGGTCACTCCGAGCTTGCTGAGCATGTTATTGATGTGCGTCTTGACGGTGGCCTCGGAGATAAACAAGGCGGCCGCAATCTCCTTGTTACTCTTGCCGGCCACGATCAG
>CAZZYH010000170.1:502-6800 GCA_964658225.1 Vulcanimicrobiota bacterium | reverse complement strand
GAACCGCATCGCCTTCTTTTCCCTTGCTGCTTTCCGCCCACCCGCCAACCCGTGGCTCTGTGTCGAGCGCGTGCTAGGTCGAGGGATGTTCTCCTTGATCAGCGGCCTTCCCTCCTCACTCTCCGCAAACAACTCTCTGTTTTTGTTCGAATGATTCATCGGTACTATGCCGCTGTCCGACTCCTCGAAGACGTAAGCGCGGGCCTTGCGGCTATCGCCTTCTCCCGCTCCCCTGCAGCCTGGATCCCTAGATCGACCGCAGGTGTCTTCGAGGTCTCCCGGTTCTCATGTAAGAAGCTTCCAGGCGTGTCTGGGGTCTACGACTACGCAGGATCGCGCTGGGACTCGCGATAGCGTCCAAACTTGTTCTGCCTTCCGCTGAAACGAGGGCGTCGGCATCCTGATTGCAGTTTTTCGGAGCTCAATACCCAGCCCACCTGTGCCCCTGTCTTTTGCTTCACTGCGCTCCTCGCGGACCACAGCGCCAGACTCGGGGCCGAGCGCATCGCTACTCCTTTCTCGTAAGGCTCTTGCATCCTCTGCTTCTTACCGGTTTATCCCGGCGCACCGTCTCCCACTTTGCCCACGACCACGGCGACGAGCTTAGATAAAAAAGCAAGCAGCTGCCACTGCTGCACCTATGAAGCGGTCAGTCTCGTAACCCAAATGCCGTGCGGATCGCTTGCGATGATGCGACTTCTCAGGACCAGGGATTGAGCAGTATGCTTGTCCCATGCACATCCGAAGCCCCCTCATAGCAATAAAGGTCGCGCTCGTAACGTTGCTCTTCTCGCATGTGTACAGTGCCAGTGCTCAGAATGCAGCATCTTCCTCTTTCGAGGGAATGTGGGTGATGCAACTCGGGCAACGAAATCTGCTGGTTTTGGAACTGCACGACAGAGGAGGAGTCGTCACTGGATCTATGTCCAGGCCCGCGAAATACTCCAGCACCAACGGCCTCTATGCCAACATTCGTGGGGCAGTTCGCCAAGACCCAGTCACGGTAACATCCAAACAAGCTGGTGTTCTGCACGCTGTAGAGCGGAATGCAAACAATCTGAAGGACGAAGACAAGCTGGCCTTTTCCCTGTCAGCAGGTCAGTTAGTGGTCTCGTGGGACGGCCTGCCGCCAGACGTTGTCGTCGCTCCTAGAATTTTCAAACGAGCCAGTTCCGACGCAAAAGTGGCGACAGATTGGGAGCCGAATCGGGTCTACACCTTAACGGATACGGACACACTAAGCGAAGAAATGAAGATGATCTATACGGAAGATCAGCGCGTCCGTACTGCTGGTGCTACTGATTGGAAAGAAGTGAACCGTACTGACGCAATGCGCCGTGATCAGACGAGACATTTGCTTACGTCCGGAGCGCTTCACACAGGGAAAGACTACGAAGAAGCCTCCTTTATTTTTCAGCATGGAGATTCAGCCGAAGACTACCTGTTGGCGCACACATTGGCAGTGATCGCAGTGTCAAAGGGAGATCCTAACGCCGTTTGGATCGCGAGCGCGACAATGGATCGGTACTTGGAGAAGATTGGCCAAGAGCAGGTTTTTGGAACGCAGCTCTCCCGCGATCCCCAACACGGTTGGACACAAGAACCCTACGATCGAGAGTTAATTTCGGACAAGCTACGTGCGCAGCTCGGCGTCCCTTCGCAGAGCGAACAAGCAGAGCAATTAAAGGCTTACGCGAAGCAGCAGTGAGCATCGCTACGAGAAACGCCGTTCCCATCACGAGTACTTCCGGCTTTATGGAGATAGCGCCAACACGCTCCTCCTCATGCCACAGCGGTGAATAAAAGGTTATTAGCCAAAGTACCGGCCCGTTTTGCTCGATCAAAGGTTTTCTGCGTCTTCAGCAAAGCGATTAGGACGCCTAGAAGTCTGTCGGCTAAACCTCGCAGTGCTCGCGCGTGAAGGTGGCCTGCTGCACGCAATGCGTCGTACTGCCTTCGACTCCTGCTGTCGCAGCAAAGACTGCTCGTCGCCCAGTAGAAGACTGCGTTGCGTAAGCGAGGACTACACGCCTGACGCATACCGACGACCCTTCTCTTACCGCTTTGCTTGGTCACCGGAGCCGTGCCAGTATAGCAGCGCAGGGATTCGTAATCCCGTTCTCGGATCGGGCGGGAAGCTTCTGTCAGAAGAGCTGCGGCGACGGCTGTGCCTACACCTGGAATCGACAGGATCAGTTCGGCGTCGCACGGCGGCATGCTCGTTCCAGCATTCGCCTCGGTCATGGCGGTTAGGAGATTCTTGATGCGGTTTCCGACCTGCCGCAACTGCTCCTCCAAGAGCTTGACGTGAGGGAGCAGGAGTAGAACATGCTCACAGGCTGCCTCGGCTGCACCTTGAGCCAAGGCAAGGGGTACGGTCTTTAAAGCTGAAAGCACCTCATCGACTGTAAGCTTCCAGATACGATTCGCCTTGAGGATGCGTTGGACCCGAAGGGAACTGATCTTTGCGCCTGCGGTCGGCGTTGGTGCTGCTTCCAGCAGGTCCCACATAAGTCGGTCGTCTGCAGCCGGGCTGACCACCAGCATCTGCGGGTAGTAGCGATGTAGCTGCTGCCATAGTCGGTTGGTCGCACGTCTGAGCTCGGCTTTCAGCTCATCCTGAAATCGTGAAAGGTCACGCAGCCGAATCAGCTCGGGGGAGTCGATCTCAACCCGCTTGAAGCTCTGCTTGTCGGTGAGCAGGGCACTAGCCAGCACCAGAGCGTCCCGTGCGTCGTCCTTTGCTCCGGCAACGGTGAAACGGTCACGAAAGCGGTCTACTTGCTTGGGCTTGATCGAGAACACGGAAAAGCCACTTTCGACCAGAGTCTCCACGAGGGCGCCCCAGGCCACCTCAACGCCGATGGCGACCCAGAGCGGGGTCGCATGCGGTTCGTTGTTTGAGTCTGTTGATCAAGACCACGAGGCCTTCACCGCTGTGTTCTGCGTCAAACTGCTCGACCACTCGGCCCTGCCTGTCCGTCACGGCGATGCGGTGAGTCTGCGTTCCCCAATCGATCCCGACGAAATGTTCCAATGACTCCTCCTGTACTGAGTTATTTGCGATGCTCTCGTCACTCTTGTACCGGCACTCACCGTGGTCCGGTGGTGCGACTCCCCACTTGACGTTTGCATCACTGCTGAACCGTCAAGGCGCAAGTCCCCGATTGGTGATCCGATCACTGCGTTGCGGAGGCACTCTTGACGGCTAGCTATGTGAGACTCGCCCGCTTATGAGAAGTCTTGAACAGCGTACAGGCGTCGCGGCTTGCTCCTGGCCAGCCCTCGGGATGGGCGGTGTGTCGTCCCACGCACAAGTCTGCGAATCCCAGGCCACAATCCAGCGCACTTCGGGTTATTTCTTGCTCATCGCCGCTTAACTTTTTAGGACTAATATCGGTCTCGCGCACAGGAGCCTGGTCGCTCCCTGCCACGGAGAAATACGATGGCAAAGTTAGTCAATACGGAACGCCGCAAAGCGCAGCCTACCGCAAAGAAACGCCACAAACCAGTGCACACCGGCGGTAGCGGCGGCACAGCCCCGACGCCCGCCGGGCCAGCCTTCGGCCAACCGGTTCCGGGCACCGACCCGGGCTCCTTCAAAGTGCCGCACCCCTCCGACAATGGCCTCTACAAGAAGGTCAACTCGAAGCTGGTCCAGCCCTTTCCCGCCCCGAGAACCACCAGCGACAGCCCCAAGGAACCCCTCCTCACCCTGGAACAGGTCTGGGGGCCCGGCGGCCCGGCCAAAGTCGCGGCCATCACGCAGGCCAACCAGATCGTCTTTCACTCCGTAGGCGACACCGGCAGCGTCATCGGCCCGGAAACCGAAGAGTCGGTTGCCGACAAGATGGTTTCCGATTTCAACGAAACCGATGCCGCCGCCATCCCCGCCTTCTTCTTCCACCTGGGCGACGTGGTCTACTCCTTTGGCGAAGCGAAGTACTACTACGACCAGTTCTTCGAGCCCTGGCGCGCCTACCAGGCGCCGATCCTCGCCGTCGCCGGCAACCACGATGGCGTGGTCTACACTGGCGACACAGCCGGCTCTCTGGAGGCCTGGCTGCGCAACTTCTGCGCGACCGAGCCGATCGAGACCCCGGATGCGGCCGGGCTTATCCGCACCGCCATGATCCAGCCCGGTGTCTTCTACACCTTCGACGCGCCTTTTGTCCGCATCCTCGCCCTTTACTCAAATGTGCTTGAAGACCCCGGCGTCATCTCGACCGAAAACGGTACCCGCCCCACCCTCAACGACACACAGATCGACTTTCTCACCGCCGCGCTCACCCGCTGCAAGACCGAAGACTACGCCGGCGCCGTGATCATCGCCGTCCATCACCCGCCCTTCACCGCCGGGCTCACGCATGGCGGCTCGCCGCTCGAACTGGCGGACATGGACAAAGCGTGTACCGCGGCGGGCTTCTGGCCCCACGCCGTCTTCTCCGGCCACGCCCACAACTACCAGCGCTTCACCCGCACGGTCCCCCCCGGCGCGGGCGCAGGCAGCGGCAGCCTCACGATCCCCTACATTGTCGCCGGCAACGGCGGCCACGGCGTCGACGCTCTTCGCCCCATCAACGGCCAACCCATCCGCACCCCTCTGGTTGTCGACGCGACCCTGACGCTGGAGAACTACGACGATACCGACTACGGCTACCTGAGGGTCCTGGTCAATCCGACAACAATGACCGTCGAGTACCACGCCGCCTCCGACGGCCCGACGGTCAAGTCCCCGACCGACCAGGTCACCATAACCCTGGCCACGCACGCCGTAAGCTAAGCGCCAAGCTCCCGTGCGCGGGCGACCCATCTGCCATTGAGCCCCGGGCGCTCCGCGCCCAAACGGGCAGGACCGTACCGGTTTCCTTTTGAGCCGAGCAGGATGCGGTCTCGCGTATCAAGGCGAGAGCGCGGCGGGAGGCCAGACGAAAAAGTCCTGCGATCCTTGAGGACGCTGGCGCAAACCATTGAGGCGGGCCAGCGCGGCGCAGTCAAGTAAGTGCGCGATCGCCTGCGCCGGTGGATGCTTTCGGCTGTAGGCCTCGGCCACCTCGACGCCCATCTCCACCGACGCCGCCTTGTTCGAGAGAATGTCAGCGACTCTCCCTTGTATCTGCTCTTTCTCGTAGACAAAGCTGATGGCTTGGCGGTGAGGCAGTTCTTTGAGGAACTCCTGCTCATTGGTCAGACACAGAGTATGCGCTCCGTAGGCTCTCATCACGCGGTCGTGCGGCCGCGATCCCGTGTTGGGAGACATGTCGATCACGCCGAGCGCCTTGCGGATGCACTCTTTCGATCTTGCATAATCACACTCATCGATCAAGGTCGCCCTTTTTCCGGAGAAGTCCAGGTGCTTCCAATTGCTTCCCCGGATCTCGACCGGGAAATCCATGAGCGAGTTCGCCAGCAGAGTGCACTTTACAGCGCGCACGTAGTCGTCGAGCTGCGCGATCAGAAACAGACGCAGCTTCAACATGTGTTCGATGTCACAGTCCTGCTCGCGACAGTAACAGGTGATCACATCGTCGATTTGATGGATCGCCGGGTGATCCAGATTTGCCTCCAGCTCGGATGCCAACTCGAAGATCATCTTCAAGGGCCGCCGCTCCAGGCAGGACGCCCAGAAACGCCGCAGGCTCTCCGGATCCTTTCCGTTCTTGAGAAACACGAGCGTCCCGCTCTTCTTGGCCGCAAAGTCCAAGTCGTCCTTGCTGCTCTGGTCAATCGGCATCGGCCAGAGGGTTTCGATCGGGCCGTGGATCTGCGGCAGACGCCCCCGCAACACCCGGTGTTCGACAAAACCGTAGAGGGTTACATATCTGCCGTGTTTGACGACGTGCCGATCGAAGAAATACGCCGGGGAGTCCCCATGGATCGAAAGGAAAGGGATTTCAAGCTCGTCCCAGAGATCCACCGCGCTGCCATCTTCGCGGCTCATCGAGATCTGCATCCCCATGGAAGCCCAGGAGAAGATCAGCCTGACATCCCGAAAGTCGGTCGTCCGGATCGCTTCGAGGAAGCGCTCACCGTCCATCAGGCTGATCTCGACACACTTGATTCCAGACTGTTCGAAGGCAGCAGTCACCGATCGACCGATGCTCTCCAGTGTCGTGCCGCGCGAGGTGCCCGAAAGAAAGATCGCCGTGTCCAGAAGGGTCTCGCTTCCGCTGCCGGGCTCGCCGTGCAAAGACACGCCCGAGGAGTCTGTTTCCCGGGCCGCGAAGCGTGCCCCGCTCCGCCACCGCGGGGCCAGGGTCCGCTCGATCAGCCGCCAGGAGGCAGTGTCAGGAGGCAG
>CAZZYH010000170.1:0-492 GCA_964658225.1 Vulcanimicrobiota bacterium | reverse complement strand
CGGTTGCACCGCGAATGCAAACCGGCATTACTCCCGTTACGCGAGGCCCGCGGTTCGAGTGCGCCGGCTGTGTTGCACCGGAGCGAGGCAGCACCGGTTTCATCTTGCAGGTGGATGCTCCCCGAGGTTCGCCCCGGCCCGCGCTTTCCCGGCAAGGTTGAACGCTACCGCTGCCCGGACAAGCTCCTGCAATGCTCCCTCATCCACCGTCTCGCCTTGATGCAGATCGATCGCCCGCCTGAGGTTCCCCTCCAGGCTCGCATTGAATAGCCGCGCAGGGTCCTCGAGGCGAGCCCCCTTGGCAAAGGTCAACTTGACCACGCGCTGATAGGTCTCCCCCGTACACACAATGCCGCCGTGGGACCAGACCGGAACGCCGCGCCACTTCCACTCCTCGACGATCTCGGGGTCTGCCTTGTGGACGATGGCCCGCACCTGCGCCAGCATCTCCCCGCGCCAGTCGCCCAGCTCCCTGATCCGTGCATCGATCCG
>CAZZYH010000169.1:0-6820 GCA_964658225.1 Vulcanimicrobiota bacterium | reverse complement strand
CTTGGACGCTGCCGCGAATGGCGCGCGCCGGTGTGATCAGTCGTTCTGTGGAAACTTCGTGCAAGAGGGCGCTCCCATTGTTTCGTCTATGGTATCGGGTCAGTGGATCCAGTGTACAAACCGCGGCCGCAGCTGAGGCTGCGCCACCCTTGGGCTCGAGAAGGCAAGGCCCATCGACGAGATTGCTCGAGCCCGTTGTCGAAGCCCGGCCGCTTACCGTCCGCGCGTCGGCGCGTCGGCGGCGCCACCGGGAAAGCCGTGGCCTGGATATACTCTGGGCATGCTCAAGAGCCTCTGCGTCTTCTGTGGTTCCAGCTCGGGCACGAACCCGGCCTACTCGGAAGCTGCCCGGCAGGTAGGCAGGCTGCTCGCTGCTCAGGCAATCGAGCTTGTTTATGGCGGAGGAAATGTCGGCCTGATGGGCGCCCTCGCCGATGCCTGCCTGGAGGCGGGCGGCCGGGTGGTCGGCATCATCCCGCGGGCGCTGGCAGACAAAGAGGTTGCGCATCAAGGCTTGACGGAACTCGTCATTGTCTCCTCCATGCATGAACGAAAAGCGCGCATGGCTGCTCGCGCCGATGCCTTCATGGCCTTGCCGGGAGGATATGGAACGTGGGAAGAATGGATCGAGGCATTGACCTGGTCTCAACTCGGATTGCAGAACAAGGCCTGCGGCATCCTGAACATCGATGGCTATTACAACCCTCTGCTGGCACTTGCAGATCGGGCCCTATCCGAAGGATTCCTAAAACAGGTGCATCGCGATCTGCTGATCGAAGACACGGGCGCGGCATCGCTGCTCGAGAAGCTTAGGTAACCAGGACCACCTACCGCCGCGAAGTGGATCGGCAGGATCGATCGATAAAAACATCTCGCGGCGTATGCCTGCGTGCAGCCGCGCAGCGTGGGGCCCGGCGCACCTTGGCCCAAAGCCTATCCCGCCGCGCCCGGCACCCTCTGAAGGCCGGCCCGCGATCCGTTCCGCTACCTGCCGCGCAGCCCCGCAGGCTCGTCCCCCAGGGCGCCGCAGGCAGTCGCCAGCCTGGCCCTGTCCGCCTGCATCCGGGGATCGTCACGCATCCATGCCAGCGTAGCCTTAAGAATCCTCGCGGCGCCGGCATGGCTCGGCACGACGATCCGGTAGTGCATCCAGGTTCCCTCGCGCCTGGCCAGAACCACGCCGGCCTTGCGCAGCACGGCCAGGTGCCTGGATATCTTCGGCTGCGGCTCGCGCAGAACGTCTACGAAGTAGCAGACGCAGAGTTCCTCGCCCGCCATCAGGTTCAGGATCCGGAGACGGGTCCTGTCTGCGAAGGCCAAGTAGTAGCTGGGCATGTCGAGGGCCGGTTGCTTGCTCATGACTTGCATGATATGCGCACATGCAGATATATTCACCGGCGAAGTACATATTCGTTTCTGCGCATATAAGGGAGACTATATTGTATGGCGATCCAGACACTGAAAGCCCACCTTGCGATCAACGTGCGTAACATGGCCGCCAGCCTCGATTTTTATCGCCGGCTCTTTGCCACCGAGCCTGCCAAGGTGAGAGAGGGTTACGCCAAGTTCGACCTCGAGAACCCGCCGCTCAACTTCACGCTCAATCAGCGCCCCTTCGAGCAGGCCGGCGCTCTTTCGCATCTGGGCTTCCAGGTAGCCTCGACAGAAGATGTGCTCGCAACCCGCGCGCAATGGCTGGAGAGGGAACTGGTGACCCGGGACGAGATGCAGACCGACTGCTGCTATGCGAGGCAGGACAAAACATGGGTCCGCGATCCGGACGGCAATGAGTGGGAGGTATTCGTGGTGCTGGAAGATCATCTTGCGGACGCGACGCCGGCAGCGGATCCCCGCTGCTGCACGGCGTCCGGCCACGAAGAGAGTCATCCGCCGGCATGAATTGGAGGCCCTCTTGCCTGAATCGCTCGCTCCGCTGATAGAAGGAGCTGCATTGTATGCGTGAAATCGCAAGCAGGCGCACATGGAGGAGGTCAACGTGCGTCCGTTCTTCAAAACATTCGGTGCCGTGACGCATTGAGTCTTGTCCTTCCCCATAGTCCAACGGAATACACGCCAGGCTTCTCCGTGAACTCGAAGCGAAACGCTGGCGCCGATTGACTATGCGCGGTCCCCAAGGGGAAACACGCAACCGTGAACAATGCGGTGAAGCGAAGAAGCAGGCACGCCATGCAGCCCCCTTACTCATTGCGAAAAACGGATTGCGCTGTTGAACTCATGGACGATACGTTTCCGCAAACGCGATGCTCGATACGCCCGGACGGAACAAGCTGGCGCGGTGCGCCGGCCTCGCCAAGCGAGCTGCAACGAATCGCCCTAGCGCACCCGGAGCACGACCACCGTCTCATCATCAAAGCGCTCGCGGCCTTCCTTAAACTCCGCGACCGCGTCGGTGAGGGCGTCGGCAATCTGCGACGCGCTGTACTCCCGGTTAGCCAGCAGGGCCGCGATCAACCGCTCGGCGCCGAACATTTCGCCTCCCGGGTTCTGGGCGTCGACCACGCCGTCGCTGAAGAAGACCAGGGTGTCGCCGGGCTCGGTTGCCAGCAAGAGCTCGTCGTAGGTTGCCGAAGGAAACATGCCCAGGGGAAAGCCTTCGACGGGCAGCGTCTCGACCCTCCCGGCACGGCAGAAAAGCGGCTGCACGGCGCCGGCGTTCGCGATCCGGAGCGTGCGCTCGGCGTCGTTCCAGACCCCGTAGAGCATCGCCACGTACTGTGCGGCGACGTGCCGCTCTTGGAGTGAGTCGTTGAGCAAGGCGAGCATCTCTGCCGGGGACAACTGCTGGGAGCCGGCCGAGCGCATGATGCCGCTCACCATCGCCGCATACAGCGCGGCCGGGGCTGCCTTGCCGCTCACATCGCCCACCGCGACCGCGCTGTGGTTTTCGTCATAGCGTAGAAAGTCGTAGAGATCTCCGCCGATGGTGCGCGCAGGCAGAAAGCGCGCCGCGAACTCGGCATGCGCGTGCTTCGGCCGCGATGGGGGCAGCAGGCGCAGTTGGACCTCGCGGGCCATCGTAAGGTCGTTCTCAAGACGTGCTTCCTGCTGCGTGACCCTTTGATAGAGGCGCGCATTCTCAATCGAGATGGCGATCTGCGCGGCCAGGGTGACGACCGCGCGTTCGTGGTCTTCGTTGAAATAATGCGTGCGCGTGTGTTCGAGATCGAGCACCCCGATCACCGCGTTCTTGTAGATCAGCGGCACGATCATCTCGGAGCGGGTTTCAGGATTGAAGAGAAAGTAGCGCGGGTCTTTGCGCACGTCGGCCGAGTGCACCAGCGCCCGGTCTTCGATCGCCGCGCCCACCAGGCCGCGCTTGACCGGCAGCCGCTCGTGGACCTCGATCTGCTCGCCGTAGCGGGTGGCAAAGCGGCTCTCGAGCACCCCATCCTGGTCGTTGATGATCCAGATGGTGAAGAACTGGAATTCAAAGAGGCGGCGCAGCAGCTCGCCGATGCGTGCGAACAGCGGCCCGAGATCGAGAATCGAGGTGAGCTCGCGGCTGATCTCGTTGAGGATCCGCAGGGTCTGCGCCTGCCGGGCGACGCGGGTGTAGAGGCGCGCGTTCTCGATGGCCTGGGCGATGCGCGAGGCGGTAAGGGTAAGCAGGTGCAGGTGCTCGGGGCGAAAGTAATTCAGCTGCTCGCTCTCGATGTCGATCACGCCGATGACGCGGTTCTTCACGATCAGGGGAACGGCGAGCTCGGAGCAGACGAGCGGGTTGACCTCGATGTAATCCTTGGAGCGCTTGACGTCGTTGATCAGCATGGCCTGCCGGTTCTCGGCGACCTTGCCGACCACGCCCTGGCCCATCTTGAAGCGCAGCCGCTCGGTCTCCGGCGGATGGCCCATCTGGAAGCGCATGCGCAGGTCGTTGGTGCGATCGTGCACCAGCAGGATGGCGAAGATGCGGTAGTCGATGACCGCGCGGACCAGTTCCGCGGTCTGCTTGAGCAGGGTCTGGAGATCGAGCGTGGTGTTGAGCGTCTCAGCCAGCTTGATCAGAAAGTCCGTTTCCACGGGCCGCGATCGAGACAGGGGCGGCAAGGGCGCAAAGCTGCCCTCCGGCGGACAAAGCGCGTCTTCTGAGCCGCAGTCCAGCTGCATGTTTTCAAGCAGAGTGTCGGCAGGCCCCGGCCGGCCCGGGCCAGGCGGCGCGGTGAGAAAAGCCGCCTCGGAGGAGCGAAGAGGTTCGCGCGTCTGGAGCGCCTGGCCCGGAGCCGGGTGAGCAGGGGATTCGGTGGTTTGCTCTGTCTTGGGCTCCATCTTGTCTGCCACTTCGCTGCTTTCCCCGCGGAGCCAACGCCAGAGCGCCGAGGGTAAAGAGACATGATAGCGCGTGTCGGGGCGCGATTCTGCCCCCTGGGGCGGGATCAGGCCAGGTCGGCCAGCTCCCCTGCGAGCGCTTGCACGATGGCGACCGAGGCGCTCGCGCCGATGCGGGTGGCGCCGGCCGAGACCATGGCGCGCACCTCGGCCAGGGTGCGGACGCCGCCCGAGGCCTTTACGCCGGCGGACGTGCCGGCCACGGCACGAAGCAGTGCGACATCGGCCGGGGTGGCGCCGTGGGTTGAGAAGCCGGTGCTTGTCTTGAGAAAGTCCGCGCCGGCCTCGAGGGCCAGGTGCGCGGCGCGGCGCTTTTCTTCGTCGGTGAGCAGGCAGGTTTCAAGGATCACCTTCACGATGGCGCCGTGCTCACGAGCCACCGCGACCACAGCCTTGATGTCTTCGGCCACCAGAGCGTCCAGCCCGGAGCGCAGCCAGCCCAGGTTGAGGACCATATCGAGGTCCCGCGCGCCGATGCCTGCAAGCAGGCCTGCTTCGGCCTCTTTCGTCCGGGTGAGCGAGGCGCCCAGCGGAAAGCCGATCACCGTGCCGGTGCGCACCCCGGTACCGCGCAGCGCGGCCACCACCTCCGCCACCCAGGCCGGGTTGACCATGGCGCAGGCAAACCGGTGTCCGGCTGCCTGTTCGGCGAGCCTGAGGACCTGTTCGCGCGTCGCCTCCGGCTTGAGCAGGGTGTGATCGAGCAACGCGGCCAGCGCGCCCGGGCTCGCAAAGGCCGTCGCCAGCACAGAGGCTTCCGCCGGCCTAGCGCCCATGCTCGGCCTCTTCGTCGAACAGGCAGATGTCCTTGAGGTTGCGGAAACGCTCGGCGTAATCCATGCCGTAGCCGACGACAAAGTGATTGGGAATCTGGAAGCCGACGTAATCTGCCTCGATCGGCTCCAGGCGTCGCGCGGGCTTGTCAAGCAGGGCGGCAAGCCGGAGCGCGCGCGGGTGGTGCTGGCGAAAGACGTTGTTGAGGAACCCGAGCGTGAGGCCGGTATCGAGGATGTCTTCGACCACGATGACGTTGCGATCTTCAATGGGTTCGTCGAGGTCCTTGATGAGCTTGACCTGCCCGCTCGAGCTGCGGCCGCTGCCGTAGCTCGAAACGGAGACAAAATCGAAGGTGCAGTCCAGGGTGATGTGGCGCGCAAGGTCGGCCAGGAAGATGGCCGCGCCCTTGAGCACGCCGACAAGCATGATCCGCTGCCCGGCAAAGTCACGGTCGATCTCGAGGCCCAACTCGGCGACCCGGGCCTGGATTGCGGCACTGCTGTAAAGAGTGGTGAGCGTAGATGAGGTCATTGTGCCAGGCCTTCAGCATAGCGCAGATTCTCCCCCGGCCTGGCTTGGCCTGCACCGCAGGGGAGGGCCGGTTCAGCCGCCCGGCTTCTCGCCCGGGGTGATCGTGTCCATCTTGTTCCCGAAGTCGGCCTCGGCGGTCTGGCGCTGAGCCTGGAGCGCGCCCCGGTCACGGCGCAGGCCGGCGAGCGTATCCTGCTGCCCGTTCAAATCGGCTGTGTAGCGCGTGGCCTGGTTTCGTTCTTCCGTGCTGCCCTTGCGCCGGACAGGGTTTCGCGCAGGCGCTTCTGGTCCTCGATCAGCCGGGTGATCGCGTTCTGCTTGCCGGCGATCTGGCCGTCGAGCGCCGCCAGGCCGCGCTCTGGCGGCAAACGCCGGCTCCAGCCTGGTGCAGCAGGCTGGCATGGGTGTTGGGCAGAAAGAACGAAAGCTGCTCTCCCATGCTGTCGGTGAGGCGGAAGTGCTGCCCGATCGCTTGGCGTTCGCCGATAGGCAGCCGGACAGGTGCGCGCGAGCAGCCGTAGCTACGCGAAACCGATAGACGGTCGGCGTGGTCTGGTAGGGCTGCACTGCGGTGTCGAGCGTCCAGCCCTGCCGGTGGGTCTACCCGACGACGACCGGGCGCGGACCGGGCGCCGCGTTGCGGACCGGGAACTCGACCTCGCCGACTTTGCGGGGTGGAAGCTCCGAGCACGCCCTCGGTGGCGGCGTTGCCGGTCACGCGCTGCGTGTCCTGGCTCGGATGGCGACCAGGGGGACGCGTTCGGCGTTGCCGTTGGCCAGGCGAATCGGCACCAGGGCAGAGATGTCGCGGGGGCTCGTCACCGGGTCGGTAAGGTTGCAGGCAAAGGAGTCGTCGAAGGCGGCGGTGGCTGTGCCCGGCGACGGTCGAGTCAGCGGCGGTGTTTTCAGAGGGCGCCATCGCCTGGATCTTTTTGGGCGCTTCCCCCTTGAGGGACGGGCGCGCCGTGACTGCGGCTGCTCGCGGTTGCTCTCGCCAGGCGAAACGGCTGCCAAAGCCATCGGCAACGCCCTGACAGCGCCGCCTGCCGCGCCGCCCATCCATTCCATTCCAGCGCCGCCCTCGGCCTTGGCCTCGCCCGCCGAGTCATGCGTCTGCGGCGTCTGTTGCGCATCCTGCGCAATGGGACTCTCCGGCCTGCGCTGC
>CAZZYH010000168.1:0-6922 GCA_964658225.1 Vulcanimicrobiota bacterium | reverse complement strand
ATTTCACCGTTGTATTCGCCAGCGATGATCTTGCCGTTGCCGGCTTTTTCCCACGCCGCGCATCGGATTCTCCGGGGCACGCAAGCGAACGCCTTTCCCAGGGGACGACACAGGGGCTCGGCGGGCATTACGCCCGAGCAATCCGCAGGCGGTCCAGGCACGGCTCGAGGCCGTAGGTCTCAATCGCCGTCCCGCCAAAGATGCGCTCTTTCTCTCCGGGCGAGAGCTCGGCCAGCAGAGTTTCAAGCGTGGCGATCCACTCGCCGTAGGTGGCAGCCACCATGCAGACCGGCCAGTCCGATCCAGCCATGATGCGGCTCGGCCCAAAGGCTTCCAGCACCGTGTCGACATGCGGACGCAGGTCATCGCAGGTCCAGCAATCCCAGGCCGCTTCGGTGACCATGCCGGAGAGCTTGCAGGAGACATGTGCGCGCCGCGCCAGTTCGCGCATCCGTGACCGCCATGGCTCCAGGATCTGGCCGGCGATCTTCGGCTTGGCCACGTGATCGACCACAAAGACCTGGTTGGGATGCTGGTCGACGAAACGGATGGCCTGGGGCAACTGATCTTCAGTGATGAGCAGGTCGTAGACCAGGCCGGTACCCTGCATGGCGCGGATGCCGGCGGCAAACGGCGGCCGCAGCAGGAATTCCGGATCCGGCTCTTCCTGGACGACATGGCGCAGACCTTTGAGGTATTTGCAGGAGGCCAGTCGCTCGAGCTCCGCCGGAAAGCTCTTGCCGCTGATGTGCGCCCAGCCGACCACGCCCAGGATCCAAGGGTAGGTCTCCGCCAGATCGAGCAGCCACTCTGTCTCCTCCAGGCACTGCCGGGCCTGGACGGCGACGGCGCCGGCAATGCCCGCTGCCTGCAGCTCCGGCGCCAGGTCGGGCGGCAGCAGGTCGCGGCGCAGCGTGGCCATCGAGGCGTCGATCCAGGCATACTCCTCGGGCGTGTAGTGCCAGAAGTGTTGATGGGCGTCGATGCGGGTGCCATGTTCGCCGGCAACGCTCGCATGCAGGTCAGTCATGATTTTCCTCCCGTCCAGATTGCCAGAGGATATTGTGGCCAGCACCAATGGCGGCGGCAATCTCCTCGAGCAGGGCGGCATCGTCCCGGGGCTCGAGGGCGCGCAGATTCTCTTCAAGCTGGCTGACGGTCGACATGCCGACCAGCGTGCTCGAGACGTAGGGGTGGGCCAGGCAGAAGCGCAGGGCCACCTCCGGCAGGGAGACCCCGTGCGCCTGGCAGACCGCCCGCGCCCGTGCCCCGGCTGCGCGCACCTCGGCCGGGGCTGGGTGCCATGCGGGTACGGTGTCCGCGCCGAGGATGCCCATGTGCAGCGGCGATGCATTGATCAGGCCGAGCGAGCACGCCTCGGCGAGCGGGGTCAGACACTGGTCCATCGTATCGACGAGCAGGTTATAGCGACAGTAACTCAGGATGGTGTCGGGAGGGGCAGCCTTGGCGATGGCCAGCAGCGGCTTGATCGAGTAGCCGGTGATCCCTATGAAGCGCGCCTTGCCTGCCTGTTGCAGGTCGCGCAAGGCCGGCAGCGTCTCCTGGACGATCTGCTCGACGTCGCCGAACTCCACATCATGGACCTGCAGCAGGTCCACGTAGTCGGTCTGCAGGCGGCGCAGGGACTGCTCAAAGCCGCGCGTCACCGTCCCGGCCGAGAAATCGAATACGTCGACACCGTATCGCCCGCACTTGGTGGCGAGCAGAACCTGATCCCGCTTTCCGGACAGGGCCGCGCCCAGCCTTTGTTCGGCCAGGGTCGCTCCGTAATAAGGCGACACGTCGAAAAAGTTGATCCCCTGATCAATCGCCCGGTGCACGGCGCGTACGCCCTCTGCCGGATCGGTGACCGAAAACACATCCCCCAGCGGCGACGCCCCGAATCCGATCAGCGATACTTCAAGGCTCGTCCGGCCTAACTTTCTATACCGCATGCGGCGTATCTGTCCTTAGCTGGAGACGCTTTTCCATGGTGATCCTTCAGCAAATCTCAGCATCCTTGAGCGTACCGGAAACCTCACGCTACAGTAAACGGTAAAGTGATCAACTCGCAACTAGGGAGGCCCCTCAGTGGCCTCCCTGTATACACTTGTGGCATGGCGACTCGCATGAAGGATATCGCGGCTGAGCTTGGTCTTTCTGTCGTGACGATCTCCAAAGTGCTGCGAGATCACCCTGACATCAGCGCCGAGACGCGCGAGCGCGTGCTCAGGCGCGTCAAGGAGCTAAACTACTCTCCCAACACGACCGCCCGCAGCCTGGTTACCGGACGCAGCTACCTGGTCGGCCTGGTCGTTCCCGATCTGCTCCATCCTTTCTTTGCCGAGATCGCCGTCTCCATTTCCAAGACGATCCGCCGGCGGGGCTACTCGCTCATCATTGCCTCCTGCGAGGAAGATGTGGCGCTCGAGGAGCAGGAGATCAACCAGATGGTGGCCCGCCGGCTGGATGGGCTGATCATTGCCGCCTGCTCGGACTCTACCCGGGTGCTGGACCGGCTGGATCAGCAGGAAGAGTCGTATGTACTGATCGATCGGCGCTTTCCGGGCTTGGCGGCCAACTTTGTGGGCCTGGACGACCAGGCGGCCGGACGGATCGCGACCGAACACCTGATCGAGATGGGCTGCAGGCGGATTGCGCATATCCGCGGGCGCGAGAACAGCACCGGGATCGACCGGATGCGTGGCTATGAACTGGCGCTGGAGGCGGCGGGACTGCCGATCCTGGACGAGTACGTCATCCTGCGCGACAAGGTGGATATCGACAGCCGCCAGCAGGGTGCCGAGGCGGCCGAGCGGCTGCTCGCCCTGCGTACCCGGCCGGACGGCATCTTCTGCTACAACGATCCGATGGCCATCGGAGCCATGCAAACCATTCTCGACGCCGGGCTGCGCATTCCCGAAGACGTGGCCATCGTCGGCTGCGGCAACCTGCACTATGACGACCTGTTCAAGGTGCCGCTCTCAAGCGTAGATCAGCAGAGCGAGGTGATGGGAGAACGCGCCGGAAGCCTGATCCTGGCCATGATCGAGGCAAAAGACGCGCCGCCCCGGCCAAAGAGCGTCGTGCTGGAGCCTCGCTTGATCGTGCGCGCCTCGAGCCGGCGTCGGGGCTCCGCGAGGGAGCACACTCTGATCGAGCCTGCCCGGGCGGGAGCTGAGCAGGCCGGGGTCGAGCGCTAAGTTCAGCGGCCTGCCCAGGGGGCGTCCTTACCGGGGAGAGATGTGGGGAGCAGCCTCTGCCTGGCGTACCATCTCGACCAGCACCGCACGGGTCTGCTGCGGGGATGAGACCTCGCGCAGGAAGTTGATCCGCGCGCCCTTGAAGCCGTCCGCGGTGCGCAAGCGAAGCGTGAACCCAAGACGGTCGACCGTGGTCATCGTGGCCTCGCTCGCCTCGATCTGCGCGTGCACGCGTGCCAGCAGGAGCATCGAGTCCACGTGATCGGCGTTCATGTGGCTCAGGATGCCCGGCGCGGAGTCGGCCAGCGGATCGGGCGCGGCCTGCCGATACGCTTCCGCCTCGACCCAGCCCATCACCCCAAAGCCACCTACGTAGTAGATGTCGACCAGCTGCAACCGAAAGAAACCGAAGTCCGCGAAGTCTACCCAGGAGCGGCTCTTGCCATGGCTGGCCAGGTACTGCTCGCGTACGGCAGGGGCTTGGTCCGGCGAGACAGGTGCTACGTGGCCGACGAGCGTGGCCCGGGCCGCCCCGAGTGGATCGCCATCGGCTGCTGCGTGGCTGACAAAGAGGCTGGCGCGGGGGTCCACCTTGAGGTTCTGGGTGTGCATGGCCATGTTGCTGATCAGAAAGATAGGCTCTCCGGCAGCATCGAGGGCATAGGGCATCAGCGAGCCAAAGGGGAAGCCGGGGTGCTTGCGCGAGAGCGTGGACAGAGTGCCTGTCGAAGCCAGGGCAAAGAGCGTGCGGACCCGCTCGGCATGGCTCGGCTCTGGCAGTTGGGGCAGGGCTGGGCCGGTAGAGGCGTGCTGGCGCGGCGCGGTGCTGGTCGATGACATCCTAGATCCTCTCGGCAGGCAGAGATGGGAAGCGCAAGCAGTGGCGCTCAGCCTGGGCGCTTAGCCTTGGCGCGAACGCCCAGCTCGATGGTACGGCTTGCGCGCGTCAGAGAGATCCGACAAGAGAGATTTACGGCGCGACGCCGACTCGATCCCGGCCCCGGCGCAGCCAAGCATCCGCGTTCGACTTTGTCTTGCACGGGGGCTTCCGGAGAGCGACGATGCTTCGCCTCGCTCAGCAGGACGAGCTACTGTGGAAAACCCCTCGAAAGATTGCTCTTTGCATCGAAGCTACCTGCACGCGACCGCGGCGACGACACCGCGACTGAGGGGCCGGCCATGGACAGAAGAGCATTGATCGTTGGCGTTTCCGGCATTGTCGGCGGCAACCTGGCCGACCTGCTGCTCACCGAAGGCGGGGCCGGAGCAGACGGGACTGCAGGGGACTGGACGGTCTATGGCGCGGCACGGCGTCCAGGCGCGCGGGCAGGCGTCATCCCCGTCGCGGTCGACCTTCAGGATGCCGTGGCGGTGCGTTCGGCGCTCGCCGACGTCAAGCCGACGCACATCTTTTTCGCAGTCTGGCTCCGCCAGGCGTCGGAGGCGGAAAACATTCGCGTGAACGCAGCCATGGTCCGGCACGTTCTCGAGGCCGCCTCCGGGTCGGCAACCGTGCAGCACGTGGCACTGGTCACCGGGCTGAAACACTATCTCGGGCCATTTGAGTCCTACGGCAAGGGCAGCCTGCCCGAGACGCCCTTCCGCGAGGAGCAGCCGCGCCTGGATGTGGAAAACTTCTACTATGCCCAGGAGGACGAAGTCTTCGCCGCAGCCGCGCGCGAGGGCTATAGCTGGAGCGTCCATCGCCCGCACACCATCATCGGCTACGCGGTCGGCAATGCGATGAACATGGGCACGACGCTCGCCGTCTATGCGGCCATCTGCAGGGAACTGGGAAGGCCGATGCTTTTCCCGGGCTCCTCCGTGCAGTGGAAGAGCCTGACCGACGTGACCGACGCGTGCCTGCTGGCCAGGCACCTGGTCTGGGCTGCAACGACGCCCGCAGCGCACCACCAGGCTTTCAACGTGGTCAACGGCGATGTCTTTCGCTGGAGCTGGATGTGGAAGCGGCTGGCCGGCTGGTTCGGGGTCGAAGCAGCACAGCTCGAGGGCGAAGGTACGCCGCTGGCCAAGCAGCTGGCCGGGGCGGGTCCGGTGTGGAGGCGGATCGCCGAAACACATCGCCTGGTCGAGCCGGACCTCAACGTACTGGCTTCTGCCTGGCACACGGACGCCGATCTGGGGCGGCCGATCGAGGTGGTCACCGACATGTCAAAGAGCCGGAAGCTGGGCTTCAGCGCCTACCAGCCGAGCGAGGAGAGCTTCCTTGCCCTGTTTGCGAGGCTGCGGGCGGAGCGGCTGATTCCGTGAGGCGATCGGCGGCCGTGTTGCGCATCCATCCGTGTTGCGCATCCGTCCAATTCTCCAGAAAGCCCAACCGCCGGTCCAGGCGCGAGGACGCACGCGCGTTCTCAGGCGGGTGAGGAACCATGCAGACGCGTAAGCTCGGAAAGAGCAACCTGGAAGTCTCCGCACTTGGTCTCGGCTGCATGGGCATGAGCTTCTGCTATGGCTTGGTTCCCGATGAGCACGAGATGCTCTCGCTGATCGACGCGGCGGTCGATCGCGGCATCACCTTCTTTGACACGGCTGAGGTGTACGGGCCCTCTACGAATGAGGAGCTGCTCGGCAAAGCGCTCCCGCCCGTTCGGGACACGGTCGTGATCGCGACCGTGTTCGGGTTCGACGTCACGCCCGGTGGCAAGCCCGGCAAGCAGCCCTGAACAGTCGCCCCGGGCACACCAAGCAGGTGGCCGAGGGGTCGCTCAAGCGGCTCCACGTCGAGGCCATCGACCTGTTCTACCGGCACCGCGTCGACCCGGAGATGCCCATCGAAGCCGTGGCCGGAGCGGTCAAGGAATTGATCGAGCAGGGCAAGGTAAACTCTTTCGGCCTCTCCGAAGCCGGCGTAGCGACGATCCGCCGCGCGCACGCCGTGCAACCGGTTGCCGCTCTGCGGAGCGAGGATTCGCTTTCGTGGCGGAAGCCGGAGGCCGAGGCAATTCAAGCGCTCGCGGCTGGAGGAGAACAATGGGTCAGTCGACATTGAGCTAACGGCGGATGACCTGCGCGACATGGACACTGCCGGCGCCAAGATTTCAGTTGAGGGCGACCGCTACCCGGAGCATCTGGAAAAGGGGACCGGGCTCTAGCGGCCGGCACGATACGTCCGCGAGCTTCTAGAAGGAAGCCCGGGACCGAGTTTCCGGGAAGGATCGAACAAGTGGAGGAGAAGCACCCATGGAGATCAAGCGGAACGGCTCTCAAGCCTCAGCGCAAGGCCCAGCCGACTGGTTCCGAGGTACGGTACGCATCGACCAGCCTTTCCAGGCCGCCGAGCCCGCGCGCGTCGGCGGGGCCATCGTCACCTTTGAACCCGGCGCGCGTACCGCCTGGCACACGCATCCTCTGGGCCAGACCCTGATCGTGACGGCCGGCCATGGCTGGGCCCAGCGCGAAGGCGCCGCGACCGAGCAGATCCGACCCGGGGATGTGATCTGGTTTGCGCCGGGCGAGAAGCACTGGCACGGGGCCAGCGCAACGACGGCAGTGACGCATATCGCCATCCAGGAGAAGCTGGATGGCCAGGCGGTCGAGTGGCTGGAGCATGTGACCGACGCCCAGTACCGCCTGTAGTGCGTCTTTGCCCGAAGGATCGGGCGAAGGCTGCCCCGGCTGCTATACTTCACAGAGCCTCAGCCCAGGCGGGAGTAGTTCAGTGGCAGAACGTCAGCTTCCCAAGCTGAATGTCGCCGGTT
>CAZZYH010000167.1:0-6964 GCA_964658225.1 Vulcanimicrobiota bacterium | reverse complement strand
ACAGCAGGGGCTGCCCGGCCAAAGCAACCTCGGCCGCGGACGTCGCTGCGCCTTCCAGTCGTCTCCGCGCGCGTCCCGGCCCGCTCGCGTGGAATGCGCGCGGAGCCGAGTAAACCAGAGCCGAGTAAACTGGGGACATGGCCTTTCTACGCAGTGTCGGCACCACGCTTGAGATGATCAAGTGGGAGCACTCGATCTTCGCGCTGCCCTTCGCGCTCACCGCTGCGATGCTCGCGGCCGGGGGCTGGCCCCGCCCCGCGCAGCTGCTCTGGATCATTCTCTGCATGGTGACCGCGCGCTCGGCCGCGATGGCCTTCAACCGCTGGGCCGACTCATCCCTGGACGCGGCGAACCCGCGCACCGCCGGCCGCGCGATCCCGGCAGGCCTGCTCAGCCGCAGTTTTGTAGGCGGCTTTACCCTGGCGATGGCGGCGGCCTTCCTGGGCTCTGCTGCGCAACTGAACCTGCTGACGCTGCTGCTGGCGCCGCTGGCTCTCGCCATCGTGCTCCTCTACTCCTATACCAAGCGGTTTACCCGCTGGTCGCATCTCTTTCTCGGCCTCGCGCTCGGGGTAGCGCCCGCAGCCGCCTGGATCGCGGTGCGCGGCTCGCTCGATCCGCGCATCCTTGTGCTGACCGGCGCGGTGCTGTTCTGGGTGGCCGGCTTTGACATCTTTTACGCGTGCCAGGATGCGGAACATGACAGGGCGTCGGGGCTCAACAGCATCCCGGCCGCGCTGGGTGTGCGCGGGGCTATCCTGCTGGCGCGCCTGATGCACCTGGCCATGCTGGGCCTGCTGGTCTGGCTCGTGCACCTGTTTGCGCTGGGCACGATCGCGATCGCGGGTATCCTGCTGGTCGCCGCTTTGCTGCTCTACGAGCACACCATGGTTTCGCCCGAGGATCTCTCGAGGATCAATGCCGCCTTCTTCACCATGAACGGGGTGATCTCGATCGTTTTCTTTGTCAGTGTGGCCTGCGATGTGCTGGCCCGAAGCGCGCTCCTGGCCAGAAGCATCCATCTCGTGTCGGGTCAGCGGTAAGCGACAGAAGAGAAAAGGCCGTCACGGGGGAGCGCCCGCTTTTTTGCGAGCCTGCAGACGGGGAAAGGGCAGGGTTCGCCTGCGCCCCGAGGCGCCCGATGCCCTAGAGCGCCGGGCGTCGGCCCGTGATGAGCTGGATGAGCAGGACAACGATCGCCAGCACAATCAGGATGTGAATGTACGCGCCTACGACGTGGAAGCCAATGAACCCGACGAGCCACAGCACGAGCAGGATGACAAAGATGGTCCACAACATACGGGTGATCTCCTGGGACAGGATGGCAGCGGTTCTGGAGAGATATGGTGCGCCCGGGGGATTTTCGGTTGCGTGTTTGATCAAGTTTGGAGCAAATCGCGACAGGGCCGGCGCAACGGGAGCCAGGCGCGGAAATCGCCTCGCCGCCCCAGCCTCGGCCGGCTGCGCGGGCCGCGGCCGGAGCGCCCGGTGCCCCGGCCGCGGGAGTCGGTAAAAGCCATGGCAGAGCGCATCGCCATTCAGGGGGAGCTTGGCTCCTTCAGCCACGAGGCGGCCTTGGCGCTGGCCCCCGGCGCCCAACTCGTGCCCTGCGCACTCTCGGCAGAGGTCTTCGCTCGTCTGGCGGCGGGCACAGTGGATGCGGCAGTGATCCCGATCGAGAACTCGCTGGCCGGCTCCGTGCTCGAGCACTACGACCTGCTGCTCGCGCATGCGGTGCGCATCGAGCAGGAGCACCTGCTGCGGGTGCGCCACAACTTGATCGCGGCTCCCGGCGCGAGCCTTTCTACGCTCTGCGAGGTCTACTCCCACCCCATCGCCCTGGACCAGTGCCGCGGCTTCTTCCGCCGCAACCCGCATCTGCGCCCTACCTCCTTTTACGACACAGCCGGCAGCGTCAAGCACGTCCTCGGCGCCGGACGCGAGACCTGGGGAGCGATTGCGAGCCGCCAGGCAGCCGCCGAGTATGGAGGCACCCTGCTGGTCGAAGCGATCGAAGACAATCCGGAAAACTACACGCGGTTCCTGCTCATCCGCTCGGACGGGCGGGAAGCTCCGGCCCCGGGCGGCGCTGCGGCCGACAAGGTCAGCCTGTGCTTTGCCGTCGAGAATCGGCCGGGCTCGCTGGTGGCCGCGCTCCAGGTCTTTGCCTCTTTCGGGATCAATCTGACCCGGCTCGAGTCCCGGCCGGTACCGGGTACTCCCTGGCAGTACGTTTTCTATGCCGACTACCAGGTGGAGCCGGCCGATGGGGAACAGGTGCCCGACCGGGCGAAGATCGCGCTCGCCGAGCTGGCCCGCCACTGTTCGATGATCAAGGAGCTTGGCCGCTACCGGGCGGCACTGCCGCTCTAAAGGCCGCCGGCGCGCCCGCTCCGGGTAGGGCCGCCTCCGGCCGCGGCGGCGCGCATCCATGCGAAAACTTGCCGGGCGACCTCCCCAGCCTTCATCGATCGAAACGAAGGTGCATCTCTGTCTTCCACAGGCGCAAGTATTTCTCACTTCTGCCGATGAATCCTCTGGATGAGCCGGGAGTGAATGGATGAGGCAGGCGCGAGGCTGCTGCATCTTTCCCAAACCTGATGCGTCCAATGTGTTGGAATCTGACAAGGGAATACTCAATGCCTAACGATTTTCTCAGCATCATCCATCCCAGCAGCTCCTCCAGCCATGAGGGTCGCCCCATCGGCCGCTCGCTGCCTGTGCTCCCGGTCCGGGACACCGTTCTCTTTCCCCATGCCGTGCTGCCCCTGACGGTCGGGCGCGAAGGTTCGATCCAGCTCATCCAGTCGCTCGGCGAAGAGAAGATGATCGTGGTGGTTGCGCAGCGCGACGCCCGCATTGACAACCCGCAGCCGAGCGATCTGCACGCCTATGGAACGGTGGCCACGGTACACAAGGTGGTCAAGATGCCGAACCAGAGCCTGTTCGTCTTCACCGAGGGCGTACAGCGGGTCAAGCTGGGTGAGTTCAACCAGATCGAGCCTTTTATGACCGCTCAGGTGGAGGCGCTTGACGAGCCGACGGCTCCCAGGGGCCCGGAGACCGAAGCGCTGCAGCGCAATATCGTCTCCGATTTCCAGCAGATCGTCGGCGCATCGCCCACCCTTTCCGACGAGCTCCAGACCATTGCCGGCCAGATCGAGGATCCGGGCCGCCTGGTGGACTTTGTCGCCTCGTCGCTGCCGTTCCTGGCCACCAGCGACAAGCAGGAGCTGCTCGAAACAGCCGACGTGCAGAAGCGCCTGGAACGCATCAACCGCCACCTGGCCAAGGAGACCGAGGTCCAGCAGCTGCGCAGCAAGATCCAATCCGAGGTGCAGGACCAGGTCCAGCAATCCCAGCGCGACTACTACCTGCGGGAGCAGCTCAAGGCGATCCAGAAGGAGCTCGGTGAGCAGGACGAGGGCCAGCGGGACATCGACGAGCTGCGCGCCAAGCTCGAGGCGGCGAACATGCCGGCCGAGACCAAGAAGGAAGCGATGAAGGAGCTCAACCGGCTCTCGAGGATGTCGCCGATGGCGGCCGACTACTCGCTTACGCGCAACTACATCGAGTGGCTCGGCGTGTTGCCGTGGGCCATTTCGACCGGGACCGAGGTAAACATTCCCAAGGCCAAGGAGATCCTCGACGAGGATCACTACGATCTCAAAAAGATCAAGGATCGCATCCTGGACTATCTCTCGGTACGGCGGCTGAAGCCCGACATGAAGGGGCCGATCCTGTGCTTCGTCGGACCTCCGGGCGTGGGCAAGACCTCGCTCGGCCGCTCGATCGCGCGCTCGCTCGGTCGCAAGTTCCAGCGCATGTCGCTCGGCGGCATGCATGACGAGGCCGAGATCCGCGGGCACCGCCGCACCTACATCGGGGCGCTGCCCGGGCAGATCATCCAGAATCTGCGCCGCGCCGGCACCAACGACCCGGTGATTTTGCTCGACGAGATCGACAAGCTGGGCCGCGATTTTCGTGGCGACCCATCGGCCGCGCTGCTCGAGACCCTCGACCCGGAGCAGAATGCGACCTTCCGGGACAACTATCTCGACCAGCCTTTCGATCTCTCGAAGGTCCTGTTCATCTGCACCGCGAACCAGCTTGATACGATCCCCGAGCCCCTGCGCGACCGCATGGAGATCATTGAGCTGGCCGGCTACGCCGAGGAGGACAAGCGCCACATTGCCAACCGCTACCTGGTGCCCCGGCAGATCCTCGAGAACGGCCTTACGCCGGAGCAGATCGAGATTCCCGAGGATACGGTCGGCTTTATTGTGCGCCACTACACCCGCGAGGCCGGAGTGCGGCGGCTCGAGCAGCTGATCGGAACGGTCTGCCGCAAGCAGGCGCGGCGCATCGCCGAGGGGGCGACCGATAAGCTGGTCGTCACCAGGCAGACGGTCATCGAGTTCCTGGGCGGCATCAAGGTGCGCGTGGACACGGAGCTGGCGGAGAGGACGGCGCGGCCAGGCGTGGCCGTGGGCCTGGCCTGGACCCCGGCCGGCGGCGACGTGCTCTTTATCGAAGCCAACCGCATGAAGGGCAAGGGTGGCTTCACCATGACCGGTCAGATCGGCCAGGTCATGCAGGAGTCCATGCAGGCGGCGCTGACCTGGGTACGATCCAACGCCGCCTCGCTGGGCCTGGAGGAAGACTTCACCAAGGACATCGACATTCACATCCACGTGCCTGCGGGCGCGATCCCGAAGGACGGTCCTTCGGCGGGCGTGACGATGGCCACTGCTCTGGTTTCGCTGCTCACCGATCGCCCGGTGCACCCTCTGATCGCGATGACCGGCGAGATCACGCTGAGCGGAAACGTGCTCCCGGTGGGGGGCATCAAGGAGAAGTTCCTCGCCGCCAAGCGTTCCGGTGTTCAGCAGGTGATCCTTCCCGCCGAGGTGCGCCAGCAGGTTGAAGAAGACCTGACGCCGGACCAGGTGGAAGGCGTGACGGTGCACTATGCAAAGCGGATCGAGGATGTGCTCGCCATCGCCCTGCCCAAGTCGACCGAAGAGCAGTTGACCGACGAGTTGCTGCGCGAGGACGTGCTCGAGCACGCCGGAGCCTAACGAGCGCGGGATGGCAGCCGCAAAAGTAACGAAGGGCCCGCTTGCCGGCGGGCCTTTTTTCGTGCGCTCGTGAGAGGCTGGTGTCGGACACGCATGCCACCCGCTGCGCAGGGCGCAGCTTCTCCGAGATCCATTGCGTCTGAAAGAAGAACCCGATGCCGGCCGATCGCACCTGCGAAGAACGGAAGGCGACTCCGGGACGGAGTCGTGCCCGGGCGCGCCGCCCCGGATGGAAGCCCGTGCTCGCCCTGATCCCCCTGCTCGCGTTGCCCGGCGTGTTGCCTGCCCAGGCCGTGCCGGTCGATCGAGCAGCAGCCGGGTCCGCACGGGCGGCCATCGATGCCAACCTGCCCGACGCGCCCCAGGCGGCAGCTCCCTCGGAGCCGGCCCCTAGGCGAGGGACCATGAGCGCGACCGTCCTCGATAGCAACGGCGACCTGGTCGCCGGAGCCGCGGTGACGCTTGAAAACACCGCTACCGGCGAGAGCAGGACTGCGGCTACCGACGAGCGGGGCTACTTCAGCTTCGCCGGGGTCGATGCCGGCACCTACCGGCTTGCCATCCATGCGGCCGGGTTTGCCAACTGGGCAGAGACCTCGATCCCCATGCCGCCGGGCGCGGACCTGGATCTGCCCGCAATCACGCTCAAGATCGCATCCGCGACAACGGAGGTGCTGGTTATCTTCTCGCAGCACGATCTGGCTGCCGAGCAGGTCAGGATCGAAGAGAAGCAGCGCGTGCTTGGCGTGATTCCGAACTTCTACACCAGCTACGTCTGGAATGCGGCGCCGCTTACGGCGAAGCAGAAGTTTAAGCTGGCCTTGCGCAGCTCGATTGATCCCGAGGCCTTTCTCGCAAGCGCCGGCATCGCCGGCGTCGAGCAGGCGCAGAACGATTTTCGCGGCTACGGGCAAGGCGCCCAGGGTTTTGCCAAGCGCTTCAGCGCCTCCTGGGGAGACGGGTGGATCGGCTCGATGATCGGAGGCGCGGCGCTGCCCGTGCTCTTTCACCAGGACCCGCGCTACTTCTACAAGGGCACCGGCACCATCCGCCAAAGGGCCCTCTACGCGATCGCAACCACTGTGATCTGCAAGGGAGACAACGGCCGCTGGCAGCCCAATTATGCAAACATCGGCGGCAACCTGGCCGCCGGCGCGCTGTCGAACCTTTACTATCCTGCAGACGAGCGGAGCGGGGTGACGACTACGATCGACAACGCGCTGATCGGCACAGCCGGGGGAGCGATCGGGGCATTGTTCCAGGAGTTTCTGCTGAAGAAGATTACGCCCGGCGCATCCGGCCACGGGAAGCCGTGAAACGATCAAGCTTGGTCGGGGAGGCCGGGAGGGTTTCCGTTTGAGCGATACGGGGCTGCGTGCCGCGGCCTGCGGGGATCCGCACCGCTCAGGCAGAGGCTCGCCGGCTGCCGCGATCCTGGCTGCCGAGCCGCACACTGACCAACTTTGAGACGCCAGGCTCCTGCATGGTGACGCCGTAGATCATGTCGGCGGCGCTCATCATGCGCTTGGAGTGGGTGACCATGACGAACTGCGTATCGCTGGCCATCGAGCGGAGCATCTCGGCCAGCCGTCCGACATTCGATTCATCGAGCGGCGCGTCGACTTCGTCCAGGACGCAGAAGGGCGCGGGCTGAAACTCGAAGATACCCATCAGCAGCGAGAGCGCAGTCAGCGCCTTTTCGCCGCCCGAAAGTAAAAAGACGTTCTGCAGCTTCTTGCCGGGCGGCTGGGCAACGATGTCGATGCCGGAGTCGGCAGAGTTCTCTTCATCCGTCAACCGCATCAATGCCTGCCCACCGCCGAAGAGCCGGGCAAAGGTTGCGCCGAAGTGCTCATTGATCTTGCCGAAGGCATCGTTGAACT
>CAZZYH010000166.1:0-7082 GCA_964658225.1 Vulcanimicrobiota bacterium | reverse complement strand
CAGCAAGCCAGATCAGGAAGCTGGGCCCGGAACAGGCTTATGAAGCTGGGCCCGGCCCGTCCCGGAATCGAGAGACTTTGCTGCCCAACGACCCTGATCCGCAACCGAGCTTGTCCCGAGGCGCGCCCACCGCGCTCGGGCGCCTCGCCTCCGCGTACCTCGAGGCCCTGGCGCATGAGCGCAACGCCTCGACCCACACGCTGCGTGCCTACCGCCGCGAGCTGGCCAACTTTACTGCCTGGCTGTCGCTCGCGCTTCCCTCCGATGCAGGGCCCGGCTCGATCACCCACCTGCATCTCCGCGCCTGGCTGGGCAGCCTGCACGCGGCAGGACTGGAGAAGAGCTCGATTGCCCGCGCGCTCGCGGCGGTCCGGTCCTGGATCCGATGGATGGCGCGCCGCGGGCTGGTCGAGCAGAATGTCGGCCTGCTGGTCGCCAGCCCCAGGCGGGCCAGCCGGCTGCCCCGCGTACCGAGCTCCGAGCAGATGAACGGGCTGGTCGAGAGCATTGGAAGCCGGCCGGCAGGTTTGCCGACGGCAGGCTCGACCGCGTCCAAGCCCGCCGGCTCTGCTGCCAGCGCGTGGCCGGCCCGCGACCGGCTCATCCTCGAGCTGCTCTACGGCTGCGGCATCCGCAATGCCGAGCTGGCGGGGCTCGATCTCGCCGACCTGGACCATGCAAACGCGGTGCTGCTGATCCACGGCAAGGGCCGCAAACAGCGCTACGTTCCCATGGGCGTTGCCGTCGCCGAGGCACTCGAGGCGTACCTGCCGGAGCGAGAAGCGCTGCTGGCGCGCGCCCAGCGAACGCTGCCGGCGTTGCTGCTCCCGCTGCGTATCGCCGAAGGCAGCCGGCTCACCACCCGCTCGGTGGGGCGCATCCTGAAGCAGCTCGCCGTCGCCTATGGGCTGCCCGCCGAGACCCACCCACACACCCTGCGCCACGCCTTCGGCACGCACATGCTCGAGGAAGGCGCGGACCTCCGCGCGATCCAGGAACTGCTCGGCCACGCGCGGCTCTCGACCACCCAGCGCTACACCCAGCTCACCGTCTCGCATGTCACCGAGGTCTACGACCGCACCCATCCCCGGGCGAAGTAGCGCCCGCCACGCCAGCCGCGTTCGCGGCGTCTGGTGCTCCGGGTCACTGCTGCCCGGCCTGTTCCCGGAACTGCGGAAGGATCGAACGGCGGTCTGATGGGTCCCTGGTCCGCCATGGACCGAGGTGATCCGAAGAGAAGAACGTGCTCCCACCCGGATCGCCTTGGACCGGCTTGCCTCGCGCAGGCTAGGCTAGAGCGCATGCGTGACTTCGTGTGTCTTCTGACCCTGTTGACCGGCCTGGGCGCAACCGCCGTCGCCCAGTCTGCTGCCGGTACTCCGCCGCCCGGTCCGACGACCGACACGAGCGTGATCGACGCCGACGGCACCGCGCATATCACCCGCGTCGTCCCCCTGCCCGCTACCCTCAGCGACGAGGCCCGGGCACGCTGGTCCAAGCCTGTTTCCGATGCAGCCAAGCCGCAGACCCTGGCCGAGCGGCGGTCGGGCACGGATGCCTGGCAGACCGGGGCGGGGAAGAAGTCGGCTGCTGTTTACCCGGTGAAGATCACCGAGGAAACAAGCGTCGGCGGCGTGCCGGTGCGCGTGGTCGATCCGCTGCCCGACGCTGTCATCGGACCGGTGTCCGAGCCCGGCAGGGGTTGTGGCGATCCTCTCCACTCTTCCGTGCTTCGGCATGCGAGGGAGGCCGTTGGCCAGGTGTGCGGGGATCCAGGGCCAATGCCTGTCCGCAAAGACCGCGTGCTGATCTGCCTGCACGGCGGCGGCTTCAACTCCGACTCCGGCTCCTACACCGAGTCGATCCCGGTCGCCAACCTGACCCGCACCCGGGTCGTCTCGGTGCTCTACCGGCTCGCGCCGGAGCACCCCTACCCCGCCGCGCTCGAAGACGCGATCGCGGTCTATCGCGAGCTGCTCAAGACCTACAAGCCCGAGCACATTGGGATCTATGGCACCTCCGCCGGCGCAATCCTGACCGGGGAAGTCGCCGTGCGGCTCAAGCAGCTCCACCTGCCCGAACCGGCGGCGCTGGGCATCTTCTCCGGCTTCGGCGATATGACCGCGCAAGGGGAATCGTCCGCGCTGTTTACCCTGGAAGGCTTTTCCGGCCATCTCGATCCGCCCCGGCCGAACCCGGACCATCACTCGATCGATCCGGAATACACCGGATCCGCGGACCCGCTGGACGCGGTTCTCTCGCCCAACGACTCCGACCTGCACGGGCTGCCGCCGACGCTGTTTCTCACCAGCAGCCGCGACATCCTGCTCAGCGGCACCGCCACCATGGAGCGGGCGTGGATGCGGGACGGGGTCGCCGCGCAGCTGGTTGTCTTCGACGGGCTGCCGCACGCCTTCTGGAACGACGTCAGCCTGCCCGAGTCGCGCGAGGCTTACGCCCTCATGGCGCGCTTCTTGAACGAGCAGCTGGGTCGGTAAACCGCCGCCCTCTGCAAGTCTCGCCGACAGGGCGAGCCGCATGCCTCTGCGACAACGGAGCCGGCGCGAAGCGCGGCCGCCCCTACGGCCGGTAGTACACTAGCTGGTGAGGGTTGTCTCTTGATCGGTAGTGTGCTGACAAAGGTTTTCGGGACCAGTAATGAGCGCATCATCAAGCGCCTGGTGCCTGTGGTTGCGGAGATCGCGGCGTTCGAGCCCGCCATGCAGGCGCTCTCCGATGAGGGCCTGCGCGCCAAGACGGCTGAGTTCCGGGCGCGCATTGTGGCCGCGCGCGGCGCGCTGAGCGAGAAAGACGAAGAGGGCGCGATCGGCATCGCCGAGGCGGAGAAGCAGGTGCTCGATGAGCTGCTGCCCGAGGCCTTCGCGGTGGTGCGCGAGGCGAGCCGGCGCGCGGTCAACATGCGCCACTTCGACGTGCAGCTGATCGGCGGAATGGTGCTGCACCAGGGCAAGATCGCCGAGATGCGGACCGGCGAGGGCAAGACCCTGGTCGCCACGCTGCCCGTCTACCTGAACGCGCTGGCCGGGCGCGGCGTACATGTGGTTACGGTCAACGACTACCTGGCCAAGCGCGACGCCGAGTGGATGGGCAAGATCTACGAGTTCCTCGGCCTGACCGTGGGCGTGATCGTGCACGACCTGGACGATGCGCAGCGCAGGGCCGCCTACGCCGCCGACATCACCTACGGAACCAACAACGAGTACGGCTTCGACTACCTGCGCGACAACATGAAGTTTGAGCTGGCCGACTGCGTGCAGCGCGGACACTACTTCTCGATCGTCGACGAGGTGGATTCGATCCTGATCGACGAGGCACGGACCCCGCTGATCATCTCCGGGCCCACCGACCAGACCACCGACAAGTATGTCAAGGTCAACCGCATCATCCCGGGGCTCGAGCGCGGCGAAGAGATCGAGGAAGGGGAGACGAAGACGCTGACCGGCGACTTCGTCGTCGATGAAAAGCACCGGTCGATCACGGTAACGGACGAGGGCTGGGAGAAGATCGAAGGCCTGCTCGGGATCGGCAACATCGCCGAGGTCGAGAACTGGGAGTTGAAGCATCACGTCGAGGTCGCCATCAAGGCGCATGCGCTCTACCGGCGCGACGTGCAGTATGTCGTCAAGGATGGACAGAACGGGCCGGAGGTCATCATCGTCGATGAGTTCACCGGACGTCTGATGCCGGGCCGCCGCTGGTCGGATGGGCTGCACCAGGCGGTTGAGGCCAAGGAAAATGTCACCATCCGGCGCGAGGATCAGACCCTCGCCACGATCACCTTCCAGAACTACTTCCGGCTCTACAAGAAGCTGGCCGGAATGACGGGTACCGCCGAGACCGAGGCGGCCGAGTTTGACAAGATCTACAAGCTGGAGATCGTCGTCATCCCGACCAACCGCGAGATGCGGCGGATCGAGAACCCGGACGTGGTCTACCGGACCTCGCAGGAGAAATACTTCGCGGTCGCGGACGAGATTGCGCGGCTGCACGAGGCCAAGCAGCCGGTGCTGGTCGGCACCACCTCGATCGAAAAGTCAGAGCTGCTCTCGCAGATCCTGCAGCGCAAGGGCGTGCGCCACGTCGTGTTGAACGCCAAGTTCCACGAGCGCGAGGCCGAGATCGTCGCCCAGGCCGGACGCCATGGCATGGTCACCATCGCCACCAACATGGCCGGCCGCGGAACCGATATCTTGCTGGGCGGCAACCCGGAGTTCATGGCCAAGCAGGATCTCGTCCGCCAGAATGTGGCTCGCCCGGTCGCGGCCGCCGAGGGGGCCATCCAGCCGGTAGCCGCACCGGGCATGCTGCGCTTTTACTACCAGGGGCAGGAGTTTGAAACTACCCAGGCCAGCTGGGACCAGGCCTACGCGCACCACGAGGCAGCCACCCGGCAGGACCACGAAGCCGTGCTCGCCGCCGGCGGCCTGCACATCCTGGGCACCGAGCGGCACGAGTCGCGCCGGATCGACAACCAGCTGCGTGGCCGCGCCGGACGCCAGGGCGACCCCGGCGCCTCGCGCTTCTACCTGTCGCTTGAAGACGACCTGATGCGGATCTTCGCCAAGGAGTGGGTCTCGACGCTGCTCCAGAAGATGGGCATGGAAGAAGGCGTGCCGATCGAGTCGGGCATGATCTCGCGCCGGATCGAGGCCGCCCAGAAGGCCGTCGAGGCGCAGAACTTCGAGTCTCGCAAGCACCTGCTCGAGTATGACGACGTGATGAACAAGCAGCGCGAGGCGGTCTACGGGCTGCGCCACTCGCTGCTCGAAGGACTCGACCAGCGCGAGCTGATCGTCGAAGATTACGTCGCCAATATCCTGTCCACGATCCTTGACGAGACCGCGCCCGAGAAGGTGCACCCCGACCAGTGGGATACGGCCTCGCTGGCAGCCAAGGTGCAGGATCACTACGGGCTGAAGCTCCAGGCGGCCGGCATTGAGCCCGAGCAGCTCTCGCGCAACCAGCTGGGCGAGACGATCTTTGAGCATCTGCGCGACCATTACGCGGCCAAGGAGCAGATCATCGGCGAGCAGGCCATGCGCTACCACGAGCGCATGATCATGCTCTCGGTGCTCGACGGTCTGTGGAAAGATCACCTGCTCAACATGGACCACCTCAAAGAGGGCATCGGCCTGCGGGGCTACGGGCAGCAGGACCCGCTGGTCGCCTACAAGCGCGAGTCCTTCGACATGTTCGAGCAGATGATGACCCGTTTCCAGGAGGATACGGTCCGCTATCTGTTCCACATGCAGATCGTCGGGCCGGACGGGCAGCCGATTGCCATTCCTCTGCGCCCGAACACCCAGGATGAGACCATCCTGCGCGCGCTCGCCGGTGCTGCGCCTGAGCTTGAAACCGCCGCGCCTGCCAGCCACGCCCCGGTACCCGGCACCGCGGCCGTGGAAGCGCCTGCTTCCGCGCCTGCCGCCCCTCGAGCGGCGGCGCCTGCTGCCAATGGCGGGCCGCCCAAGCCGGCCGCGATGCCGCAGAATCCCCGGTCCTACTCGGGCTCGGGCCCCGGGTTTGCCGCGCCCTCGCGTCCGACCGGAGCCTATGCTCCCATGCGTCGGCGCTCCGCGGCCACCCCGCCGGTCGAGGGTCCCGCGACCACGGTCGACCACATCGAGCGCGCCTTTGAAGACCGCAAGCGCGAAGAGCTGCAGATGAGCCGCGGCAACGGCGTGGCCCCGGCGCCCGAGCAGCGCGCCGCCGCCGAGAAGGTCGGCCGCAATGATCTCTGCCCTTGCGGCTCGGGCAAGAAGTTCAAGAAGTGTCACGGCACCAGCGCCGCCTAGCCCGTCCGCCGTTTTTCTCTTGCCTGCGGAACCGGGCGTGCACTACCTTTCCATGCGAAAACGGGAGGGAGAACGCGCATGCCGCAAGGCCAGGGAAACTTTGTCTGGTACGACCTGGTGACCACCGACGTCCAGGCCGCCGGCTCCTTCTACCACGATGTGATCGGTTGGGAGATCAGGGACGCCGGCATGGCGAACGCTGCATATTTCCTGTTGTCGATGGGGTCGGAAACGATCGGGGGCCTCATGCAGGCGCCCTCAGCAATGCTGACCGAAGGCACGCCCCCCAGGTGGATGGGCCATATCGGCGTACCGGATGTAGAGGAGTCTGCCACCCGCCTGGCAGCAGCCGGCGGTACGGTGCATCGCGCACCCTCAGACATTGCCGGCATTGGACGCTATGCGGCGGTGGCCGATCCTGACGGAGCGCGCCTGATTCTCTTTCAGCCTCAGGGTGGTTCGCCGCCGGCCCCTGACCCCAGGATGCCCGGCCATGTCGGCTGGCGTGAGCTGCACGCCGGCAAGATGGAGACCGCGTTTGTCTTCTACGCAGGGCTCTTCGGATGGACCGAGGCCGGGTCGGTCGATATGGGCGCGATGGGGATATACCGTATGTTTGGGACCGATGCGAGTGGGGTGCCGGTCGGTGGCATGCTGACCAGGACGGCGGAGATGCCTGAAGCCATGTGGCTCTACTACTTCACCGTAGACTCGGTGAAAGCAGCAGTCGGGCGGGTTCATAAGGCGGGTGGGCAGGTGCTCACGGAACCCAGGCAGGTGCCGGGCGGAGGCTGGATCGCCCACTGCTCTGATCCGCAGGGAGCTCGCTTCGCAGTGACGGCGGAGCGAGAGTAATGCCAGGCCAAAGCAAAAGCGGCAGCCTTGCGGGCCGCCGCTTTTTGCCTACGCTATGATGCCGTTCCCCCGGGACCCGGGAATCCGACGGGGACGGCTTAAAACTAGATGGCCTGAACGTTCTCGGCCTGGAAGCCCTTCGGGCCACGCACGACGTTGAACTGGACGCGCTGACCTTCCTGAAGGCTGCGGAAGCCGTTTGCGCTGATCGCCGTGAAGTGGACGAAAACATCTTCGTTGTTGCTCTCACGCGTGATGAAGCCGAAACCCTTTGCGTCGTTAAACCACTTAACTGTGCCTTGTTCCATGGTGATGGTATTCCTTAAAAATTGAAATTCGCTGATATCGGAGCAAGGCAGAACGCAGGCGTACTTCAAAACCGTGCAGAACAAACCCACTCAGTAACGAGCT
>CAZZYH010000165.1:0-7200 GCA_964658225.1 Vulcanimicrobiota bacterium | reverse complement strand
CGAGCCCAGCGCGAGCCGATCTGGAGAGCATCTCCAGCGGATACCTAGCGGATGTCCAGCGCAGGCCGGCTCAGGGTGGGGCTCGTCTGCAACGCATCTCCAGGGCATCCCGGCTCGTTCCGCGCTCCTGCCCGGGCTCAATCTCCCGCGCATCCCGGCTCATGCCGCGCCGATCCCGCGCCCGGGAACTCAGGCCGGCATGGCTGCTTGCCGCGTACTAGACCATGCGCGGCAAGCAGCCCCGCCCCTCCACACACACAATATTGCTGCCGCTCTGCTTGCCCTGCTCGAGGGCCCGCGTGGTGCACTCGATCAGCCGCTCCCGCTCGACCGAACGCTTGGCCCGGAGGCTGGCCACACCGACCGTGACCGTGGCCCGGTGCCGCTCGTTGCCCACATAGACGGTGAGTTCTTCGATGGTCCCGCGCAGACGCTCGCCGATCTGGGTCGCGCCTTCGGTGCCGACGCCGGGCAGCATGACGACGAAGTGCTGCACATCGTAGCGGGCGACCATATCGTCAGAGCGGCGGAGGCTCTCCTTGAGGATGGCCGCGATCTTGCTTTGCAGCATGTCGGCGTAGCGCTGGCCATGTTCGCGCTTCTTGGTGGTGAAGTTGTCGATCGAGAACATCAGCAGGGCCACCGAGTTGCGTCGGCTGGCGGCATGCTCCCAGGCCGCCCGCAGGCGCATGTCAAAGGCGGCGCGGCTGCCCACGCCCGTCACCGGATCGAGGTGGCGGCTCTCCTCTGCAGCCTCCTCCAGGTGCACGCCCTCAAAGGCGGCAGCCCGCAGGGCGAGAAAGTCGCGCCGGGCCGCCTCCCTCCGGGCCAGCGCCGTCTGCAGGGTGAAGGCGGCTGCAAAGGCCGGCGCAAAGAGCGCATCGAGCTTCAAGGTCGTAAACCCGCCCCGCGAGCCGGCCAGCACCCCGGCGTCGGCTACCAGCATGCCCAGGCTCAACAGGGCCGTCCAAACCGGGGCCAGCCGCGCCGTCCAGCCAAAGATCAGCAGCAGCGCCGCGATCCCGGTCTGAAGACCAAGCAGGGCGCCGTCCGAGGACGGGTCGACGCCCGCCATCAGGGCCACGATCGAACCCCAGCCGACGACACAGAGCAGGGCGCGGGTGTACTGCTGGTGCCGCGGCGGAAGCAGAAAGAGGGCCAGCAGGCCGAGGGTCACCGGAACACCGCGGCTGAGGAAGGAGTTCGGAGGCAGCCCGAGCGCCTGCCGTTCGGCGATCAGCAGTGCGTGGAACAGCAGCCCGGCTCCGAGTGCGGTGGGAACCAGACTCTTGTTGGGCGCCGCTGCCTGCACTTCGGCAAACTCTGCTTCGTGTTCCATGGGGAAGCTCTGCAGGCTCGCAGCGCTCTCGCCCGGGCCAGCCGCCCGGGTACCAGAAGGAAGGGTGGTCGTTGTTTCGAACATGCTAGCTGTATCGTCCGAAAGCAGGTGTCGCAAGAGGGCACAGAGAAGGAAAGTTTCGCATCTTTCCGGGCGGCGGCTCGCGCGCAACCCGCGCGACCGACTCGCCACCCGCAGAACGGCGCCGGTCTGCCGTCGACATGCGCCGCGGGGCGGGGCGAACCGGATCCGCGCTGAGCCCTAGGCGTACAGTCCGCGCTGCCTGATCGTGAACGCGACCCGGTCAATGGCCAGCATGTATGCCGCGATCCGGTTGTTGACGTTGTGGGCCTGCGCATAGCGGACCACATCGTCAAAGCTCTCGGCCAGGATGGCGTCGAGCTGCTCGTTGACCATGGCTTCCTTCCAGAAGTAGCCCTGCCGGTCCTGCACCCACTCGAAGTAGGAGGCGGTCACTCCGCCCGCATTGGCCAGGATGTCGGGGATGACGAAGATCCGCTTGTCGGCCAGGATCTCGTCGGCCACCGCGGTGGTCGGGCCATTGGCGCCCTCGGCCACAATGCGCGCGCGGATACGGTCCGCATTCCGGCTGGTGATCACGTTCTCCATCGCCGCCGGAATGAGAATCTCGCACTCCTCGAGCAGAAGGTCGTCGGGGTCCGCCGCCTCGGCGCCAGGGAAGCCCAGCGTCGTGTCGTTGCGCTTCTTGTACTCGGTGAGCGCGCGGATGTCGATGCCCTTGGCGTTGTAAAGACCGCCGTCAAACTCCGCCAGCCCGAGGATCCGGTAGCCCGACTCCTGCATCAGCAGCGCGGCGTTCGAACCTACGTTGCCAAACCCCTGCAGGATCACCCGCGAGCCTTCGCGCGGCATGCCGAGCAGCTTGAGCGCCTCGTCGCAGACCACCCGCACCCCGCGCCCGGTCGCCTCCTTGCGGCCCCGCGAGCCGCCCATGTTGACCGGCTTGCCGGTCACCACGCTGGTCACCGTCTGCCGCATGTGCATCGAGTAGGTGTCCATCATCCAGGCCATGATCTGCTCGTTGGTGCCCATGTCCGGCGCGGGAACGTCCTTCTCCGGTCCGATAAAGTCGATGATCTCGCAGGTGTAGCGGCGGGTCATCCGCTCCAGCTCTCCGGTGGACATCTTCTTCGGGTCGCAGATCACCCCGCCCTTGGCGCCGCCGAAGGGAATATTGACCACCGCGCACTTCCAGGTCATCCAGCTCGCGAGCGCCCGCACTTCGTCCAGGGTGACGTCGGGCGCATAGCGGATGCCGCCCTTGCCGGGGCCCCGGGCCTGCGAGTGCTGGACCCGGTAGCCGGTGAATACCTCGGTCCGCCCGTCGTCCATAATCACCGGAAAGTGCACGATGATCTCCCGCGATGGGTGCCGCAGCAGCTTCCAGAGTCCGTCTTCGAGGTTCAGCTTGCGCGCGGCAAAGTCGAAACGCGCCGCCTGCGCCTCCCAGGGATTGATTTCCTGCTCGAGCGAGATGGTACCCTTCATGGCCGACTCCTTGATGGCTTGGACGCGCTTGGCTGGGACGCGGCCCGAGGGCGCTCAGGCCGCGCTCGCCACGCCGCCCGGGCGCCGTCCGAAACAGGCAGCGGCGCTCCCCAGCCGGATCCAGACCAAACGTTCCCGAGTATAGGCTCCCGGTCCGGCAGCGGCAACCCGGCCGCCCGACTCGCCGCACCAAGGGCATGCCCTGTCCCGGAACGGTCTCCCGGCGAATTTTTTGAAAATCCCCGCCACGGCTCAGGGCCTGGTGTTCCGGTGGGAGCGTGCAGCGGCTTTGACTGCGGCCCTGGGAGACCTGCGCAGAGAGCCTGAGTTCGGGCCCCCAGGGAACGCTTCACCCCGACGCGAAGCGGATGGGAGCAGCCGGGCATTCCATCGGGGGGCGGGCACCGTTTTCGAGCTTGCGGGAGCACGCACAGAGATCCGGGTGATCGAAGACGCGTGTCGCGAACATCGCAACCGTGACCGGTGCCAGCTACCGGAGCGGCATGGTAGGGACGCGCATGCGATGGCCGCCGAGGTGAAGCCGCAGGCTTCGGGTCGAGGTGCCCGGGACACGCCGGACGCCGGGACTCCGCTCACCCGCAAGGCTCTCCAAGAGAGGTGGATCCGGTCGCGTCTCTGCGCAACCCGCCGCGCCCCGGATACACTTGGGTTCACCAGCCCATGGCCGCCCACATGACCCAGCAAGCCCTCCCGCACCGCCCCGAGTTCCTGCGTCTTGCCCAAGGGCACACCCTGGTGCCGCTCTACCTGACCCTCAATGCCGACCTCGAGACGCCGGTGACGGCGTTCCTCCGCCTGGCCGGCGACGCCAAGCGCGAGCCGGAGTGCTTCCTCCTCGAGTCGGTCGAGGGCGGCGAAAAGATCGGCCGCTACACCTTCATCGGCATACGGCCCTACAAGACCATCGTTGCGCGCGGGCGCACGCTCTCCATCCGCGAGGCGGCCGCCCGAGACGGCAAGATCGGCGCCCGCACGACCGAGGTCCCCGAGGGCGACATCTTCGCGGCCCTGCAGGCGGCCCTCGGCGGCCACACCCCGGCGCAGATCCCCGGGCTACCGCCGTTTACGGCCGGCGCGGTCGGGTTCTTCTCCTACGATGTGGTGCGGCAGATCGAGGCGCTGCCCACTCTGGCCCAAGACGAGCTGGCCATGCCGGACGCCTCGCTGATGTTCTTTGACGAGGTGCTCGCCTTTGATCACATCCGCAAGGAGATCCTGCTGATCGTCACCGTCAACGTGCGAGATAGCCCGGCCGAATGCGCCTATGTCGAGGGCCTGGAGCGCCTGGAGCGGCTGGCCGGCCGGCTGGCCCGGCCTCTGCCCCGCTCGGCCGCGCGCCGGCCCACCCCCACCGGCAAGCCCCTCAAGATACACGCACGCACCCCGAAGTCGCGTTTTCTCGAGGCGGTCGCCAGGGCCAAGCAGTACATCGCCGCGGGCGATATCTTCCAGGTCGTGCTCTCGCAGCGCTTTGACATCAAGCCGGGCGTGGACCCGTTCTCGGTCTACCGGGCCCTGCGCATCGTCAATCCCTCGCCCTACATGTACTTCCTGCGCCTGGGCCTGAACAAGCCCGCCGACACCCACATCGTCGGCTCTTCACCCGAGCTGCTGGTGCGCGTCTCGGGCAGCCGGGTCGAGTATCGCCCCATAGCCGGCACACGGCCGCGCGGCGCCACCGAGGAAGCCGACAGCGCCATTGCCGACCAGCTGCTCGCCGATGAAAAAGAGCGCGCCGAGCACGTCATGCTGGTCGACCTGGGCCGCAATGATGTGGGCCGGGTCAGCGAGTATGGAACGGTCCGGGTCAAGGACCTGATGCGCATCGAACGCTACTCCCACGTGATGCACATCGTGAGCGCGATCGAGGGCACGCTGCGGAAGGGGCTCCACGCGATCGACGCTTTCCGGGCCTGCTTCCCGGCAGGCACGCTCTCGGGCGCGCCCAAGATCCGGGCGATGGAGATCATCGAGGAGCTCGAGCCGGCCCGCCGCGGCATCTACGGCGGAAGCGTGCTCTATGCCGACTTCAGCGGCAATCTGGACAGCTGCATTGCCATCCGCACGCTGCTGCTCCAGGGCAAGCAGGGCCACCTGCAGGCCGGCGCCGGGATTGTGGCCGACTCGGTCGCCGAGCAGGAACACCAGGAGTGCCTGGACAAGGCGAGCGCCGTGCTGCGGGCGGTCGAGCGCGCCCGCGGAGACTGAGCCGCGGGAGACCGCGCCGGGGGCTGCCGGAGGCGCGCGGGCCCGAAAGCCGAGAGGAGAAACCTCGCCGGCGAGGCCAGCCAGCAGCAGCCAGGTTACTTCCGGGTCGCGCACACGCGACCCCGGGCCGGCGCCTGTGCCATGATGCGAAGATGCTCGCTCCGCCCGATCACTCCGGGGCGGAACCATCCCGTTTGGAAACGGACGCGCATGAACCCGACACCCGACGGCGGGCTGCCAGAGAAGATCCGGGATCTCTTCCTGGTAAAGGATCCTTTGAGCGCGGACATCGCGCAGGTGCTCGAGGCGGCCGAGGATGGCGTCCTCATGCTCGACCGCCAGTGGCGCATCGTCTATGCCAACCGCAATGCGCGCCGGCTGAGCCACATCCGCGAGGAGCACCTGAACGGCAAATCGCACTGGGAGCTCTATCCCGACACCGTCGGAACGGAACTCGAACGGCAGTATCGCCGCGTCATGCAGACGCGCGTGGAAGGCCGCTACTGCTTCCACTACGAGCCCTTCGACCTGACAACCGATATCCGCATCCTGCCGGTGGAAACCGGCATTGCGCTGATCTACCGCGACCTTACCGCGCAGAAACGGGAAGAGGCGGCCAGGCTGGCCCTCGCCCGCCAGCTCGAGCAGGTGCTGGCTGCAACCACCGATACGGTGGTCTCGGTCGATCGCAACTGGAAGATCACCTTCCTCAATCGGCGGGCGCAGGAGATGCTCGCGCCGAGCGGCGAGATCCTCGGCAGGAACCTTTGGGAGTGTTTCCCGGAGGCCTATCGCGAGGACTCGCCCATTCGCCAAAACTACTTTCGCACCATGGAGACCGGGGTCCCGTGTCGCTTCGAGGTCTACTATCCGGAGCCGCTCCATATGTGGATCGCAATCGAGGCGCAGCCGGCCGAGGATGGCATCATCGTCTTCTCCCGCGATGTCACCGAAGAGCGCCGCACCCGGGAGGCCATGCGCCTCAAGCAGGAAGAGTCCGAGCGGCAGCGCGCCGAGATCGAAGCGGTTTACGCACCGCGCCGATCGGCCTGGCGCTCTTTGACCCGGTCCAGTTTCGCTACCTGCGCCTCAACGACCGCCAGGCCGAGTTCTTCGGCCTGCGCCCCGAGCAGGTGCTCGGCAAGACCCTGACCGAGATGGCCCCCATCCCCGGCCTGCACGAGCTCTTTGAGCGGGTCGCCCGGGGAGAGCCGGTGCGGGATCAACTCATCGACGGCGAGCTCGCCGGCCGGCCGGGCGAGCATCGCTACTGGACGGTGCACTGCTCTCCGGTCTACGCGAGCGACGGCAGCGTGCAGGCCATCAGCGCCGTTTCCCAGGAGATCACCCGCCAGAAGCAGGCCGAGGCAGCCCTGGTCCAGAGCGAGAAGCTGGCCGCGGTCGGGCGCCTGGCTACTTCCATCTCGCACGAGATCAACAACCCCCTGGAGGCGATCACCAACCTGCTCTACCTGATCGCGGTGCAGCCGGACCTGCCCGCCTCGGCGACCAGGTACGTGGAGACCGCGCAGGCGGAGGTGGCCCGGGTCTCGCAGATCGCCACCCAGACGCTGCGCTTCCACCGCCAGTCGGTCAGGCCCACGCTCTGCTCGGCGGGATCGCTGGTCGGCGGGGTCATCGACCTCTACCAGGGACGCCTGGCCAACTCCGGGATCCAGGTGCTGGTCGCCTATCGCAGCCATACGCCGGTGCTTTGCTTTGAGAACGATATTCGCCAGGTGCTCAACAACCTGATCGCCAACGCCATCGACGCGATGCGGGAAGGCGGGCGGCTGCTCGTGCGCTCGCACGATGCGACCGATCCGGCCCAGGGTACGCGCGGGGTGCGGATCACCATCGCCGACACCGGGCACGGCATGTCTGCCGCCACCCGGGCGCGCATCTTTGAGCCCTTCTACACGACCAAGGACCTGAACGGCACCGGTCTCGGCCTCTGGATCTCGGCCGAGATCGTCGCCCGCCATCGCGGTCGCATGCGGGTGCGCAGCTCGCAGCAAGCGGCGCGTCACGGCACCGTATTCTCACTCTTCCTGCCGCTCGAAGCCGAGCTGGAACAGATCGTGCGCAGGGAGCAGAGCGAG
>CAZZYH010000164.1:6384-7241 GCA_964658225.1 Vulcanimicrobiota bacterium | reverse complement strand
TCAGCCAGCGACCCTGTTGGAAGGAGTAGTTGCGAAACTGAGCGTGCTCCGACATGGGAGCATTTGCGCTGTTGACGTCCTGGTCCAGTCCCGCGAAGTGCGAGGTATCCTGGTCTGCGGCAGACTTCACAATGTTGGCCGAGTACCCGTCGCCCCAGGGAAGCGATACGAAGGTCGCGGCTACGGCTCCGGTCGAATCGGTGCGCATGCGCTCGGTACCCAGATAATCCTGATGGTCGAAATAGGTGGAGCCATCGCTCGAGCGGTAGGCGATCTGCTGGCCGTCCCAGTAGATGCGGCCCTCATTGCCGGTATCGGCGGGCTCCACCCAAGTCGAGATGCGGTGCCCGGCCATATCGTAAAGATACTCCTGGATCGAGCTGCCGATCTGGCTGCGTACGCGGTGATGCAGCGCGTCGTAAACATACTTGGCCGTGGACCTGGTGTCGACGCTGTCGATCTCTCCTTCCGCAGGATCGACAGCAAAGATGGAGCGATCCGGAGCGTGGCTCCGTTCTCGACCTCCTGGCAAGGCTCGCAAGCGAAGCGCCTGCGCGGGAGCGGGCGAGCGCGGGCGCGCTCTCGCGAAGAGGGGCCGAAACCGCTCAAGGATGAGGACGCAGGGCAAAGGACTCCTCGACGCGCCGAGCCGGAGCGATTTCTGGAGCAGAGGGTTGCAGGCGGCACCGGCTTGACCGGGCGAGGCTGGGGCACGGCCGGCCGCGGCCCGGTGCACACAGCAATCGGGGACCAGGCGACAGCGCACCAAAACGGGGCGCTGTGGCCCGGGGATGGCCGGCTGCGCACAGCGGAGGGGTGCGAGGAGAAGACAGGAACCAGAGGGGGCCGGGTGGTCC
>CAZZYH010000164.1:1571-6374 GCA_964658225.1 Vulcanimicrobiota bacterium | reverse complement strand
AGGGCACGGCGATAGCCCGGTGCGCACCGCACCGGGTGCCAGGTTCAGAGCGGGCGCGGGGCGAGCAGCCGCTTGGTTGCCCTCTGCCTGCGCATCTTGATCCACTCCCGGGCCACGATCACGCCGAAGGCGGCGTTGCCGATCAGGTAGCGGCGCCAGAGACGGCGAGGTTCCATGGCCAGGCGGTAGAGCCACTCGGCGCCGATCTCGTGGGTCCAGGCGGGCGCCCGCTCCCGCATGCCTGCGGTCGTGTCGAACGCCGCGCCTACCGAGAGCACCGCGCCGACGGGCAGGTTGCGGCAGTGCTCGAGCATCCAGATCTCCTGCTTGGGCGCGCCGAAGGCCACAAAGAGCAGGTCGGGGCGCGCGTCGCGGATGCGATCGAGCACAGCCTGTGTGGTGAACCCGTCCTGGTCAAAGCCGTGCCTGGGGCAGTCTGTTCCGGCGACGATCAGGCCCGGATAGCCGTCGGCGAGCCGGTCGGCAGCCTGGCGAGCGGCGCCGGGCAGCCCGCCCAGGAAGTAAACGCTCTTGCCCCGCTTGGCCAACAGGGCGCACATGGCTTCCATGAACTCGCCGCCCGGCACACGCTCCGGGATCGGCTTGCCCAGCAGGCGCGAAGCCCAGACCACGGACATGCCGTCCGGCAGGCAGAGCGAAGCCTGCGCGAGCGCCTCGGCAAAGCGCGGATTGCTCTGGGCCAGCGCGACCAGGAAAGCGTTGGGACCCATGATCAGGTGCGGAACCATGCGCGGCCCCTCGAGCACCCGCATGAGCCACTCGGTGGCGCTGCTCATGGTAACGCGGTCCACGGGCGCGCGTCCGAAGAAGACGCGGGCGGCCTGGGCCGGGGCCGCGGAGCGCGCGAGCAGCGAAGGCTTGAGCGCGGAGCGCGCGCCAGCTGCCGGCGGTTGCGGAGCGGGGGACTGGGAGTCAAGCGCAGGCGCATGCGCGCCGAGCAGGCTGGGAGGAAGTGGAGAAGCAGCGCGCTTTCTGTTTATGTAGAGAGGCGTGGCCATAGAACGTCCTTTCTTTGCCGGTAAAGCCGTGGGGGAAGTCCGTTGGCGATCGAGGCCGGGGGGAACCATTCATCGCGCAGGCGACGGAGAAAGTAGCCGGGGGAGAGGCGCACGGAGGCCAGCAACCGGCCGAGCGCCTGCAGCCTGTGCCCCTGGCCGAGCTGGATATTGAACAGGCGCAGCTCCTCCTTGGCGCGCAGAGGGCTCCGCTCGAGCATGCGGAGCAGCTCTGCTTGGACCGCGCCCAGGCTTTCGGCGCGCCGGCCCTCGAGCTCGGAGAGCAGCAGGTACTGCACATAGAGCCCATGGAGGGCCTGCTGCTCGAGGTTGCGTGAGGTTAGGCTGCCGGCGCTCTGGCGCATGTAGAGCAGCACCTGGGGCAGGAAATAGATGTGGTGGGCGAGCGCCATGCGCCACCAGAGGTCAGCATCTTCGCATTGGAGCCCGGCGCGATAGCCCCCGAGCGCGAGCGTCTTCTCGACATGCAGCACCGCGGTCGGATGACAGATCGCGGGCACGTAGCCGGACCGGGCGATGGAGCGTATCTGCTCCGGAGTGCCCCTGGTGCAGCGGTAGAGCCCGACGCTCTTGCGGGCCGGATAGTAGGCGGCCTGCGAGTAGAACATGCCCGCTCCCGGATGCTTACCGATGGCCTCGCAGATGGCCTGGAGCCGGCCCGGCGCGGAGATATCGTCGGCGTCCTGGCGCACCAGCCATGGCGTGCCGCACTCGCGCAGCATGCGATTGAGCGTGGCGGTGATGCCGCGGTGGGGCTGGTCGACCACCTGCAGACGTGCATCCCGGGCGGCGACCTGGCGCAAGTAGGCAAGGCTCTCATCAGAGGAGCCATCGACGATGGCCAGCACCCGGAAGTCGGCCATGGTCTGGGTCAGCAGACTTTCGACGGCCTCGGGCAGAAAGGGCATGGCATTGTGAACCGGAAGGCCCACGGTGAGCAGCGAAGCTGGAGTTGCATCTGGCAACACGCGTTCTCTCTCCTGAAGCTGCGCGAAGAAGCGGCACGGGGAAGCTGCCCGCTCCTGAATGTTTCTCATTTTCTAAGTCGAATTCTGTAACTCTATCTAGCGTTGCGGCCACCGGCGGGGTCAAGGCGAGTACGCCACGACATTAAACTTCCGTAATCTGCGCGGGCCGGAAACGGGATGCTAGCGTGTACCTAAGAATCCGGCTCGATAAATTGATTGGCCAGGCATTGCCTGCTTCCCCGCGCGCGGGGGAAAGCGGGGTCAGCGTGGCGTGTGGCGTAGATGACTTCCTCTCGATCGACGGACGCTCTTGCTGTTGCTGCTCCGGTAGAAGCAGAGTGGACTGTGGGAACGCTGATTACCCTGTTCCGCCGTCGACGCCTGCTGCTGAGGCCGGTCGTTCTGCTGCTGCTGCTTGCGGCCTGCTACTGCACCCTGGCCACGCGCCGATACAAGGCCACCGGCCAGATCCAGATCCAGAAAGAAGCAACCGGGCAGTTCGGCCTCGAAAACGGAGTGATGGGCCGGGATGATAACGGCATCTCCTCGGATTCGCTGGACTACAACATCACTCTGCAGACCGCTGCCGGCATCCTCCAGTCAGAGGCTCTGGCCCTGAAGGTGATCGAGGACCTCGGGCTCGAGAGTACCCACGATTATTTTCCGACCCGGCCCCGGGCCTCTGCTGGCGCGCGGTTGGGAAGGGTGCTCGGCGCGCTCGCCTTCTGGCACAAACCGCTCGAGCCATTGAGCGTTCCGCTCGACCGGGCGCCGAACCGGCGCTACAAAGCGCTCAAGATCTTTGCCGGCCACCTCAAGGTGGAGCCGGTCACCGGCACGCGGCTGATCGATGTGAGCTACTCCGATCCTGACCCGGAGCGCTCGGCGGCGGTGGTCAACCGGCTCATCGCCGAGGTGCAGGAGTTCACCTTCCAGCAGCGTTTTACGGCTACGCTGCAGGGTTCCTCTTGGCTCAGCGGCCAGCTGACAGACCTGAAGCGCCAAATGCAGCAGCTGCAGAACAAAGCGATCGCGCTGCAGCGCGACACAGGCATGTTCGGCAGCGACGCGTCGCGCAACACGGTGCTCGAGCGGCTGGAGAGCCTGAACCAGACGCTTACCCAGGCCGAAGGTAATCGCATCCTCAAGGAGGCCATCGACCGCGTCGCGGCCAGTGGCGACCCGGAGTTGATCTCGGGCCTGGGCGGCAATGCGGCCGCGGGCGCGACGGGCTCGATGACCAACTCGCTGACGCTGGTGCAGAACCTGCGCACCCAGGAGGCTGCGCTGCGCTCGGAGTTGGCCGAGGACTCGGTTCGCTATGGCCCGGCGTACCCGCGGCTGGGTGAGCTGCAGGCGCAGCTGCGAGGCGTTGAGGGAGCGATCGAGGAAGAAGTGCATCGGCTCGGAGAGCGGGCGCACAGCGATTACCTGGTGGCGGCTCGCGAGGAGGCAGGAGCGAGGGCGGCGTTTGAGGAGCAGAAGAAGGCAGCGGGCAAGCTCAACGACTCGATGCTGGCCTACGGGCTGGCCAAGCAGGAGGCAGACAACAGCCGCGAGATCTACGAGAGCCTGCTTTCCAAGCTGAAGCAGGCAGGCGTGCTCGCGGGGCTCAAGGCGAGCAATGTCACCGTGGTCGCGCTCGCGCAGGTGCCCCCGGCGCAGTATCCGAGCAGCCCGAGGATCCTGGTGATCCTGGCGGCTGCGCTCGCCGCCGGGCTGGCCGCGGGCGCAGTGCTGACCATCGGGGTAGAGCTGACCGACAACAAGGTGCGCTCGGTGGAGGGCATGGAGCGAATCGTGGGGATGCCGCTGATCGCGGTTCTCCCCATGATCGAGCGAGCCGACCATCGGCGCTCCGGGCCCATGCGGCTGCTCGGCCGGGCGTCTTCTCCGGAAACCGCCGGCAAAGCGACGCCGAATGCGCCGAGGGTGCCGCCCAGGCTGGCCGCGCTTGACCCGCAGCCGTCTACCTTCGCGGAGGGATTGCGTTCGCTGCGCACCGCGCTGCTGCTTGCCCGCAGCGGCCATCCGCCGCAGGTGGTGCTGATCACAAGCTGCCTGGAGGGCGAGGGCAAGACCACCCTCGCGCTCAACCTGGCGGCGCTGCTGGCGCAGAGCGGTTCGCGGGTGCTACTGGTCGATGCCGACCTGCGCAAGCCCAGGCTCTACAGTTGGTTTGAAGGCGAGGCCTGGCAGCGAAAGAAGCTGGCGCCCGGCGAAGCAGCCGCCGCGCCCGGGACCGCAGGCGGAGCCTTCGGCAAGGAGCAGGTGCCCGGGCTTGGCGCCGCCCTGGCCAGCTCGACCGCGCCCCATGTGCGCCGGCCGATCGAATCCATGTCGAACTTCGCCGTTCTGTGCGGCGAAGAGGTGCCGCCCTTTCCCTCAGAGCTGCTGGGCTCGGCGCGCATGCGCGGTCTTCTGGACGGATGGAAGGCAGAGTACGACTTCATCGTGCTCGACAGCCCGCCGGTGCTGCCGGTCACAGACGCGGTGCTGCTGTCGCAGTTCAGCGACGCGACGCTGCTCGTCGCCAGGCATGGCCAGACCACGCGCCAGGCCCTCAAGCGCAGCGCGGAAGCCTTGCGCAAGCAGCATCCCGGGCATGCGGCGCTGGGCTCGGTGCTCAATGCGGTCTCCGGAGGCTCGGGCGACTTCTACGAGTATTTCGGCTACCAGGGAGGGCTCTATGCGGACGCGGGCGCACATGCTTAGAGCGATTCTGCTTCTGCTGCTCGCCTGCGGGCTCGCGCCCGGCCCGGCGCTGCCGCTTGGCCAGCAGTGCGCGATCGAACAAC
>CAZZYH010000164.1:0-1561 GCA_964658225.1 Vulcanimicrobiota bacterium | reverse complement strand
GCGGAAGCACCGAAAGCCTGCTGATCGGACCCGGGGACCTGGTGCACATCACTGTTTTTCGCGAGCAGGATCTGGAGCAGAAGGTCCGGGTGAAGGACTCGGGCGAGGTCGCGCTGCAACTGGTGGGCAAAGTATTCGTAAAAGGGCTGCCCCCGGCGGAGGCCGCGGAGAAGATCGCTGCGCTATACAAAAACGGAGGCTTTCTCAATCAGCCCCAGGTCTCGGTCTTCGTCGAGGAGTCGGTCAGCCAGAGGGTCGCGGTGCTGGGCGAGGTGCAGCATCCCGGCCCGGTTCCTTTGACCAGTGCGCGCAGCTTGCTCGATGTGCTTGCGCAGGCCGGCGGCCTGACCCCGGTGGCGGATCGACACATCACGATCCGGCGTCCGGGCCAGCCCCCGACCACGGTCTTTCTGTCCAACAACGCAGGCAAGGCGCTGGCCGATGCGGACGTGCCGGTGCAGCCGGGCGACACCATCCTGGTGCCCAAGGCGGGCATCGTCTACGTGCTTGGCGACGTGGGCCGGCCGGGCGGCTTCGTGATGCAGGATGACGCGCGCCTGAGCCTGCTGCAGGCACTTTCGCTCGCTTCCGGCGCGAACAAGACGGCTGCTGAAAACAAGGCCAGGCTCCTGCGCAAAGTCAACGGCGCGGTCACCGAGCAGCCTCTCGAGCTCAAGGCCATCGAGCGGGGCAAGCGAAGCGACCCACAGCTCGAGGCGGACGATATCGTCTTTATTCCCTTCAGCATGGCCAAGAATGTCGCTCTGGGGGCCACGTCGATTCTCGCTTCCGCCAGTTCGGCAGCGGTATATGTCGCCCATTAGCCGGGCCGCTCCGGCGTGAAGAGATCGGGGCGAGAGCGAGCGCCAGCCGGGTCGCCGGCCAGCGCCCATGCCAGGTCGCTGCAAATTGCCCGGCGCTGGCGGCAGGCCAGCGCGAGGCGAATATGCATAGAGGAAAGGAGCGGGGCATGGGGATCGAGGGTCTGGCCCTGGAAGACATCGTCTGCGTGCTCATCCTGATGTTTTTCGGCATGGCCGGTGCGATTCCGGGCATCGCGCCCAACCAGGCCAGCGAGATGACCGGCGCGCCGGCCAGCGGGCTGATGTTTGCGGCCGGGATCGGCTCGCAGCTGCTGGTCAACGCCGCCATCCTGATCCTGGTGCTGCGCCAGCTTCCCCGGCTGCTTGCCGGCCTGCAGGGTTTGCAATTTGCCGGCCCGCTGGCGCTGCTGGCTGTCGGCTCGGCGCTGTGGTCTGGCGATCCGGTTTTGTGTCTCCGGCGCGCCCTGCCGTTTGCGCTCGCGGCCGTTTTCGGACTCTATCTCGCGATGCGCCGCCCGCTGCGGCGGCAGCTCGTGCTTTTCGAAGCAGCCTTCCTGCTCCTGGCGGCGGGCTCGGCCGTCCTGGCGCTCGGCTTCCCCTCGCTCGGGCTCGATGCATCGACCGGCCACTCCGGCAACTGGCAGGGTGTATTCACGCAGAAGAACGCCTGCGGGCGCGCGATGGTCTTCGCCTCTGCGGTCGTGCTCGCGCAGGGGCCCCTGACGTTGCGCCGCGGC
>CAZZYH010000163.1:0-7298 GCA_964658225.1 Vulcanimicrobiota bacterium | reverse complement strand
CGGTCCGCTGCCCGCATGAGAGTGAATCATACAAGCCGGCGCGTACCGCGCACGAGAGCGAGCCCGCGCGCGCTTGGCCCTCAGCCGCAGCGATGCAGTAGGATGGCCAAGGATGGCGAACCACCCTGCGTAGAAGGCCCATCGCGCGGCTTTGCGGCTCTTGCCGGCACGATAGGCCAGGACAGACACCCATGATCAAGCCTGTTTTCTACGATCCGCAACGCAAGCGCTGGAGGCGTCTGCGCCGTGTCTTCGACGCGGTCGCCATCCTGTCCACGCTCGTCCTGGTGCTGTTTTCAGTCGGGGTGCTGCGGCGCCAGACGCTGCCCGAGCTGCTCCTGCCCTCCGACAAGCGCAACTTCAAAGCGCTCAAGGAGAGCCACGCGTCGGATCTCAAGCTGCGCGGCGGGCGGTCTTCGCGCCGCAAGAGCTATCGCAAGCCGTCCGACATCCCGCTCAATACCGATGAAGGGCTGCGTGCGGCCTTCTACATCAACGACGAGGCGAGCTACTCCTCGCTCAAGCAGCACGTGCACCAGATCGACCTGCTCTTCCCGGACTGGCTGCACGTGACCACCGATGACGGAGCCCTGCAGGCGGCGACCATCTACCACCCGGCCCACCTGTACAACGTGGTCGACAGCGCCGGGGTGCATGGCGTGGACCCGGAGAACAAGGTCGCGCGCGTCATCGCCGCAGCCAAGGAAGATACCGAGGTCTTCCCTATGCTGAACAACTACAACCTGCAGGTCTCGGACTGGGATGGCGCGCGCGTGGGCCGCATTCTCGCCAGCCCCGCCTCGCGCGAGCGCCTGCATACCGACATCGACAAGTTTCTCTTCGCCAACCCCAGGTACCGGGGCATCTGCCTGGACTTTGAAGAAGTTCCCGACGCCTCCGAGCCGGTCTACGTGGCCTGGGCGGCGGAGCTGCACCGCGACCTGGCGGCCAAGGGTCTGAAGCTGTATGTCAACGTAAGCTCGGGCGCGGACGTGATTCTGCTGCGCGGCATGGCCGGGGCCACCGATGGCGTCATCCTGATGGACTACGACCAGCACGAAACCTCGTCAGCGCCGGGGCCGATTGCCGCCGAGGACTGGTTTGAAGCCAACCTCGCCCGCGCGCTCAAGTACATCCCGAAGACCAAGATCCTCTGCGCGATGGGCAATTACGGTTACGACTGGCAGCAGCCGCTCGGCGCGAACGGCAAGCTGGCCTCGACCAAGGTGGATGGGGTCGACGATGTGACGGTGCAAAATGCCTGGAGCCTTGCCGCCGACGCGGGCGCGCAGGTACATCTGGAGGGCGACGAACTGAATGCGCACTTCGCCTATGACGACGAAGACGCGCACGAGCGGCACCAGGTCTGGTTTCTGGACGGGGTGACGGCGTTGAACGAGTTGCGCGCCGCCCGGCAGATGGGTGTGCGCACTTTCGCGCTGTGGCGGCTGGGCTCGGAAGACTCGTCGATGTGGTCGATCTGGGATCATCCTTCCGACGTCAATGCGCCCCGGCAGCTGCAATCGGTTCCCCCCGGCAACGATGTCAATCCCCAGGGCACGGGCGACATCCTGCGCGTGGTCGGGCAACCGCAGACGGGCACGCGCCAGGTCTCGATGGCGTCTGACAATTTCACCGCGACCGATGAAAACATGGTTGTCTTCCCGCATCCGTTTGAAGTGCGCTTCTACGGATACCAGCCGAAGAAGCTGGCGCTCAGCTTCGATGACGGACCCGACCCGAAGTGGACCCCGCGCATCCTGGACGTGTTGAAGCGCTACAACGTCAAGGGCACATTCTTTGTCATCGGCCAGGAGGGCGGCGACAACATCGGCCTGCTGCGGCGCTATGTGCGCGAAGGGCACGAGATCGGCAATCACACCTTCACGCATCCCGACATCTCCGAGATTCCGCAGCGCCAGGTCGAGCTCGAGCTGAATCTGACCGAGCGGCTCTTCGGGGCCGAACTCGGCCTGCAGCCGCTCTACTTTCGCCCTCCCTACTCGATCGACCAGGAGCCCGATACCAACGACCAGGCCGCGCCCGCTTACAAGATTCAGCAGATGGGCTACACGCTGGTCGGCAACAAGATCGATACCGACGACTGGGACGAGCATCCCCGCAAGACGCCGCAGGAGATCGTCGCCAACGTGCTCCAGCAGATAGAAAACATGAAGGACCGAAGCGATCTCCAGGGATCGGTGATCCTCATGCATGACGGAGGCGGGGACCGCTCCGTGACGGTGGCGACGCTGCCGCTGCTGATCACCACGCTGCGCAGCAAGGGATATGCCATTGTTCCGGTCTCGGAGTTGATGGGCAAGACGGCGGCCCAGGTGATGCCGCCTCTGCCGGCGCGGATGCGCTGGGGCGCGCGCGTAGACTGGGTCGCGTTCCTGGCTTACTCCACGTTTGCGCGCAGCGTGGTCGCGCTGTTTTTCGTGGGCGATATCTTGATGAGCGGAAGGCTGCTGTTGATCGGGATCTTTGCGCTGATCGACCGGCTGCGCAGGCGCCGGCCGCCGGACCTGGCGGGCTTCGGCGGGGTGTTCGAGCCGCGGGTCGCGGTGCTGATTCCGGCCTACAACGAAGAGACGGTGATTGTGCGCACGGTGCGCTCGGTGATGCGGTCCGATTACAAGAACCTGCGCATCCTGGTCATCGATGACGGCTCCTCGGACAAGACCCTGAAGGTAGCCCGGGAAGCCTACGCCGCCGAAATTGCCACCGGTGCGGTTACCATTTTGACCAAGCAGAATGCCGGCAAGGCCGAGGCGCTGAATTTCGCGATCAACCAGCTTGACGAGGACTTTTACGTCGGCATCGATGCCGATACCGTCATTGCGCCGGATGCGATCGGGCACCTGATCTGCCATTTTGCCGATGAGCGCATCGGCGCGGTTGCGGGCAATGCGAAGGTCGGCAACCGGGTGAATCTGTGGACCCGCTGGCAGGCGCTCGAGTACATCACCAGCCAGAACTTCGAGCGGCGCGCCCTGGACCTGTTCAACGTGGTGACGGTGGTGCCGGGCGCGATCGGGGCGTGGCGCACCGCGGCGGTTCGTAACGGTGGCTGTTACCCAATCAACACCGTGGCCGAAGATGCGGACCTGACCATGAACCTGCTCGAGCAGGGCTACAAGGTGATCTACGAGGATCGCTCGCTGGCCTTTACGGAGGCCCCGGTCAACGCGCGGGGCCTGCTGCGGCAGCGGTTCCGCTGGTCCTTCGGCATCCTGCAGGCGGTCTTCAAGCACAAGCAGGCATTCCGCACCAATCCCGCGATGGGCCTGTTCGCGCTGCCGAATATTCTCGTCTTCCAGATCCTGCTGCCGCTGGTCTCCCCGTTCATCGACCTGATGTTTGTCGCCAGCCTGCTCCAGTATTTATGGCAGCGCTACTTTCACCCCGAGGCCGCGAGCGCGGTCAACTTCGAGAAACTGCTGGCTTACTTCCTGACCTTTCTGATCATCGATTTTGTCACCTCGGCGCTGGCCTTTTCGCTCGAGCGCAGGCACCCCAGCAGCAAGGGCGACGGGCTGCTGCTGTTCCATATCTGGCTGCAGCGGTTTTCCTACCGGCAACTGTTCTCGCTCGTGCTCTTCAAGACGCTCAAGCGCGCCATCGATGGCCGGCCCTTCAACTGGGACAAGCTCGAACGCACCGCCAAGATGTCCAAGCAGACCGAGAGCCTGACCAGCTGAGCCGAGCCCGGTCGGCGATCAAGCGCCGCCCATGCCGAGTCCGCGGGCGAGGGGAGAGGACCCACCGGATCGCGATCCATTCCCCGGCTCTCCCGCCGAGCCGGGTGCACGTCCACCCTGTCTTCGAGCGCTAGTGAGACCCGCTTCCCTTGAGAAACACATCGACATTTCCCTTGTCGACCATGGCGACCCCGGTATCGACAAACGACGGAACAGGCGCGTAGGCGTTGAGCGCAAAGTCGCCGGCCATCGAGCCCATGGGGTTGTGGTGGATCTCGTCGAGGCCCTTCAGTCCGAGGTAAGCCATGGTGTAGGGCTTCTGGGAGATGGTCGCGTCGATCTCGCCGGACTTGACCAGCGCGAGCGTGGCCGGGTCCACATCCATGGTCACCAGCACGCGGTCTTCTGCCTTGTGGCGCTTGATCGCCTCGGCGACGTCCTTGCCGGCCGCCGCCTCCAGGCAGACGAGGGCATCGATCTTGCCCGCGCCGGTCCGCGTCAGATACTCCTCGGACTTGTCGAGCGCCTTGCCCGGGTCGCCCTGCATGTCAAAGACCTCGACGACCTTGATGCCGGGAAAACCTCCCAGTACGTCCTTGTAGCCCTTGAGCCGCTCCTCGAGATTGGGCTGGCCGGGATTGGTAAAGAAGACCACGTTCCCCTTGCCGTTGAGCTGGGCGGCGACCCGCTGGCCCCCGAGGCGTCCGGCGGCAAGATTGTTGGTGCCGATGAAGTAAAGGCGCTGGCTGTCCGGCGCGTCGGAGTCGATGGTGATGACGGGCACACCCTGGGCGATGGCGCTGTTGATCTCGGGCCGCATCAGGTCCGGGTCGGCGATCGAGACCAGGATGCCGGCCGGCTTGGTGGCCAGTACATTGCGAAACTCCTGGACCTCTCCCTTGGGATCGAAGAAGCCGGTACCGCGCATCTCGGCGGTCACATGGTACTCGCCTGCAGCTTTTTGCAGCCCGGCTTCGGCGGTGTGCCAGTACTCGAGATTGATGTTGGTGGCGATCAGGTAGTAGTGCTCGGAGGTGCTGTGGCGCTGGCATCCGCCGAGCAGCGTCAAGGCCGCGGCGAAGGGAACGAGGAGGAGACGCGCTGGTTTCGGGTAGATCGACGAGCTCATTAGAAAGAACCTCCGTGAGTCCTGCTCCGCGCGGTGCTCCCGGGTCGGACCGTGACCCGGGCGCGGGGGAGAGGGCGGGAAATTAGGTGCTCTGTGCAAGGTGCATTCCCGTAAGGCGTCGGATTCTACTCCAGTGCTTCGTCCGCTGGGAAGAGCCTCGGGGCGGGGATGCCGGCCATGCTCCGCGCGGCTCCACCGGGGGTTGGCAGTAGACTGTTGAGGGTAAGCGGAGAGTACATGGCGACCATCGAAACTGCGGCAATGGAGACCCGCCTTCCCCAGGGCAAGTTCGTCAACGAGCCATTTACGGACTTTGCGCAGGGGGCCCATGCCGGCGCGATGCGGGCTGCGCTGGTCCGGATTGGGGATCGGCTGGGCCATGAGGATCCGCTGGTGATCGGCGGGGAGCGGGTGCGTACCTCGGCCAAGCTCGAGTCGCGCAACCCGGCGCGCCCCGCAGAGGTCGTCGGCATCCACCAGGTGGCCGGGGCCGAGGAAGTGGCCCGGGCGCTCGATGCCGCGAGCCAGGCCTTTCGCACCTGGCGCCATGCGCCGCTTGAGACGCGCGTCTCGCTCCTGCTGCGGGCCGCCGGGATCCTCCGGGAGCGCAAGTTCGAGTTCTGCGCCTGGCTGACCTACGAGGTGGGCAAGAACTGGGCCGAGGCCGACGCCGACGTGGCCGAGTGCATCGATTTCCTCGACTTCTACGCGCGCGAGGCCGTGCGCCTGTCCGGCACCGAGACCCCGATCCAGTATCCCGGCGAGCGTAATGAGCTGCTCACCCTCCCGCTGGGCGTGGGCGCGATCATTCCGCCGTGGAACTTTCCCCTGGCCATCATGGCGGGGATGACCTCCGCGGCCATCGTTACCGGGAACACGGTGGTGGTCAAACCTTCGCCCGACGCCCCGACCATTGCTGCCCGCTTTCTGGATCTGCTCGAAGAGGCCGGCATCCCGCCCGGGGTGGTCAACCTGCTGCAGGGAGGCGCGGCCACCGGCGAGGCTCTGGTCACCCATCCGCGCACTCGCTTTATCGCCTTTACCGGCTCACGCGCGGTCGGCCTGTCGATCCATGAGAAGGCAGCCAGGCCGCAGCCGGACCAGCTCTGGATCAAGCGGACGATCCTTGAGCTGGGCGGCAAGGATGCCATCATCGTGGCCCGCGACGCGGACCTGGACCAGGCAGCCGAGGGCGTGCTGGCCGCGGCCTTTGGCTTCAGCGGGCAGAAGTGCTCGGCCTGCTCGCGGGTGATCCTCGAAGAGCCGGTCTACGAGGCTTTTCTGGACCGCATCCGCGAGGGGATCCAGGCGATCTCGGTCGGCGACCCGGTCGAGAACCCGCGCATGGGTCCGGTGATCAACGCGGCGGCGCGGGACCGGATCCTGGGCTACATCGAGCAGGGCAAGCAGGAGGGCCGGCTGATCGCGGGCGGCCAGGCCATCCACACCGAAGCAGGCGGCTACTACATCGAGCCTACCGTGTTTGCGGATGTACCCCCCGGCGCCCGCATCGCGCAGGAGGAGATCTTCGGGCCGGTGCTGGCCATGCACAAGGCGCGCGACTTTGAGGACGCCCTGGCGATGGCCAACGGGACCGTCTTCGGCCTGACCGGGGCGGTGTATTCCGCTTCCCAGGCCAACCTGGACCGGGCCCGGGACGAGTTCCATGTGGGCAACCTCTACTTCAACCGCAAGTGCACGGGCGCGATGGTGGGCGCTCATCCGTTCGGCGGCTTCAACCTGTCGGGCACCGACTCGAAAGCCGGCGGCCCGGAGTACCTGCAGCTTTTTTCGCAGGCCAAGTCCGTGGCCACGCGGATCAGCCGGTAGCGCAGCGAGGGCTGGTTCGGGTCGAAACCGGGCGGCCTGCGGGGGCTATGCACGGCCTGGGAGAACGTTCGATCGGCCTGCGAAAGGCGCGCTCATGCGACGCTTTGTGTGCAGGTATTGGTTACCTAAGTAAGTTTTTTTCCGCGGGGCAGAGAGCGTCTCGATCGAAATGCACAATGTGAGGCTCAAAAAACGCTGATAAAACGCGTTTGGATTCGCTATGATCCCAATGCGAATCAAGTCGGGTCTGAGCAGCAATTTCGGGCGCAGAAATACTTAGCGCGCACCGTCCGGTGCGGCTACGCTCGTCCTAGGCGCAAATTTGCGCACCTAGGAGACTTTCATGCAAACCTCATCTCGCTCGATTCTCATTCTGTCCGCATGCTTGCTTTCAACTAGTGCAGTGCTCGCCTTTTCTCCTGACGCAAATCACCACGAGCCTGTGACTGGCCGGATCTCTTCCTTAGACGTTGCTTCAGCCGGCACGGCTCGCGTACAGCCTGTCGAGAATGGCAACCTGATCAGTGCCGCCCCGTTCAGCACCATTCCGCACCCGCCCGTTGGTAACGGTCAGATGATCAGCGCTGCTCCGTTCAGCACCATTCCGCACCCGCCCGTGGGTAATGGGCAGATGA
>CAZZYH010000162.1:0-7368 GCA_964658225.1 Vulcanimicrobiota bacterium | reverse complement strand
TGGCGTCCTTCAGCTCGGCACGCTCGGCCGGAGCGCGAAGAGCTGGGCTGCCTTTAGGCGAACGGGGCGTCGGTGCGCAACGTGTCTGTGTCGTCTAAGAGCGCACAGAGCACCTCAGGCGGCGGCAGCGGGCAGTCTGCCCCAGGCTGGTTGCGGCCAGGCGTCCGCGAACCCTTTGCCGCCGCATACCTTGGGGGGACGCGCTGTTCCACGGCGAGCAAGTGAGGCTGGGCGTGGAGCGCTGCGAGCCTGTGTAGAACTGCCAGCCGCGGACACACTCAGAAAGGCGATCGGCGGGTTGAGAGGAGCGCAGGTGCTCTCGCCAGCCAAGAGCTCGATTGAAGACCGCTGTTTCTCCCACGGCGAAACCCCCGAACAGGGTTCGCCGCAGAGACCATCCGGGCCCTGGATCGTCAGGCTCGTCGTGGCCGCTCTCAGATATCGAGGTTCTTCACGTCCAGCGCGTTTTCCTCGATGAACTTGCGCCGCGCCTCGACGTCTTCGCCCATCAGCGTGGAGAAGATGTGCTCGGTTTCGGCGATATCCTCCAGGCGCACCTGGAGCAGGGTACGACGCTCCGGGTTCATGGTCGTGTCCCATAGCTGCGGGGAGGTCATCTCGCCCAGACCCTTGAAGCGGTTGACCGCGTACTCCTTGCGGCCCTGGTCGATCACATACTGGAAGAGCTCGGCGGCGGTGGCCTTGGCGACCGGCTCATGGGAGACGCGGGTAGCTCGGCGGGGCGCGGGCGTGCCTGCCTCGCGTTCGCCTGTGGTCTCCAGATCCGTATCGCCCTCTTCCTCGGCGATCGCGGCAAGGGTCTCCGCGTCGGGAACCTTCGCGGCGGCCTTGCCTGCGTACTCAACCGTGAAGGGGGCCAGCAACTGGTCCTTCAAACCGGCATGCTTGGCCATCATCTGGCGATACTCGGGGGTCGAGGCAAGGGTCCAGTCGATTCGCCGCAGCGCGCCCTGGGCGTCGGTGAAGCTCTGCGACCAGGTGCGGTGTTCCTCGTCCAGGGTGAGCGGGTGCACAGCCTTGAACTGGTACTTCGGGGCCAGCCTGGCCAGCTCCTCGTGCACTGCCGCCAGCTTGGCGGGCGGCTCGCCGGCGTCTGCACTTTCAAAGTCCGAGCGTCGCGCCAGTTCGTGCTTGCCCAGCAGGTCCAGCACTTCGTTGTTACGCAGGCGACGATTCAGCTTCTCGTAGAAGCCGAGGTACTCGTCGAGCAGGCCCATGAAGCTGGTCAGGGCCGCCCCTTCGAGCTGTCCGGCACAGGCGCCGTCGGGCTGGACGCCGTACTTGACGATCATGCCTTCGGAGGCGCGCTTGACCATGACTTTCACGAACTCGCGCTCGTCCTTGATGTACTGCTCGAACTTGCCCTTCTTGATGCGAAACAGCGGCGGCTGCGCGATGTAGACGTGTCCGCGCTTGATCAGCTCCTGCATGTGGCGGAAGAAAAAGGTGAGCAGCAGCGTGCGAATGTGCGAGCCGTCGACGTCGGCGTCGGTCATCAGGATGATCTTGCCGTAGCGCAGCTTGGCCGGGTCGAAGTCGTCCTTGCCGATGCCCGCGCCGAGCGCGGTGATCATGGCGCGGATCTCCTCGTGGCCCAGCATCTTGTCGTAGCGGGCCTTCTCGACGTTGAGGATCTTGCCCTTCAGCGGCAGGATGGCCTGGAAGCGGCGATCGCGGCCCTGGCGCGAGGTTCCGCCGGCCGACTCGCCCTCGACCAGGTAGAGCTCGCACTTTTCCGGGTTGCGCTCCGAGCAGTCGGAAAGCTTGCCGGGCAGGCCGCCGCCGTCGAGAACACCCTTGCGGCGGGTCAGGTCGCGCGCCTTCCGGGCAGCCTCGCGGGCGCGGGCAGCGTCGATCGCCTTGTTGATGATCTTTTTCGCGATCTGCGGATTCTGTTCGAGAAACATGCCCAGCTTCTCGTTGACCAGGGCCTGGACCGTCCCGGCGATGTCGGAGTTCAACTTGCCCTTGGTCTGGCCTTCGAACTGCGGCTGCGGCAGCTTGACGCTGATGACCGCGACCAGACCTTCACGGACGTCGTCGCCGGAGAGGTTTTCCTTGACATCCTTGAAGAGCCCCAGCGAAGCCCCGGCCGCGTTGATGGTGCGGGTCAGGCCGGTGCGAAAGCCGGATAAGTGGGTGCCGCCGTCGGCCGTGTTGATGTTGTTGGCAAAGCAGAAGACCGTCTCCGAGTACGCATCGTTGTACTGGAGCGCGATCTCCATATCCACGCCATCGCGGAGCGCCTCCATCAGGATGGGCTGCTCATGCAGCACGATCTTGCCCTTGTTGATGTGACGGATAAACTCCGCAATACCCCCGGCGTACCTGAACTCCGACCGCCGCGCTTCGCCGGTCTTCGGGTCGCTGGTGCGCTCGTCGGTCAAGGTGATCGCCAAACCCTTGTTGAGGAACGCGAGCTCGCGCAGGCGCTGGGCCAGCGTGTCGTAGTTGTACTCGGTCGCCGTAAAGATCGACCGGTCGGGCAGGAAGTGCACCTTGGTGCCCTTCCGCTTGGAGGGACCCATCTTGCGCAACTCCGACACCGGAGCGCCCTTCGAGTAATCCTGCTCCCAGGCATGGTCATCGCGCCAGATCTCGACGTTGAACTCTTCTGAAAGCGCATTGACGCAGGAGACGCCCACCCCGTGCAGCCCACCTGAAACCTTATAAGTGGACGCGTCAAACTTGCCGCCCGCGTGCAGCTTGGTGAGCACCACCTGCACGGCAGGCATGCGCTCGCCATTATCCAGAGTCTTAGTGTCAACAGGGATGCCGCGGCCGTCGTCGATCACCGTCACGGAGTTGTCTACATGAATGATGACGTCCACATGCTTGGCATAGCCGGCCAGCGCCTCGTCGACCGAGTTGTCCACCACTTCGTACACCAGGTGGTGCAGGCCCATCTCGCCCGTCGAACCGATATACATGGCCGGCCGCAGACGCACCGCTTCCAGACCTTCAAGTACCTTGATGTTGTCGCTGGTATAGGTGTCGCGGCTCTCACCAGCCAGGGTCTTGCCAAGGGCGGGGAGAGAAGGCTGGACAGCCTGGGCTAACTCTTTGGTGGACATGAAACTCCGCAATGCAGAATCAGGAGTGGTGTGCGGGGAGGGACTTGCGCATCAGCAGGCTTGGGAAACCCGCTGGTAAGCGCCACACTTCTCTGCATTTAGCTCGATTTTACCACGTTCGCCGCAGGGGCAGGGCACGTTACCAAAAGGGAACGCCCGTTCCCATTGTGGTACTTGCGTAACTCCAATGTGGGAGAGGCTGTCCTATTTTATCGGCTTACCCAATCCAGACACATATAGTGGGGCCACAGAGAGCCGTTACTCTCTGTAAAAACAAGCTGACGAGCATTCCCTTGGCAGCTTGCAGTCGTAAAGTGTAAATTCGATACCCCAGGAGCCTTCATCATGAAACTGTCTATCTTTCGCGCCGCTCTTCTGGCATCTGTCGCCGCTGGTTCCCTGACAGCGTACTCTGCTGCCCCGGCCACCACGCCGCGGCACCCGCAGAGCCCCATGCCTGTCTGCCGTCAGTGCGTGCCCACTCCCGTCGGCTCAAACTAGGCAAACCAGTCCGCATCATGACCCTTTCTGCTTCTTCCTATCGAAGCAAGCGGTTATGGTGTTGCTGCGAGTCTTGAAACCAGATACCTTCACATTCGAGACTCGCACGTGGACGCCACTGCCCTTCTATCGATGCTGACCAGCGCAGAGCTTACCCTCTGGACGCTGGCGTTCGTCTCGGCCCTCTATGCCGGGGTGCATCGTAGCTTCCTTGCCGTGGTCTTCTTCTTGAGTACCAAGCTGGTGACCGCGGCAACTTACTCCTTTATTACGTTCCGCTATACCGGCACTCCCGATCTGGCCAGGGCCTACGTCTACTACTACGACGTTTTCTGGCTTATGTACCTGCTGGGTACGATCGCCGCCTTTTTCTCGATCGAGCAGATCATGCGCAAGGTGCTCTCGCCGCTGCCCGGCGTCTCCCGCCTGGCGGTGATCGTCTTTCGCTTTACCGGCATCCTCACCCTGGTCATCGCCACCACCGCTCATCTTCCGGAGCTGCATGCGGTAACGAACTTTACCGGCTTTGAGACCTGGCTCAACGGATTCTTTATGTCGGTCGCACTATGCATGTGCGTCTTTGAAGTCTCGCTCATGTCGCTGCTGATCGCTGCGGCATCGCGCCTGGGCCTTTCCTTCCGCACCCGGATTCTGGGCTTGAGCCTCGGCCTTTGCTTTCTGGGCCTGATGGACTTCCTCACCGTGGTCACCACCTCCATGTCTGCGACCATCGGCGCGTGGGCAGGGCTCAGCCTAGCCAGCGAGTTGGTGGTGGTCACGACCCTGGTGATGTGGATCGCCTACTTCGTACTCCCGGATCAGAAGCGAGGCGAACTGCGTCTGACCCGCTCCTCCACGCTGATGCGCTGGAACGATATCGTCAACCAGCTCGGCATCGGCCCGCAGCCTGTGCCCGACATGGCCCCGTCTTTTATGACCGATGTCGAGAGCGTCGTCGAACGGATCATGATGCGCAGCGCCGGCCGCAAGATGTAGCCTTGGCGCGCGCGCCGGTCCCCCCGGCCCCTTCCGTTTGCAGCCTGACTTACAGAACGCAGTCGGACGCACAAACCACGCTCCGGCTCACAGAAAAAGGGGTCGTCCCGATGGACGGCCCCTTCGATTGGTCGCATTCGATCGGTCGCCTTCGAGCGACCGCGCTTCCTGGCGCACCTGCCGAAACTACTCGGCGAGGACAGCCTCGACGGCGACAAAGCGGCCGCTCCGTCCACGATCGATGAACTTCACCCGGCCATCCACCTTGGCAAACAAGGTATCGTCGCTGCCGATCCCGACATTGGCCCCGGGCTTGAGTGGGGTGCCGCGCTGACGCACGATGATCGAGCCGCCGGTGACCAGCTGGCCGCCAAAAGCCTTCACACCCAGCCGTTGAGCGTTCGAATCGCGACCGTTCTTGGAACTGCCTAAACCTTTTTTATGTGCCATGACTTTCGCTCCCCTGCGGCTTGAGCACGCGTGCTTGCGCTCGCTTCTGCGCGGTATTCAGATTTCAGCGGGGCGCTCCCTGCACCACGCCCGAATCGCTAGGCCGTGTAGCTGGCGCCGTCTACCTGGATCTCGTTGATGCGGATCTCGGTGAAGGCCTGGCGATGTCCCTGCAGCTTCTTGTACTGCTTCTTCCGCTTGTAATGGAAGACCAGGATCTTGTTGCCGCGACCTTCGCCCACCACCGTGGCCAGCACCTTCGCCGCGCCCGGCTTCGCTACCGAACCCGGCTCGCCCGAAACCGCCAGCACATCGGCGAACTCAATGGCGCCGTTCTCGTCAGCGGCTGCCTTCTCGACCTTCACCACATCGCCTGGGGCGACACGGTACTGCTTCCCACCCGTGCGAATGACCGCGTACATAACAAATCTCCCGACACCCGCGAGCGGGTGCAGTCTCTCATATCTTGAGCTGGCAGATGCAAACATTGCCCGGGTGCAGACTCCAACCTCGAACATCCCGTGCCGAGGCGAATCACCAGCACCCTGACTCTTTCCTGGCAAGCATGCCGGAGCAGAAAAGAAATAGGCAGGACCGCCGAACCTTTGTAGTGTAGCGGCCGGGGCGGCTCAAGGTCAATGGCTTGGCCGCCCGCCCGAGCGAAGATCAGGCCCCGGCAAGAGCCCGGCGTGCCGCATCCACGGTCAACCCGGCCCGCATGCGCTCCGCCAGCATGGCCATCTGCGTGTCCCGCCCGCAACTCAGCACCGCCTTGACGTCGCCGGCCTTGGTGTAAAAGGCCATGAACTCGAGCCCTGCCACATCCCCATCGGTGACGATCTCGTCCCACTCCGTCGCATGGCCCAGGTATCCCAGCCGCTTGCCATAGTGGAAGCTCCAAAAGAAAGGCACGCCCTGATAGCGCGCCGTCGCCGCGCCGCCGTCCGCGCCGAGCATTCCCATGGCGGCCACCCGGCCGTGCTGCTCGGCGAGCCGCCAGTGCTCGATCCGGACCCCGTCGACGCTGGCAATGTCCCCGGCGACCCAGACCTTGTCGTGCACCCGCAGCGAGGCATCCGTACGGACCCCGCCACCCTCGGCGGCAAGCGGCAGATCGTGGGCAAAGCCCAGTGCCGGCTCGACCCCCACGCCCAGGATGACCAGGTCCGCCGGGACCAGGCCGCGCTCGCCCGCCGCGCTTACCTCGACGCCCTGCTCGGTGATGCCCAGGATCTCCACCCCCAGCCGAAAACCCGTGCCCTTGCTTTGATGGAACGCCTTCAGGGCCTCTGCGACCGGCGCGCCGAACTTCTTGGCGAACGGAAGCGCCTCCCGTCCCACCACCGTCACTTTCAAGCCCTTTTGCGTCAACGCCGACGCGGCCTCAAGCCCGATGAAGCTTGTCCCGATGATCGCCGCCCTCTGCTTGCCTTCTCCAGCGGCGAGGATCCGGCGAACATCCTCCACATGCCGGATGGTGTGCGCGCGCTCCGCACCCGGGATCGCGAGTCGCTTCGGCGTGCCCCCGGTCGCAATCAGTGCGCGGTCGAACCGGACCGAAGCTCCATTGCTCAGGCGAGCCACGCCTTCGCTCGCGCTCACCGCTTCCACCGACGCCTGCACCCTCTCGACATCGAGCCCGGCGAGGGCGTTCAGGCCGACCTCGGGCAGCGGCATCTTGCCGGCGAGCGCCTGCTTGGACAGCTGGGTCCGGTCCACCGGCTCGGCATTGACAGGATCGACAGCAACGATGCGCCCGGCAAACCCTTCCTGTCGCAAGGTGACCGCAGCCATGGTCCCGGCCGCGCCCGCACCGACCAGCAGGATCGTCCGCAGCTCCGCGCTCCCGCTCGCGGGTCGGCGCTCCGGAGCCAAGGGCTCGGGATCGACGTAGATCTCCGCGCCCTCGATATCGACCGCGTAGGTCTTCAGAGCTACCATCGCCGGCGGCTCGAGGAGCTCGCCCGAGGGCAGCGCAAAGGTGGCCATGTGCCAGGGACAAACCAGCCGCCCGTTGCAGACCGCTCCTTTTTCAAGCGGCGCGCCGGCGTGCGGACACTTGGCCTGCACCGCGACGACGCTGCCTTGCTGTTCCAGCAACAGGATTTCCGTTTCACCGACCTGGACAGTTTTCTTCCCGCCGCGCGGCAGTTCCGCGAGAGCGAGTACACGTATCTTCCCCATCTTGCTCCTTGGTGGATCGTAGCAGCCACAGGTGGGCCGCAGCACGCCTCTGCGCGCACCCGGCAGAACCCGCTCCGCATGCCCGGTCAGATGCAGCCAAGCCGGCGCTGCCGGGCTCCGGCCGCCCGGTAGACTTTCATCC
>CAZZYH010000161.1:0-7463 GCA_964658225.1 Vulcanimicrobiota bacterium | reverse complement strand
CGAGAACGGCCTGTGGGGCGGGAACGGCGGGCGGCGCGAGAACGGCGGGCGGCGTAAGGGGGCCCTCCGCCGCCGGGGTATCGGGCTTGTCCTCGGGCGCGCCGGTCGATCGTGCTGCATCGGCATGGGTTGCGGCAGTCGCATCCACGAAAGCCTCGCTCCGGCTCTCTTTGCGGCGGCGATCGGCCTCGAAGGGGGAAACTGCCGGGCGATCGGTTGCCGGCTCGACCAAGCGGCCTGATACAGCGGCTGCATCAGAGGCGGCGGACGGGTCTGGAGGGAGGGTGACGGACACCGGCCGCGGCGATTCCGCGGTCGAAGGACCCGGTTCGCGCGCAGGCAAGGCACCCTCGGCGGGCCGCGATCGCGCCGGGCTTCCCGGGAGCGGGCCGCCGCCCAGCCGGGGCGACGAGCCGCCCAGCTGCGAGAGCAACTGCTCGACCGGCAGCAGCCGCTGCAGGTGCACCAGCTTCAACAAGCCCAGCTCCAGGTGGAAGCGCGGCTCCTGCCGGTAGTTCAGCTCGTCAAAGGTGCGCAGCATGATCCCCAGAAACCGGGTCAGGTCCTCCTCGGAAAACAGCAGCGCCGACCGGCTCACCCGCCGGCGCTCGTCAGGCGAAAGCTGCAGCAGCTCGGTCCCCTCGCCGGCGATCCGCGCCATGAGCACATTGCGCAGGTAGCGCACAAACTGCCGCGCCAGCTGCGAGGCGCTGTTGCCCGCGTTGAGCAGGCGGTGAATCTCCTCGATCACCGGGCCGGCCTGGTTTTCGCCGATCGCCTCCAGCAGCCGCTCGAAGACCGAGTTCGGCACCGCGCCCATCAGCTCCCGGATCTGCCCGGCATCGAGCCGCGGACGAGCGCCTGTGCCAGTCTCAACCAGGGGCGCGGAGGCGATCGCCTGGTCCATGATCGAGAGCGCGTCCCGCATCGATCCGTCGCCTGCCTCGGCCAGCAGCGCCAGCGCCTCGTCGTCGGTTGCAATCTGCTCTTCGCCGGCGACGGTGCGCAGCTGGAGCAGGATGTCATCGAACCGGACCGCGTGGAAGGAGAAGTGCTGGCAGCGGGAGCGAATGGTCTGGGGAATATCCTCCGGCTGCGTGGTCGCCATCATGAAAACCACGTGATCCGGCGGCTCCTCGAGCGTCTTCAAGAGCGCGTTGAAAGCGGCATCGGTGATCTGGTGCGCCTCGTCGAGGATGTAGATCTTGTAGCGGTCGCGCGCCGGGCGATAGCGGGCCGCGTCGCGCAGCTCGCGGATCTCGTCGATGCCGCGGTTGGTCGCCGCGTCGATCTCGATCACGTCGACCGCGTTGCCGGCGCGGACCTCGGCGCAGCTTTCGCAGACACCGCATGGCTCCGGCGTGGGGCGGCCGGTCGTGCCGATCGCAGTCCGGCAGTTGAGCGCCATGGCCACGATCCGGGCGATGGTCGTCTTGCCGATGCCGCGGTGGCCGGAAAACACGTAGCCGTGCGCGATGCGGCCCTGGGCCAGCGCGTTGAGCAGGGTGCGGGTGACGTGGTCCTGCCCGATGACGTCAGAGAAGCGCTGCGGGCGGTACTTGCGGGCTAAAACCTGGTAGGCCATTGCTGCCTTGATTGTAGTCGGAGGTCTTGCCTGCCGGTGCCGGTGCTGCATGCAGGTGCCGGGGTGCCGCGTTCGCGGGCGGTCCCAGGCTTTGCCCGGTTCGAGGCCGGCGCTTGCCGAGCCGAGATCGATTGTGAGGTCGTGAGCAGGGCCCTGATCCTCGGCGAGGAGCGGCCGCCCTTTTTCGCGCAGCCGCGGCCGGCAGAGCGCCTGCACCCAGGCCCTCTAGCGCTTGGCCGCGAACATCGTCCCCCGGCAGTTTGCCGCGCCGCAGTGACAGCGTGCATCCACCTCTTCGCCGTCGTAGAGGTGGTAGTCGTATACCAGTTCCTCGCCGGCGGCGATGTCGCGAATGGCCAGGATCCACACGCGGCCGTGCTCCTCCTCGGTCTCGCAGTTCGGGTCGCAGGAGTGGTTGAGAAACATCGCCGTTCCGTGTCCGTCGATGACAGTGGTCCCGTCGCCGATCCCGAACAGGTAGGTCATGGGCAGGTTCTCGTACTTGATGTCGGCCTCGTCCTTGGACAAACGCGGGCCGGTGTACTCGACCACGTACGCGCCGCGCTGGATGGGGGTGCTCGTGTAGCAGCCGGCAGCGTGGATCGAGGAAGAACGGATCATCAGGCCCATGCTTGGGCGAGTATAGCAAGCGGGAATCGTCTGCAGAGACAGGGGCCTGGCTGCACCGCTCGCCCGACTTGTTCCCCGCACCCGCTCGCGAGCGTCTAAACTGGAGGCATGGTTGCTCCGGTTGCCCGGTATCGAAGGTTTGTGACCGCTGCGCTGCTCTGTGCGCTGGCCCCGGGATGGCTCGGCGCCCAACAGGCGGACAGCACCAAGCCTGCCGCGACGCCGCAGAAGCCGCAAACCGCCCCTGCCAAGCCCTCCGCAGCCGAGGACAATCCCTTTCCCGAGGAGCAGTCCAAGGCCGCGCAGGAGCAGGCGACGGAACAGGAACGTGCCGACCGGCAGGCTGCCGATTCTGGACCGTCCGCGGATGCTGCCCCGGGCGCGGGCGCAACCAGCAGTTCGAGCCGCGACAAGCTGGCCGGCATGGATGTTCTGGGCGATCACGACTCGCGCATCGCCAACGGCGCCGGCGGGACCGTCGTAGACCCCAAGCTCTCCACCGAAGACCTCAAAGTCGGCCAGCAGTACATGGGCATGGGCAACTACCAGGGCGCCTACCAGCGCTTCAAAGAGGCCTGCACGGTCAATCCTGCCAATCTCGATGCCGTCTTCTTTCTGGCCGAAGCCGCGCGCAAGACCGCGCATCTGGACGAAGCGGCAGAGAACTACCAGGTCTATCTGCAGGCGCAACCCTCCGGGGCCAGGGCGAAGGCCGCCCGCAAGGCGCTGGCGCAGCTTGAAGGCAAGTAGCCTGGATCGAACGAATTAAGTCCAGAACCTCAGGTACCACCTGATAGTTTGCTCGCCGAAAAAGAGGGCGTACAACCCGGCCGCGCAGAGAAATGCCCCTAACGGGATCCTGGTCACCCGCCAGTCTCCATCTTCGCTCGCGCGCCCGGTGCTCGCGCTTTGCGCGCGCCCAGTACTCCGGCTTCGCTGGAGGAGGATCAGGCCGACCCCGGCGCCCGCCGCACTCACGATGGCCAGGAGAAAACAGAGCGCCGTCCGCGACCCGCCCAGCCATGCGGCGAGCATTGCTACCAGCTTTACGTCCCCCAGGCCCAGGCCATGGCGCCCCCGCAGCCGGTGGTAGGCCCAACGGATGCCCATCGGCACCAGCGCCCACGCCGCGGCGGCAAGGGCTGCGTCTCCGGCTCCCCGGGACGCCGCGGGCAGGTCGCTCCCGCGCGCCCAATGGAGAGCGAGGACGCCGAGCACTCCCATCGCGATCCCAGGCAGGGTAAAGCTGTCCGGCAGGAGCATGGTTTCCAGATCCATGACCAGCAAGCCCAGAGCCAGGAAGCAGAAGCAGGCGGCCAGGCCGGCCTCCGGCGAAAAGCCGAAGCGGGCGAGGCAGCAGGCGAGCAGGGCCGCGTACACAAGCTCGACCAGCGGGTAGCGGATCGAAATGGGCTGGCCGCACGCGCGGCAGCGCCCCCGCAGCAGCAGCCAGCTGAGCACCGGTAGATTGTCGCGCGGGCGAATCTGCGCCAGGCAGCGCGGGCATTGCGAGCCAGGCCAGGCAACCGAGCGGTGCCGGGGCAGGCGCGCGATGCACACGTTGAGGAAGCTGCCGAAGACCAGGCCAAGGGCCGTGGCGAAGAGCCAGGCAAGCGGGGGCGGCAGCATCACGCAGCCGAGTATATAGGGCCGGGGCTGCGGTCCACCGGCAGTGACTCTGTTGGCGCCTCTGCGCACGGCCCGGGCAGGCGTTCTTTGCCCAGTGCAGGGAGAAAAGCATCCATATCTCTACCGCTGCTCTCGGAGCGGAACTTTCGCTGGCACATAAGAGAGGAACAATGAGGATCTCCAACCGGTTTTCGCTGCTTGTTCTCGCGTTCTCGCTGCTCACCGGCCCGATCGGGTTGCACCCGGCCCAGGCGGCTCCCGTCGCGCAGGCCGCTGCGCAGAACCCGTCCAAGCCGGACGCCGCGGCACTCGTCGATCTGAACTCCGCCACCGCCGAGCAACTGAAGACCTTGCCCGGCGTCGGCGACGCCTACGCACAGAAGATCATCGCCGGCCGGCCCTACGCCCGTAAAACGGAGCTGGTGAGCAAGAAGATCCTGCCGGCTGCGACCTACGGCAAGATCTCCGACAAGGTCATCGCCAAACAGGCCAAGAAGTAAGCAGGCCGACAGCGCTTCCCGGTTCGCCAAAGCAGGGCCATCGTTTACAGTGGGTGCATGGCTGCCTCGCCCCCCTCGATGACCGATCCCGCTCCGGTGGATCCAGGCCCGTTGTTCGCCGGCTCGGCCTCGATCATGGCGCGCCTGCGGGCGCCCGGCGGCTGCCCGTGGGATCGCGAACAGACGCCGGAGACGATCCGCAAGTATACGCTCGAGGAGACCTACGAGGTTCTCGATGCGATCGAACGGCGGGACTGGCCGAATCTCTGCGAAGAGCTGGGCGACCTGCTGCTGCAGGTGCTCTTCTATGCGCAGATGGCAGAAGAAGCGGGGCACTTCCGCCTGGCGGACGTGCTCACGGGCCTGAACCGAAAGCTGGTGCGACGGCACCCGCACGTCTTCGGCGCGGCTGCCTCGGCGGCTGCGGGCAATGCGCTCGAAGCGCTTGTACCGGTAGATCAGCAAGATGGCGCGGCTGCCGTTCTTGCGAACTGGTCTGCTATCAAACAGATGGAGAAGAAAGCTCAGGCGTTTGATGAGCCTGCTGGCTACCTGCAAGGCGTCCTGCGGGGTCAGGCTGCGCTGGCCGAGGCGGCCAAGCTCGGCGCCGCCGCGGCTCGGGCAGGCTTTGACTGGCCGGGCGCGCATCAGCTTTGCGAGAAAGTGCGGGAAGAGACTGCAGAGATCGAGGCGGAACTCCGGACGGGAGGACCGGCTCGGAAGATCGGCGAAGAACTCGGCGACCTGCTCTTTACTGTCGTGAACCTCGCGCGCCACCTGAAGCAGGACGCCGAGATGGCGCTGCGCGATGCGAATGCGAAGTTCCGCCGCCGCTTTGAGGCTATGGAGCAGGCGAGCCCTGTACCGCTCGCAGAGCTAGGTCCCGAACAACTGGAGCAGGCCTGGGCGCGGGTCAAAGCCGCGGAGACCAGCTAACCCATGGTCTCCGCAGCCGAGCAGGACGCCGCGTCCGGGCAGCAAAGCTACGTCGCGCCGAACGGGGAGCAGATCCGTCTTCGGCAGTGTCGTGGATGGGCCGAGCTCGATGCCTGCGTGGAGTTGCAGGAGCAGACCTGGGGCTATCCCGACCGCGAGATCACCCCGCGCAAGGGCTTTCTGCTGGCCCAGGAGCTGGGTGGGCAGGTGATGGGCGCGTTTGCGCCGGACGGCAGGATGGTCGGGATGGCCATGGCCATGGCCGCCTTTGAGCCGGCACGCCTGCTCGAGGGAAGGCCGGCTCCCCCTAGGGGTTATCTGCACTCGCACATGCTGGCTGTGTCGCCGGCCTATCAGAATCAGGGGCTCGGCACCCGGCTCAAGCTGGCCCAGCGGGCGGACGCCCTGGCGCGGGGCATCACGCGCATGACCTGGACCTTTGACCCGCTCGCAGCCAAAAACGCCTATCTCAACCTGCACCGGCTGGGGGCGATTGCGCGGCGCTATTCGGCCGATTTTTATGGTGTATCCTCATCTCGGCTGCAGGGCGGGCTGCCGACCGATCGGCTTCACGCCGAGTGGTGGCTGGACTCCCCGAGGGTGCGTGGGTGCGTGCAGGCCCTGACAGGCGGGGAGCCGGACCGGGAGCGCATCGCAGCCGAGCAGATCATCCTGCTCCCGCGCGAAGTGGAGCAGTGGAAGCAAAGCGTCGAGGGCCGGGAGCAGGCCAGGGCGTTGCAGGATAGAAACCGCGCGCTGTTTCTGGAAGCGTTTGCGAGCGGAAGAGCGGTGGTTGATTTTGTCAAGGATGCCAGCGGCAACGGTGTCTTTGAACTCGCATCCTGGCCCGGCGCCTCACCGCCCTGAGGCGCATTTGCCCGGACAGGAATCGGAAGGATCGAGAGGATCGAGCGTATCTGCACCTGTTTCTGTGACAAATTCCCAGCTTGCCACCCCTTCGGAGACTGCCTATGAAGATCGACGGGATCGTACTACGCGAGATAAGGCTTCCCCTGCTCAAGCCGTTTGAAACCAGCTTCGGAGTGACCCGAGAGCGGCGCGTGATGCTGGTCCAGGTCAACGCGGAAGGCTACACGGGCTGGGGCGAGTGCGTGGCCGGCGAGCACCCCTGGTACTCGGAGGAGACCATCGACACGGCCTGGCAGGTGGCCGTCGCGGAGCTGGCGCCGGCGCTTGCGCAGGCTGACCCCGATCATGGCGGCCAGTGTCCCAAGATCTTTCACCAGGTGCGCGGCAACCGCATGGCCAAGGCCGCGCTTGAAAACGCCATCTGGGACCTGGACGCCCAACTCAAAGGCGTCTCGCTGGCCATGCTGCTGGGGGGCTCGCGCACGACCATTGCCTGCGGCGTCTCGCTTGGTATCCAGCCCAGCCTGCCCCTGCTGCTCGACGAGATCGAGCGCTCAGTGGCTGCCGGTTACCAGCGCATCAAGCTCAAGTGCAAGCCGGGCTGGGATGTGGAGGTCTTTGAAGCAGTGCGCCAGCGCTGGCCCTCGATCGCTCTCAGCTGCGATGCGAATGCGGTCTACCGGCTGCGCGACACCCTGCACCTGGCCAGCTTTGACCACTTCGAGTTGATGATGATCGAGCAGCCGCTCTGGGCCGACGATTTTTACTACCACTCCATGCTCCAGTCACAGATTGAAACCCCGATCTGCCTGGACGAGTCGATCCGGAACCGCCGCGACGCCCTGGCGGCGATCGAGATGGGCTCCTGCAAGGTGATCAACATCAAGAACGGTCGTGTCGGCGGCTTTTCCGAGGCGATCGCGGTCCACAATGCGGCCTTTGAGCGGGGCATCCCGGTCTGGTGCGGCGGTATGCTCGAGACAGGGATTGGCCGGTCGCACAATGTCGCACTCTCTTCGCTTGAAAACTTCACTCTGCCGGGCGACGTTTCCGCCTCCAAGCGCTACTGGAAAGACGACATCATCGAGCCGTCTGTCGAGGTTTCGTCGGCAGGCGAGATCGTCGTGCCGGTCGACGCCGGGCGCGGCTACGAGGTGCGCACCGACCTGATCGAGCGGCTGACGGTGCGCCGGGAGGAAGTCCGCGCTCTCGCGATGGTCTAACGGGCGGTGCTCTCTGCCTGGATTCGAAGACCCGGGGGCGGTGGCCGGGCGCGTGCTAGGACGGAGCCAGAACCAAGCCGAGCCAGAGCT
>CAZZYH010000160.1:0-7514 GCA_964658225.1 Vulcanimicrobiota bacterium | reverse complement strand
CGGCGCCCGAAGACGCAAGGAGCTGCGCCCTACGAACGAGCCGCATCCTCCACTCAGGAGCCGCAAAACAATTCAGGAGCTGCAAGCGCCGCCAACAAGGAGCCGCCTCATACAGTGATTCTCTCTCGCCGTTCCCAGCTCTTCTCCGCCGTTGAATCGGGCTCGCCTGCCGAGCCCCAGCGCGTGCTCGGCGTGATCCCCGCCCGGCTGCACTCGACCCGGCTCGAGCGCAAAATGCTCCGCGAACTCGCCGGCGAACCCATGCTGGCCTGGGTCTACCGGGCCGCACGCGCCTGCACGCAGCTCGACCAGGTGCTCATCGCGACCGACGCAGACGAAATCATGGCGCTCGCTCAGCGATACGGCTTTCCTGCCATCTTTACCCCGACCGATTGCGCCAGCGGCACCGATCGTGTGCATGTGGTCGCTCAGGCCATTCCGGCCGACATTTACGTCAATATCCAGGGCGACGAGCCGCTGCTGCGCCCCGAGCACCTCGACGCCCTGCTGGCCCCCATGCTCGACACCCGGCCCGGGGAAGAGCACGCACCGCCTCACACCCCCGGGCACCTCGTCGAGGTCGCCACCCTGTGCACCCCCTGCCCGGCGGGCCAGGTCCACTCCCCCCACGCCGTCAAAGTGGTAGCGGATACCAGCGGCCGCGCTCTCTACTTTTCGCGGGCCGCCATCCCCTTTGACCGCGACGGCGCGGGCACGGCCAAGTACATGAAGCACCTGGGCATCTATGCCTACCGCAAGCGCGCGCTCGACCGCTTTCCTACCCTGCCGGCTTCGCCGCTGGAAGCGATCGAGAAGCTGGAGCAGCTGAGATTCCTCGAGAACGGCATCGCCGTCCACGTCAGCCAGACCCCCTACGACACGCGCGGCGTTGACACCGAAGAAGATCTCGCCGCGGTGGAAGCCCTGCTCGCCGAGCGCCTGGCCCGCTGATGGGCCCGCTCCGGATCCTCTCGCCCGCGCCTGGGAAAGCAGACTGGTAGCCACAGCGCGAAAAAAAAGCATCTGAGGCGGTATGAACAAGGCTGCTCTTGCCCCCAAGGAGATATCGCTGCTGAAGGGCCTGCTCGCCGGCGTGGCGGGCGGTCTCGCCGGATCGGCAGCCAAGGTCCTCGCTGAGAAACTCTTTCCTCCGCGCACCCAGGGCCAGCCGGCGCCGCCCGCGCTGGTCGTCGAGCGCGTTGCCCATGCTGCCGGCCAGCAGCCCAGCGAGGAGACCAAGCAGGTCGGCGCCCAGGGCCTTCACTGGGGCTTCGGCACCCTGCTCGGCGGCGTCTACGGGGTCGCCGCAGAACTGACGCCCAAGGTTACGAGCTGGCGCGGCTCCGTATTCGGACTGACGGTCAACCGGTTCGCGCACCAGGGGCTGCTGCCGGGGATCAACCTGGTCGAGCCAGTGGACCAGCAGCCCGCCCAAGAGAGAGTGAGCGAGTGGGTCTCGCACGTCATCTACGGGGTCACCACCGACCTCGTCCGTCGCGCCGTGCGCAAGCGGTTGTAAGAAGGGGCGGACCCGCCACGGCGAATTTCGCTTCGCCGCTCAGCGGTGCAAGCCGCGAGCTTCACGCGACGTCAGCCTGCAGGAAGGCCAGGGCTTCGGGGAACGGAGACCTGCTCGGGAAGCGGGGCCGGGGCAGGAAACGGCATGGGTTCCTGGCGTGGATACCGTCTGCATGGCAGATGCCGCCTGCCGCACCGGGGCGTGCCTTGCTGCTAAAATTGCGGCACGCCTATGAGGTGCCCCTACTGCGGCTTCGCTCAGGATCGAGTGGTGGACTCGCGCGAGAGCAAGGAGGCTGACTCGATCCGGCGACGGCGCGAGTGTGAGGGCTGCAACAAGCGGTTCACCACCTACGAGCGCATCGACGAGATCCCGTACATGGTGGTCAAGAAGGACGGGCGCCGGGAGAAGTTCGAGCGGCAGAAGATGCTCACCGGTCTGTTGCACGCCTGCGAAAAGCGTCCGGTCTCGTCTACGCAGCTGGAAGACGTGGTGAACGCGGCGGAGGTGTACCTGATGGATTCGCCCGAGCGGGAGCGCTCGACCGCGGAGCTGGGCGAGTTGATCATGCACGAGCTCAAGCGGCTGGATACGGTGGCCTACATACGCTTTGCCAGCGTCTATCGCGACTTCAAGGATGTGCGCGAGTTCAAGGAAGAGCTCGAAGCACTGCTGAAAACTAAGACGAAAGGAATCCAGAAGGCCGACCCGTTGCGCAGCTAAGTCCAAGCCCGGCGTGTGCCGCCCGGAGTTGCTCGATGCATCGCCTTTCTTCGATGATGACTGACCAGAATCAGCAGCAGAGAGCGCACACGATCACCCTGATCCCGGGGGACGGCATTGGCCCTGAAGTGACGAACGCGACGGTGCGGATCGTCGAAGCCGCCGGTCGCGCGACCGGCGCGAGCTTTGCCTGGGAGAGTTACCCGGCCGGCGCAGAGGCTTACGCCAAGTACGGTGAGTACATTCCGAAGGCGCTCATCGAGTCGGTTGAGCGCACCACGGTCGGGCTCAAGGGCCCGGTGACAACGCCCATCGGCGGCGGCTTTTCTTCGATCAATGTGACGCTGCGGAAAAAGTTCGACCTCTATGCGAACTTTCGCCCCATCAAGAACCTGCCCGGCATCCTCACCAAGTATCCCGATGTGGACCTGATTATCGTGCGAGAAAATACCGAGGGCCTCTATGTGGGCCTCGAGCAGGAGGTTGTGCCGGGAGTCTGCACCTCGCTCAAGGTGACGACGGAAAAGGGCTCGACACGCATCGCGAAGTTTGCCTTTGACTATGCCGCCAAGCATGGCCGCAAGAAGGTCCACGCAGTGCACAAGGCCAACATCATGAAACTGACCGATGGACTCTTTCTCAAGTGCTCGCGCCGGATCGCCGAGCAGCATCCGGACATTGCCTATGCCGAGCACATCGTCGACAACACCTGCATGCAGCTGGTCACCAATCCCTACCAGTACGACGTGATGGTGATGGAGAACCTCTACGGCGACATCATCAGCGATCTGTGCTCCGGGTTTGTGGGTGGGCTGGGCCTGGTGCCGGGGGCCAACATCGGCGAGTATGCTTCGATCTTCGAAGCGGTGCACGGCTCGGCACCGGATATTGCCGGGCAGGACAAGGCGAACCCGACCGCGCTGCTGCAGTCGGCGGTGCTGATGCTCCATCACCTCGGCGAAGCTGCGACGGCGGAGAAGATCCAGGCGGCCATGGAGCGGGTTTACAGCGAGCGCAAGACGCTGACGCGCGACGTGGGCGGAAGCGCGGGCACGACCGCGTTTGCCGATGCAGTGGTGGCAGCGCTTGAGTAAGGCTGAATGCTCTGGAAATCCTCTCGATGAGCCCGTCCCGTGCGGTATCCACCCTTGTTGCCGCTCATTGTGCCCTTTGATCTGACCCGACGCCGAAATCACTCTAAGGACAGGCATGAAGATCCCCGCACTTGTTTTCGCCGCCCTCGGGGCAACGCTGCTGTGCACCGGCGCAGGCTGCAAGAAGCACGAGACCGCTCCCGCTGTCGCCTACAGCCAGATCGATGTCGCAAACGGTGCGACCGTCAGCGGCACGATCCATTTCACAGGACAGACCAAATCGCCGATCGAGATTGACATGGCCCAGGACCCTGCCTGCAGCATGTCCGGCGCCAACATGACCGAGCAGTACGTGATCCACAACGGCGGCCTGGCGAACGTGTTCGTGTACATCAAGGACGGGCTCGGCAACAAGGCGTACCCTATCCCTCGCACCCCTGTCGCCATTGATCAGAAGGGCTGCCGCTTTCTCCCCCATGTCTCCGGTGCCATGGTCGGCCAGCAGGTTGCCTTTTCCAACTCGGACAGCACCATGCATAACGTGCACATGACGCCGGCCGTTGCCGGCAACGACGCGTTTGATGTCTCGCAGGGTCCGAATTCCGGGCCCGACCGCCGGCAGTTTCACGCCCCCGAGCTGATGATTGCCCTGCGCTGCAACAATCATCCCTGGATGCAGGCGTACCTGAACGTGGTCAGCAACCCGTTCTTCGCGGTCTCCGATGCAGAGGGCCGCTACACCATCCAAGGCCTGCCGCCGGGCACCTACACGCTGGTCGCGGATCACGAGCAGTTGGGCCAGCAAACCGCAACCGTTACCGTGGCGGCCCGCCAGAAGACCAAGGCAGATTTCAGCTACAGCGCAAAGTAGAATGCAGAGGTAGAGAGCGAAAGAGCGCGGCGCTGCACCCGGATGGCCGCCAGACAAGGCACGCATGCAGAAACACAAGATCGGCATCCTCGGGGCGACCGGCATGGTCGGCCAACGATTCATCCAGCTGCTGGAGCACCATCCATCGTTTGAGGTCACCTGGCTCGCAGCCTCAGATCGCTCGTCAGGCAAACTCTACGGGGAGGCCGTCCGCTGGAAGCTGGACACGCCGATACCCAAGAAGATCGCCGCGATGACGCTCTCACCGGCCTCGACGCCCGAGGCGATCGCGGCTGCTCCGAAGATCCTCTTTGCCGCGCTTGATACCGACATTGCGCTTGCACTGGAGCCGCGCTTTGCCCAGGCAGGCTGCGCCGTCATCTCCAACTCCGCTGCGTTTCGCATGCACGAAGATGTGCCCCTGGTCATCCCGGAGGTCAACGCCGATCACCTCGCATTGCTCGAGCAGCAGGCCACGCGCAAGAGCTCGGGCGGCTACCTTGTGACCAATCCGAATTGCTCGGCGATCGGGCTGGTGCTCGCGCTCAAGCCCCTGGCGGATCGATTTGGAATCGATTCGCTCTTCGTCTCGACCATGCAGGCAGTCAGCGGGGCCGGCTACCCGGGCGTCGCCTCGCTCGATATCCTGGGCAACGTAGTCCCCTACATCAGGAACGAAGAAGAGAAGATGCCGGTCGAGACAGCAAAGCTGCTCGGCACGCTCGAGGACCAGCAGGTACGCCCGCATGCGCTGCGAATGAGCGCGCACTGCAATCGCGTTGCCGTCGAAGACGGGCACACGGAATCGGTTTCGATCAAGCTGCTCACACCCGCATCGCGCGAAGAGATCCTCGCCGCCTGGGCGACCTTCGGTCCGCTTGAAGGCCTGGGGCTGCCGAGCGCACCCGCGCAGCCGGTCCAGTATCTGGACGAAGAAGACCGTCCGCAGCCTCGTCTCGATCGTATGCGAGGCGCAGGCATGGCGTCTTCGGTCGGCCGGCTGCGCCGGTGCGCGCTGCTGGACTGGAAGTTCACGGTGCTCTCGCACAACACGATTCGCGGTGCCGCGGGCGCGGCATTGCTGAACGCCGAATTGCTGCTCTCGCTCGGCAAACTCCCGGCTTGCCCCGGCCCGGGGGCGCACGTGGAGCGAGCCAGGCAGCACGCCGAGGTCGCACCCGCATGAGGTGCCTGGTCATGAAGTTCGGGGGCACCTCTGTCGAAGATGCGACCGCGATCGCCCGCACCGCGAGGATCGTCGAAGGCCGCAAGCAGCGCGGCTACCAGCCCATTGTCGTTGTGAGTGCGATGGCCAAGGTGACCGACCAGCTGCTGCTCGCCGCCTCCACCGCCGCGCGCGGCGACCGCACCGCGGCGCTGGCGGTGACGGCGCGCCTGCGCGCGCGTCATCAGCAAACAGCCGCTGATCTCAATACAGGTGCTGCCTGGCTGGACGCAGAGTTCGACGCCCTGGACGAGGTGCTGCGCGGGCTTGCCGCGGTTGGGGAGCTGACCCCGAGGATCTCGGACATGATCGTCTCCTACGGCGAACGGCTGTCGAGCCGGATGATCGGCGAATACTTCGCGACCGGCCAGACTCATGGTCTTGCGCTCAACGGCGTGCACGTCGACGCGCGCTGCTGCATCGTGACGGACAATCAGCACACCCGCGCTGTGCCCGATGATGCCCTGATCGAGCAGCGGCTCCGGGTGCATGTACTGCCCCATGTTGAGGCCGGCCGGGTGGTGGTCCTGGGCGGCTTTATCGGATCGACGGAACAAGGGGTGACGACCACGCTCGGCCGGGGCGGCTCGGACTTTACCGGCGCGCTTGTCGGCGGGGGCGTAAACGCAGAGGCAATCGAGATCTGGACCGATGTGGACGGCATCATGACCACCGACCCGCGCGTCTGTCCCGACGCGCTGAGGGTGCGCTCCATCTCGTTTGAAGAAGCAGCGGAGCTGGCCTACTTCGGCGCCAAGGTCCTGCACCCGGCTACGATTCTGCCTGCGGTGAAGAAAAACATCCCCGTACTGGTGCTCAACTCGCGCAATCCGGACAACGAAGGCACCCGCATCCAGGCCATTGGCCCTCCTTGTGCGAGCCCGATCAAATCGATCGCCGCCAAGAAACGGCTTACCATTGTCGATGTCGTTGCCAGCCGCATGCTGATGACTCACGGCTACCTCAAGGCGATCTTCGATATCTTCGACAAACACAAGTGTGCAGTCGACATGGTCTCTACTTCGGAGGTTTCTGTTTCGCTCACGGTGGACTCGAACGAGGCGCTGGCTGCCATTGCGGCTGACCTGAGCCTGATCGCTGATGTGAAGTACGAAGGCCGCAAGGCGCTCGTCTGCCTGGTTGGTGAAGATGTACGCGGGCACGCGGGCATGGCGGCGCGGCTCTTCGGTGCGATCAGCCACATCAACGTCCGGATGATCTCGCAAGGCGCCTCCGAGATCAACATGAGCTTTATGATCGACGAGGACGATGTGGAAGAAGCGGTGCGCTCGCTGCATGCGGAGTTCTTCCAAAATCCCGACCCAACGATCTTTGACGTCGAAGCACGCGACCTGGCTCTCAAGGCAAAGGCTCTCGAAGGCCAGCTTCCGAGCCGGGCGGCGCACTAACCCCATGCGCCTGCTCCTTTTGGGTCGCGGAAAAACAGGCAGCCTGGTGGCGGAGTTCGCCCGCAAGCGCGGCCACGCGGTCACCGTCCTCGGCTCCGGAGAGAATCGCGAAGCCTCTGCTCTGACTGCTGCCTACCTGGCGGACTTTGAGGTGGTGGTGGACTTCACCTCGCCCGAGGTGGCCTTGGCCAATCTCTCCGCATGCCTTGGCTGCGGCGCGCGCGTGGTGGTCGGCACAACGGGCTGGTATGACCATTTGCATGCGCTCACGGCATTGGCCCAGCAGCACGGCGCTTTCCTGCTCTACGGCACCAACTTTTCCCTTGGTGTGCAGGCGTTCTTTCACGCCGCACGCGTGCTCGGACAATCGCTGCCCGCCTACACCTTCGCGATTCGCGAAGTGCATCACGTGGCCAAGAAGGACGCGCCCTCGGGGACCGCGCTGACCCTCCAAAGGATTGTGCAGCAGGCGCTTCCACCCGGCGCCGCTGTGCCTATCCACTCCCGGCGCGAGGGCGATGTGGCCGGCCTGCACGTGCTCGAGGCGCGGTCGGCAAATGACCTGCTTACGTTGCAGCACGATGCGTTCTCGCGCGGCGGCTTTGCCGAGGGCGCGGTGCGTGCCGCCGAGTGGCTGGCAGCGCAAGCCCGGCCGGGCGTTTGGGATTTTTCT
>CAZZYH010000159.1:0-7734 GCA_964658225.1 Vulcanimicrobiota bacterium | reverse complement strand
CGTGGCGGTTCGGAGCCGCGGCCTGGAGCGCTCGTCGCAGCGAGGAGTGGAAAGAAACCAGCCATGCAGATCCTGAGCACCATCGCTGCCCTGCGCCGGGCCCGGAAGCAACTCGACGAGGCCGGGCGTTCGCTCGCCCTTGTCCCCACCATGGGCGCCCTTCACCAGGGGCACCTGTCGCTGGTGCGTGCGGCCAAGGCCACGGGGAACGCCGTCGCGGTCTCGATCTTCGTCAACCCGACCCAGTTCGGGCCCAACGAGGATTACACCAGCTACCCGCGCACCCTGGAGGCGGACCGCGCCCTGCTTGCGGCCGAAGGGGTAGACCTGGTCTTCGCGCCATCCGCAGAGGAGATGTACCCGCAGGGTGCGACCACGAGCGTGCACGTGGGCGGCATCAGCGAGCGGCTCGACGGCGCCTCGCGGCCAGGCCACTTCGATGGCGTGGCGACGATCGTGGCCAAGCTCTTCCATCTGGTCGAGCCGCAGCAGGCCTTCTTCGGTCAGAAGGACGCGGCCCAGATCGCCGTGCTGCGGGCGATGGTGCGCGACCTCAACTTCCCCGTCGCGCTGGCCGTCTGCCCGATCGTACGCGAGCCGGATGGCCTCGCCATGAGCTCGCGCAACCGCTATCTTTCGCCGGCCGAGCGAGAGCAGGCCCTGGTGCTCAGTCGCGCACTGCGCTCTGTCGAAGCGCTGGTGCCCGGCAGCGCCGATCCCCGCAGCGCGGGGCCGGACGCTCCTGAACCCGGGACCGGGCCCCTGCTGGAGGCGGCGCAGCGCGTCGTTGCCGGGGAGCCGGCGGTGCGCGTCGACTACCTTGCCGCGGTCGACCCGGCGACGCTTCTCCCTGTCGAGGCAGTGCGCAGCGAGACGCTCTTCGCGGTCGCCGCCTATGTCGGATCGACCCGGCTGATCGACAACGTCGTGCTGGCGCCGCGGCGGCCGGAGCGTTGAGCGAGCCGCCCGGCGGGATCGATTCGATGGCGTTCTGAGCACTGGCCCGGCGAACGCGGGCACCCCGAGGCTGGGCGGGAAGCTCACCGGTGCGCGGCGCTTGCGGCGTCGTCATCGTTTCGACAGAAACCCGCTCCCCTCCACGCAGAACCGCGCCGCCATGTCCACCGCCCTGCGGATGCCGATCCTCGGGCCGACCACGACCGGGCGCGAGGGAGTCTGGTCGTCCGCGAAGAGCAGCGCCGAGGCTGCCGAGGTGACATCCATGCCATTGTGCTCGAGCCGGGTGATGCCCAGCGCCTGGCAGAGCTTGCCCGGACCGGAAGCCAGCGCCCGGGGAGCGGCGGCCGACAGCCCGCGCAGCGCGGCCATGCGCGCAAGCCCCTGGACCGGCTCGAGCGCACGGATCAGCACGCATCCTGGCTGCCCCTCCGGCTCGCAGGACACGTTGAGGCAGTAGTGCATGCCGTAGACAAAGTAAACATAAGCATGGCCCGGCGGCCCGAAGAGGACTTGGTTGCGCGCCGTCTTGCCGGCAGAGGCGTGCGCGGCGGGGTCGTCGGCGCCGAAGTAGGCCTCGGTCTCGACGATGCGCCCGGCCAGCAGCTCCCCCGCATGGCGCGAAACGATGAGCTTGCCAAGCAGGGCGCGGGCGACCTCGCCGGGTGCGTCGAGAAAAAAGGACCGTGGGAGCGGGGTGAAGTTCATGTAGCTGGTTGATCGCTGGCGGCTTTCGGGCGGCCGTCTGCCCCGGACGATGGGGCACGCGCCGCCCTGCCGCGGCCCTGCTGCACACCCAGAATGCCACATACAGCGAGGCGCGCTGCTCCCCGAAGGTCGAAGCTAACGTTGCCGGTCTCCGCGAATGATCTGGCTCGCGCGCTGTGCCGCGACCGTCGGGATGCGCACGTCCTTCTGCGCAGACGGCTTGATGTTGGGTCCAAAGTAGGGGTCGTTGGCCGCTACCTGCGACACGTCGACCGCAGGCGTCGCGAGCCCGAAGGCCGTGTTGGTCGCGGCGATGTACTGGTTGGCGAGCAGTGCGTAGCCGGTGTTGGTGGGGTGGATGCCGTCGAGGCCGAAGAGCCCGCCCAGGAAGCTCGGGCTCGCGGTATAGCCGTTGATCGTCACCCCGGCAGCCAGCTTCGCAAAGTAGCTGTGCAGGTCGACCAGGGTGCCCCCGGCCGCGGCTACCAGCTGCGCGATGACCTGGTTGTAGCCGGCGATATTCGCCTGGACCGTCGCGATCTCGGCCGCGGTCAGCACGTCTGAGCCGGGCAGCGGGGTCAGCGAGCCGCCCTTGGCGAAGGACGCCGCTTCGGCCTCAAGATCGGTCAATCCCTGCCCGTTGACCAGGTCGCCGGGTTCCATCCCGAGCAGCACCGAGAGCACCGAGACGGGCAGATGCGTGTACTGCGATGCCTCGTTGAGGACCAGGCTGGCTGGCGTCATGTAGGGGATCATCGTGACGTCGGGGACGTTTGCGACCACCAGGTGCGCGCCGGTATAGGCCTTGAGCACGGTGATCAGCTCGGTGTAATCGCTGGTAAAGCTGGCGAGCGAGGTCATTGCACCCGGGCTGCCGGCCTCGTCGGCGAGCAGGGCGTCTTCACTGCCGGTCCAGAGAAAGACGGTTGTCGGCTTGAGCGCGACCGCCTCGCCGAGCTGCGAAAGCGTATTGCCGAGAGGCGCGCCGAGCACGAGGTCCGTGATGATCTTCTCGTCGGTATCGGCGGAAAGCGTGGGGGCGAGGTGGATCAGGTCATGCAAGGTGTGGCCGGGCACGGCGAGATCGTAGGGCTGCACGGTAATGTTGTCGCGGCCGGTGGTGATGCCGGGCTGCTGCTGAACGACGGGCGGAAAGCCGGCGCTCACCAGCTCCAGCGCCGCCGGGGCGCCCGGGGCGGCGATCAGGGGCAGCTGCAACGGGAATCTGGCCTGCTCGGCGAGGAGCGAGCCAAAGCCGTGGGGCTGCTGCGTGTCGAGCAGCGAGCCGTTCTGAAAGCCGGCGCTGAGCGAGTCGCCCAGCAAGACCACCCTGACGAAGGGCCCGCTGGCCGGAGCAGGGGGCTGCACCGGGGCGGGCTTGCTGATACACCCGCTTAGGCCGCTGAGAGCGAGGAGCAGAGCGCCGCCCCGCCCGGTAAAGCGCAAAAGCCCGGCGAAACGAGAAGACGCGCAACCTGGAGTATCTGGAGCATTGGGAAGCATGGGGGCACTCCTCAAAAGATGCGCCCAAATGTAGCATGCCAGGACACTGTGCAGGGAATTTCTACCCCAGCGCGCGACGCTTCCTCATCGAGGAGAGCGGCTCCGCTCCCCCGGCGCGGCGTCCATCAGCAGAGAAGGCCGCTGTGCGGCCAGCAGGGCCATGCGCGCTGCCTTCGCCCCAGCCCCCATGGCGCCTGCCGCCGTGAGATTGCCGCCGAAGTAGGGATCGTTTGCCGCCACCTGCGCGACGTTGACGGCGGGGATCGAGAGGTCAAGAGCGGAGTTGAGTGTCGCGATATAGCAATTCGCGATCAGCGCATAGCCGGTGTCGGTCGGATGCACGCCATCGAGGCTGAAGAGCCCGCCGAGAAAGGCGGTGGTCGCCTGGAAGCCATTGATCGAAAGGCCCTCGGCCAGGGTCGCCACGCAGGCATGCAGATCGACCAGCGTGCCGCCCACCGCGGCCACCTGTTGGGCAATAACCTGGTTGTAAGCGGCGATGGTGGCCTGCACGGTGACGATCTCAGCCGAGGTCAGCACGCCTGAGCCGGGCAGCGGCAGCAGCGTTCCGCCCGGGGCAAAGCTTGCCAGCTGGCCTTCGACGATCGCCAGTCCGGCGGGGTTCACCAGGTCGCCGGGCGCGATCCCGAGTTCGCTTCCCACCTCTGCCGCCCGGATGCCGGTCTGGGCGGCGACCGCTTCCAGGACCTCCGAGGCCGGCGTCATGTAAGCGATCGCGGTCACGTCAGCCACATTGGCCACAACCAGGTGGGCCGAGGTGTGCGCCTTGAGCCAGGTCATCAGCAGCGTGTAGTCGCTGGTGAAGCCGGCCAGAGGCGTCATCGCTTGGGGGGAGCCGGCCGCGTCGGCCGGCAGGGCATCGTTGCCGCCGATCCAGAGGAAAATGGCCGTGGGCGCGAGCGCGACGGCTGCTTCGGGCTGCGTCTTCGTGTCTCCTTCCGGATACCCCAGCACCAGTTCGGTCCAGAGGTCTTCTCCCGGCGAAGGGGTAGCGGTGGGCGCGGTGTGGAGCAGTTGGCCTACGGTATAGCCGGGGACCGCAAGGTCGGTGGGCTGGGCATCGGGATTCTCGCGTCCTGCCGAGACGCCGCTCTGGTGGCCGAGCACCGGCAGCAGTCCATCGCTGACCAGGGTAAGCGCCGCCGGCATGCCCGGGGCACCGATCAGGGGCAGGGTGATGGGGAACTGCGCCTGGGTCGCGAGCAGGCTGGCAAAACCGTGTACCTGCTGGGCATCCAGCAGGGAGCCATTCTGGAAGCCGGCGGTGAGCGAGTCGCCGAGGAAGACGACGCTCGCCAGCGGGTTTGGGGCGGGGGCTCGACCGGCGCCTGCGATGCCGGCGTCAGCGAACCGCCGCAGCCGCAAAGGCCGAGCAGCGCGAGCAGCGAGGCGGCCGCCAGGAGTCGGTAAGGATGCGTCGAAAGGGCTCTCGACCGGGTGCCGGGGCGCATGCGAACTCCGGAAATCACCCCAAGTTAGCAGCCCCGCGCGACCCGCTCGCCGGTTTTTCCGGGCTGCGCGATTACCAAGATCACGCCGCGTTTCGTCTCCCGTTAGCTTGGTAACTTTGCTCCGCCGGACCGCTGCGACAGGGACCGGGAGCCTGAAACCTACTGCGACGCCGAGCCGATCTCGGCCAGAACCTCCTCTGCGTGCCCCTCCGGCTTGACCTTGGCGAAGATCTTTTTGAGCGTCTGGTCCGGACCGATCAAAAACGTCGTCCGTTCGATGCCCTTCACTTTCTTGCCGTACATGTTCTTCTCCTTGATCACGCCAAACTGGTTGCAGACGGTCTCCTCCGTGTCGGCCAGCAGGGTGTAGGGCAGGGCGTACTTGACCTTGAACTTTTTCTGCGCCTTGACCGTGTCGCGGGAGATGCCCAGCACGATCGCGCCTGCCGCCTGCAGCTTGGCAAAGGTGTCGCGAAAGCCGCATGCCTCGATCGTGCAGCCGGGCGTGTCGGCCTTGGGGTAGAAGAAGAGCACGACCGGCTTGCCGGCGTAGTCAGACAGGTGAACGGTCTGGTCGTCTTCGTTCTGGAGCGCGAAATCGGCTACTTTCTCATGTACTTCCATCCGTGCGTTTCCTCATCCTTCGCAGGTCTAAAACGTGAGTCTTGCCGGGGAGCGCCAAAGCGGGCTGCCGGAGCGTCTTATAGGCTAGGCGTAATTATGTCACTTCGACCAGCCCGGACTTGCAGCGGATGCGCTCTGCTGTTGCTCGGCGGAGCCGCAGCGCTAGCCCAGTACTCAACGCCGGTGGGCACAGGCGCCGCCAAGCCGAAGACCCTGCGCGCGACCGCGGTGCTCGAGTGGACGGGCTCGCTGGAGAAGCCGTCAGCGAGCCGCCTGATGCCCATCGCGGTCTGGGATGGGGAGCGCTACCAGCCGGCGGGGCTCTACCTCGCGCACCCGGCGCCCCTGGCCTTTGAAACCGGCACGCAGTACCAGCTGGAGCGCAGCGGCGAGCCGGCCGGGCTCTTCAACGTGCGCGCCGCGGGCCAGGTCGCAGGCGAGTGGATCGGCCTGGGCAGGTTCGAGCCCCAGGCAGCTCCGCCGCCGCCGCCCAAGTTGAAGCCGTCCAAGCGCTTGCCCGTGGCGTCGGGAAGCAGGAGCTCAGGATCGGAAACGACCGGCGGAGAGGATCGGCCGACGCTGCACACCAAGACGGGCGACAGCGAGCCGGCTTCGTCCGATGCGAAAGCCTCGACGGGAAACGCCAGCGCAGGGTCCGGATCCGGCACTTCCCCCGACAGCAAGCCCGCGTCTTCCTCCTCCGATGGGGACGCACCGACGCTGCATCGGCGCGCTCCCGACCCCACGGAGACGACCAGTGCGCCTGCTCCTTCGGCCACAAAGACCGGCGCCGGCGCGCCCGCGGGCACGACGCAAACAGGGTCCAACGACTCCGACCCTCCGACCCTGCACCGGCGTGCGGACAGCACCGACACTGGGAGCCCGGCCGGGGAAACGTCGAAGGCCCCGACAGCCGACACCGACCGCCCCACGCTGCACCGCCCTGCCGAGACGAAGGCCTCGGACGCGGATCCCGATCGGCCGACGCTGCACCGCGCGCATACGGAGAGCGCGGCCGCGGCGAGCATCGACCCGGATCGCCCGCGCCTGCGCTATGGCCGGGGGGAGGAGGGAGACAATGCCGCGCTGCCGGTCCGCTTGGTCGGGGTGCCTCCGTCCATGCAGCAGATGGTCGCCGTCTCCGATGCGGCGACCGGCGAAGAGCGGCCCTATCAGTATCACTGGGCTTCTCCAGGGGATGCGGCAAAGATGCAGGCCGCGCTTGCCGCAGTTGCCGCGCAGGCTGTGGCCCGGCCCGCAGGCGCGGCAGCGAGGCCGGCTGCGAGCAAGGCCCAGTTCGGCCCGGCCAGCCACACCCGCAGGGCGCCCTCGGCATCCGCGGTCGGCGGCGCGCCCGCCCCGGTCCTGGTCGAGGAGCGCTTTGCCGCCTATGAGCTCTCCTTTAGCGGCGGGGCGACGCTGGTCTACACAGCGCACACGGCCGGCGAAGAGGCCCGGCGCGTCTACGTGACGCTGATCGCGCAGCCCGACTTTAACGGCAAGCCGCAGGTGCTCTTTGAACAGGTGACGCGGGGCGACCGGCTGGACGAGACGCCCGCCATGCAACTGGTCGACGCGCTCGATACCGACAATGACCAGCGCGCCGAGTTGATCTTCCAGCTTACCGGGGCAACGGTCGCGTCCGCGCCGGCCGCTGCCGATACGCCGGAAGCCGGGACGCCGGCAGCCCAGCCTGCCGACGCTGGCTCTTCGGCAACCGCGGCTTCGAGTGCGGCGTCCCGGAGCGCCGCAGCGGCGGCAAACGCCAGCGCCGCGGCGGGTCAAAGCGCAAATGCGGTGCCGGAGCGCGCATTCGCGATCTATCGCGTGGCCAATGGGACGGCCACGCAGGTGTTTTCGACCGGGCCCCTGCCTTAAGGCGGATGCGGGGAGGCCATCCCTTACGGAAAGCCGATTGGCCGCGGAAAGCTCCTTCGGACATCCGAAGCTGGGCGGGCTCCCCGTCCTGTTCGATCGCAGCCGACCGGAGGCGCTGCCAGTGCGGGTCGATGGCCGGGTAGCGTCAAAGTCAGTCTGGGGCGCGGCAACGCCGGGCAGCCGTGCCGAGACTCGGGATGCCTTCGACTGCGGCTTGCAGCATTGCAGGTCGGCGAGGCGCGCGGCGAAGGCCCGCCTGCGGCGCATGCGGACCACAGCGATGCCGCGAGACGCCGCCAGGCAGGATCACCGGCTGGCTGCGCGGGGCACGGTGCGGAGGCACCCAACCTGATCGTCTGCTCGAGTACGGCGACGCCCGTCGCGCCCGCATGTGCCTGTTTGCAGGCAACGGTGCGCAGGTCTTCGGGCCAACACCATACCCACAGCACGTGGCCAGGGCAGTCCGCGCACACCGCCGGCGGTGGGCATGTCGCCGGGCAACTTCGGTACCCGCCCGGAACAGGAGGAGCGAGAAGAGAGACGAGGCCCGCGAAGGTTCGCATGACGGGGGAACGTGCATCCATCTGGCCTC
>CAZZYH010000158.1:0-7805 GCA_964658225.1 Vulcanimicrobiota bacterium | reverse complement strand
GGACAACCTGATCCGGAGGCGGCTCGCCTGTCACCGCGGTAGCGCTTTCCGCGATGGCTGCCTCGCGAAGAGAGCGTAGCGCCATTCTAGCGGCCGCGCCCACGCGCTACGCCAGCCGCCCAGACGCGTCGGTAACTTTCCCCACGGGGAAGTAACCGAGCGCCGCCCGGCATGCGCTACCCTTAAGGCCTGCACGGAGGTTACCCGACCATGAGCGAGTTGGCGCCACAATACAAATGGCTGGATCAGCAGGGCGAGGCCCCGGGCGCGCCGGGGCTCGAGCCGCGCTGGACCTCCAGTATCAAGAACCTGGTCGGCACCGCCTACTCTGCCTCCAGCCGGGTCTGGTACACGCTCTCGCATGGCATCGTGAACGAGATCTACTACCCCACCATCGACCGGCCCCAGGTGCGGGACATGGAGTTTCTTGTCACCGATGGCGATACCTTCTTCCACGAGGAGAAGCGCGACGCAGAGAGGACGTTTGCCTACATCGACCCCAATGCGCCGGCTGCACGCCAGATCAGCAAGGACCCCGAGGGCCGCTACACGCTGACCAAGGAGACGATCTCGGACCCGCATGCGGCGGTGGTTCTGATCCGGGTGCGGGTGGACGCCGAGCCGGCGATGCTGGCCAAGCTGCGGGTCTACGCCCTGCTGGCGCCCCATCTGGACGGCGGCGGCGAGGGCAACTCGGGGCGCGTGCTGGAGGTCGCGGGCAAGCGCGTGCTGCTGGCCTGGAAGCATGCCAACTCCCTTGCGCTGGCCTGCGATCGAGGCTTCAGCCGGGCTTCCTGCGGGTTTGTGGGCGTCTCGGACGGCTGGCAGGACCTCAAGCAGGACTTCAAGATGAAGTGGGAGTACGGGTCGGCCACGCACGGCAACCTGGCCCTGATGGGGGAGATCGACCTAGAGAACCGCGTGCACGCCCCCAACGTTCCGGGCGGCCTCAAGCGCTCGACCGACGCTGCGACGGCGGCCAAACTGGCCTCCGGCCGGCGCGAGTTTGTGATCGCCATCGGCTTCGGCGAGACGCACCACGCCGCCCTGTCGGCCACCATGGGCTCGCTCGCCCACGGCTTTGACGCGCACCTGAAGCGCTTTGTGGCCCAGTGGGGCCGGGTGCAGGTACCGAGCGAGCTGGGCCGCCACTCGCATGATGGCGGACGCCTGATGCGGGTGAGCCAGAACGTGATCCTGACGCACGAAGACAAGACCTACAACGGCGCCTTCATCGCCTCGGCCTCGATCCCGTGGGGATATGCGAAGGGCGATGACGACCTGGGCGGGTACCACCTGGTCTGGACCCGCGACATGTGCCAGTCGGCCTCGGCGCTGCTGGCCTGCGGACGCACGGATACGACGCTGCGCGCGCTGGTCTACCTGGCCTGCACGCAGAAGCCGGACGGCAGCTTTGCCCAGAACTTCTGGGTGAACGGCACGCCGTACTGGACCGGGATCCAGCTCGACGAGGTGGCTTTTCCGATCATCCTGGCCTGGCGGCTGTGGAAGATCGGGGGCCTGGACAAGTTTGACGTCTTCTCCTTTACCGAGCGGGCTGCCGGGTTCCTGGTACGCCATGCCCCGATCACCCAGCAGGAGCGCTGGGAGGAAGCCGCGGGCTACTCGCCTTCGACGCTGGCGGCGGTGATCGGGGGGCTGATCTGCGCGGCGGAACTGGCCCACGCGCACGACAACTCCCGTCTGGGCACGTTTCTTGAAGAGCATGCCGACTGGCTGCAGGCGCACCTTGAAGACTGGACGGTGACCAACGAGGGCATCCTGCATCCCGAGGTGAAGCGCCACTACATGCGGATCCGCCCGCCGGCCTGTGGCGAGCCGTATGCGCGCGAAGGCTGCGACAAGGGGCGGCTGCATCTGAACAACCGCGGACCGAACGAGCGCTACGAGTTTGAAGCCCGCCAGATCATCGATGCGGGCTTCCTGGAGCTGGTGCGCTACGGGATTCGCCGGGCGGATGATCCGCTGATCATCGCCTCGCTCAAGGTGGTCGACCGCATCCTGAAGGTGGACGCGCCGCAGGGGCCCTGCTGGCGCCGCTACAACCATGACGGATACGGTGAGCAGAAGGGTGGAGGGCCGTTCCTGACCTGGGGCCAGGGGCGCGCCTGGCCGCTGCTGACCGGGGAGCGAGCGCACTATGAGCTGGCCGCGGGGCGCGATGTGAGCGCGTATGTGCAGGCAATGGAAGGCTTTGCCAGTAAGGGCGGCATGCTGCCCGAGCAGATCTGGGACTACAAGGAACCTCTGGTGACCCCGGCCGGCATCGTCAGGATGGGCGACCCGGCCGGCTCGGCCATGCCGCTCGTCTGGGCCCACGCAGAGTACCTCAAGCTGCTCCGCTCGCTCGAAGATGGAGTGGTCTTTGACCGGATCGGCGCGGTCGAGGCGCGCTATGGCGCGGGCAGGTTGGAAAGCAGGGTCGAGATCTTTAAGCTGCGGCGCCAGATCCAGTCGATCCCCGCGGGCAAAGTGCTGCGGATCGTCGCGGCCGATCCTTTCGAAGTGCGGTGGACGAGCGATGACTGGGCCACCGTTGCGCACGCCCGGTGCACAAAGGTCGGCCATGCCGGCTCGTTCGTCGACCTGCCGACCGCCGGGGAGAGTGTCGCGACGGCGCCGCCGGCCGTGCCGGCGGCAAAGCAGAGTGGCCGGCTTTCATTTACCATTTTCTGGACAGATGAGGCCCGCTGGGAGGGGCGCAATTTCGACGTGAAGATCGAGCCGCGCGCCTGAAGTTGTGTCCCCGGGCTTCTGCCCAGCGTTTCGCTCGGCGTTTCGACTAGGCTAGGCTGGCTTCGATCGCATCTCAGTCCCGATAGGGATGCGGTGCGATCGTACCCAGTCCGAGGGGCTCTGCCCCGACCCATGGTTGCCGTTGCACGTTCCGCCACACAGGTTTCCGCTTGCCAAGTTTCCGGAGAAAGACTTATGAGTGATCTCGACCAGCTTTCCATCAATGCCCTGCGGTTCCTCGCCGTCGATGCCGTGGAAGCGGCCAACAGCGGCCACCCCGGCGCCCCGCTTGGCTGCGCCCCGATCTCCTACCTGCTCTTCCACAAGTACATGCGGCATAACCCGAAGCACTCGAAGTGGACCAACCGGGACCGCTTCGTGCTTTCCAACGGCCACGCCTCGGCGCTGCTCTACGGCATGCTCCACCTGGCCGGCTACGACCTGTCGATCGACGACCTGAAGGCGTTTCGCCAGTGGCATTCGCGCACCCCGGGCCATCCTGAGCTGGGCGAGACCGATGGCGTCGAGGTGACGACCGGGCCGCTCGGACAGGGCTTTGCGATGGCGGTCGGCATGGCCATGGCTGAAAAGCACCTGGCCGCGATCTACAACAAGCCCGGATACGCGATCGTCGATCACCACGTGTACGGCATCTGCGGAGACGGCGACCTGATGGAGGGGATCTCGCACGAGGCCGCCTCGCTGGCGGGAACGCTCAAGCTGGGCAAGCTGATCTTCCTGTACGACGACAACCTGATCTCGCTGGACGGGCCGACCGACCTCTCGTTTACTGAGAACGTGCAGGACCGCTTCAAGGCCTATCACTGGCACGTGCAGTCGGTGGCCGACGGCAATGACCTCGATGCGCTCTCGGCGGCGATAGAAGCCGCCAAGGCGGTCACCGATCAGCCCTCGATCATCGCTGTGCGCACGATCATCGGGTACGGCTCGCCGCTGGCCGGGACGCAGAAGGCGCATGGCGCGGCGCTCGGTGCGGAGAACACCAAGAAGACCAAGGAAAATCTGGGCTGGCCGGCGGACAAGAAGTTCTATGTGCCGGAGGAAGCGGCCAAGGTCTGGGGCGAGATCGTCCCGGCCGGCGCCCAGTACGAGGCAGAGTGGAACGAGTTGTTTGCCAAGTACAAGGCCGAGTTTCCCGAGCTGGCCGCACAGTACGAGCGCACCCACGCAGGCAAGCTCGCCGCAGGCTGGGAGAAGTCGCTGCCCAGCTATCCGGCCGACTCCAAGCCCATGGCGACCCGCAACGCGGGCGGCGCGATCATGAACGCCTTTGCCGAGGTGGTCCCGGAGGTCTTCGGCGGGGCCGCCGACCTGACCGAGTCGACCAAGACGCTGTTCAAGAAGTCGGGTGACTTCCATGTCGACCCGGCGGGGCGCAACGTGTTCTTCGGCGTTCGCGAGTTTGCCATGCATGCCGCGGTCAACGGCATGGCGGCGCACGGCGGGCTGATTCCCTACGGTTCGACCTTCTTTACCTTCTCCGACTATGCCAAGCCGGCGATCCGGCTGGCCGCCCTGATGCACGTGCACTCGATCTTCGTGTACACGCATGACTCGATTGGCCTCGGCGAGGACGGCCCGACGCACCAGCCGATCGACCAGCTGACGATGCTGCGCGCGGTGCCGCACCTGATCGACTTCCGCCCGGCGGATGCGAACGAGACGGTGGCCGCATGGCGACTGGCGCTCGAGCACAAGGAAGCCAGCTTCATGGCGCTCTCCCGGCAGGACCTGCCTATCCTGGACCCGGCCAAGCTCGACATCTACGAAGGGGTCAAGCATGGCGCCTACGTGGTCGATCCCGGCGCGGACGAGCCCGACCTGCTGATGCTGAGCGCGGGCGCCGAGGTGTGGCAGATCATCAAGGCTGCCGCGAAGCTGAAGGAAGAGGGCATCACGGCGCGCATCGTATCGATGCCGAGCTGGCAGCTCTTCGAGCGGCAGGAAGAGGCCTACAAGCTCTCGGTACTGCCCAACCACCTGCCCAAGCTGGCGGTGGAGGCCGGCGCAACCCTGGGGTGGTGGAAGTGGGTGGGCCGGCACGGCGACGTGATCGGGCTGGACCGCTTCGGCGCCTCCGCTCCGGGCACGCTGGCACTCGAGAAGCTGGGTTTCGGCGTGGACAACATCGTGAGCCGCGCGAAGGCGCTGCTGGCGGCGGCCGGCAAGGAAACCGCGGCACTCGCGACCAAGTAAGCCGGTAACCGGGCGAGCGGCAGGTGCGGGGGAGCGGCCGCTCGCTCGATTCTGTGAAGGAACGCGCGCCATGAAGCAGGGCTTCGAGTCATGAAACTGGTCATCGCCGCAGATCACGCCGGCTTCCTCCTGAAGGAGGAGGTACTCGGATACCTGGAGCGGCTCGGTCACCAGGTGCTCGATCTGGGCGCCCACGGGATCGAACCGTCCGACTATGCGGATTACGCGGAAGCCGTGGGTCTGGCGCTGATCGCGCGCCGGGCCGAGCGGGGGGTGCTCATCTGCGGGTCCGGGGTGGGCGTCTCGATCGCGGCAAACAAGATGCCCGGTATCCGGGCGGCCATGTGCCACGACACGTATTCGGCGCATCAGGGCGTGGAGCACGACGATATGAATGTGCTGGTGCTCGGCGCGCGTATTCTCGGCACGGCGCTTGCTTTCGAGCTGGTGGCTACCTTTTTGGACGCGAAGTTCCAGGATGGCGAAGAGCGCTTTGTACGCCGGCTGCTCAAGGTGAAGGCCATCGAGGCTCGCTACATGCCTGAATCCGGGGCGAATCCGAAGTTATCGAACTAGCACGAGTGGAATCAGCACGATTCAAGGAGCGCGGCAGTGAGAGGCAAGTTCAGCACGGTGCTCTGGGATATCGGCGGCGTTCTGCTGACCAACGGTTGGGATCATCAGGAACGCAAGGCGGTCTTCGACGCCCTGGCCTTCGACGACCGCGAGGAGTTTGAGCGACGCCACGAGATCGAAAACGATCCCTGGGAGAAGGGCACGATCAGCTTTGACACGTACCTGGAGCGGACCATCTTCTACAAGCTGCAACCCTTTCGCCGGGAAGAGATGAAGCAGGCGATCGAGGACCAGTCGCTGCTGCTTGAAGACTCTGCCATGCCCCTGCTCCGGGAGCTGCATGCGACCGGGCAGTTGCTGATGGGCCAGTTGAACAATGAGTCGCGCGAGTTGAACGACGTCCGCCTGGAGCGCTTCGGACTGAAGCAGTATTTGTCGGTCTTCTTCTGCTCCGGCTATGTTGGGCTCCGCAAGCCGGACCCCGCCATCTACCGGATGGGCCACGAGGTTTTGCAGAAGAGCCCGAGCGAGATCGTGTTTATCGATGATCGCGAAAAGAACGTGCAGGAGGCCGCTGGTGTAGGCTTTCATGCGATCCAGTACAAGGGCTCGGCGGCGCTGCGCGCCGAGTTCCAGGAAATCGGACTGCTGTGACGCGCGCATCCTGCCCGCGCCGGCACGAACTGTAAGGAGATCTACTTTGGCAACAAAATCGGCAACGACGATCCCGGCCCCTGCAGAGCAGGCTGCGCCGCAGACACGCAATCCTGATCCAACCATCGTCGTCATCTTCGGCGCCTCGGGCGACCTGACCAAAAAGAAGCTGCTGCCGGCGCTCTTTCACCTCGAAGAAAGCGGCCTGCTGCCCGAGGAGTTTGCCGTCGTCGGGGTCGCGCGGCGCGATCTTTCAAAGACCTTTGCGCCGGATATGCAGAAGGGTATCGTGGACTCGGGCGCAAAGCAGGATGACCCGAAGCTGGCCAAGTTTATCGAGCGGGTCAGCTACTTTACGACCAACTTTGACGACTCCGACGGCTACAAACGTCTCAAGGAAACGCTGGCCGGGATCGACAGGGAGAAGGGCACCCAGGGCAACCGGCTCTTTTATCTCGCCGTCGCACCGGAGTTCTTCCAGGAGATCGTCGACAAGCTGGGCGAGCAGGGAATGGACAAGGCCGAGGGCGACGGGCATGTACGCGTGATCATCGAGAAGCCCTTCGGCCACGACACCGAGTCAGCCAGGGCGCTCAACGACGGCGTTGCCAAGGTCTTCGGCGAGGAGCAGATCTTCCGCATCGACCACTACCTGGGCAAGGAGACGGTGCAGAACATCTTTGTGCTGCGCTTCGCGAACGCGATCTTTGAGCCGCTGTGGAACGCGCAGTATATCGACAACGTGCAGATCACCGCCTCGGAGTCGATCGGGATCGAAGGCCGCGGCCCGTTTTACGAGAAGGCCGGCGTCTCGCGCGACATCCTGCAGAACCACATGATGGAGATGCTGGAGTTCGTGGCCATGGACAAGCCTGCCTCGAACGACGCAAAGGACGTGATCGCCGAGAAGGTGAAACTGCTGAAGGCGATCCGGCCGCTGGCGGACGCAGACACGGTGCGCGGCCAGTACGGCGCGGGCACCGTCGGCGGCCAGGAGGCCAAGCCCTACCGCGCGGAAGATCGCGTCGACCCCAACTCGGTGACCGAGACCTTCGCCGCGGTCAAGCTCGCGATCGACACGCCGCGCTGGAAGGGTGTGCCGTTTTATCTGCGCGCCGGCAAGCGCTTGGCCAAGCGGGTGACCGAGATTGTCATCGAGTTTCGCAAGCCCGCCGACGGGATCGTTGCGGGGGCGAGCGCCGGGGATTGCCCGGGCGTTCCGGCAAACCTGCTGCGGCTGCGCATCCAACCGGAGGAAGGCCTCACGCTGGCCTTCGGCAACAAGCGGCCGACGCCCGATACCGTGGTCTGCCCGGTCACCGCCAGCTTCAAGTACGTGGACGCCTTTGGCAAGTACATGGCCAACGGGTATGAGCGCTTGTTGCTGGACGCGATGCTGGGCGATGCCTCCCTGTTTACGCATCGGGACGCGGTCGAGACAGCCTGGGCGATCTACACGCCGCTGCTCGAGGGATGGGCGAAGGAGCGGCCGGCGGATTTTCCGAATTACGCGAGCGGCACCTGGGGACCGGAGGCTGCGGACGCCCTGCTCGCCAGGGACGGGCATCGCTGGCACGAGGTCTAGTCCCTGGTTGTCGACG
>CAZZYH010000157.1:0-7905 GCA_964658225.1 Vulcanimicrobiota bacterium | reverse complement strand
CTATGCGCCGCTCCACCCTGGCCCACCTGCTGCTGCTCGGCGTTGTGTTTACCTGGGGCGCGACCTTCGTGCTGGTCAAGGACGCTCTCAAGGACATCTCGCCCCTGCTCTTCGTTCTTCTGCGTATGGCGATCGCAGCCGCCGCTCTGGCCCTCGTCTACCGGCACGAGCTGCCCCGGATCAAGGGTGCGGCGCTTGCCAGCGGCGCCGTCGTCGGGGTCTGCCTCGGGGCGGGCTACGCCTTGCAGACCAGCGGCCTCAGGTTCACCACGCCTTCCAAGTCAGCGTTTCTGACCGGCATGGTGGTCGTCATGGTCCCACTGCTTGCTCTCCTGCCCTTTCTGCGCGCGCCGGGTGCGCATCGGCCGCGGTGGACGACCGGGCTGGGCGCGGCGGTCGCCTTCGCGGGCCTGCTGCTGCTTACGCTTCCTGCCGCCCAGCCGTTGAGCGCCCGCTTGCTGTTCACAGGCTTCGGACGCGGCGAGGTGCTCACGCTGGCCTGCGCGCTGGCTTACGCCCTGCACATGCTCGCGCTGGCCCATGCGGCGTCGCGCCTGCCGTACCGGCAGCTGGCCGTGGTCCAGATCGCCGTAGCCGCATTGACGCTCGCCGTCACCCTGCCGCTCTTTGAGCCGCATCCCTTTCTGCGCCCCAGCCCGGCGGTGCTGATCGCCATCGGAATCGCCGCCCTGCTGGCCACCGCGGCCGCCTTCACCATCCAGAGCTGGGCGCAGCAATTTCTCCCTCCCACCCACACCGCGGTCATCTTCACGCTCGAGCCGGTCTTCGCGTTCCTCACCTCGTTTCTCCTGCTGGGCGAACGGCTGAGCGCGAGAGCGGGCGCAGGGGCTTTGCTCATCCTGGCCGGCATTGTTCTGACCGAGCTGCTCCCGGACCGTCTGCAACCGACCGCGCACGAGGCGGCTCCGCTGCTCTGAGCGGCGTTTGCCGCAGCCAGCCCGGCCCAGCTCGGATGCTCGTGCGGTGAACGCCGATGCTGAGACTCTTCTCGGCAGAGTGCGTCTAAATGGCTTGAGGAGAAACCGGGCCTGGATCGCCTGCCGACAGGGCGGGGACCGGGGGCAGGGCGGCCGTCTTTCTGAAGATCGTTATACTTGGCCTGTATGCAGTTCTCATGGACCTAGGAGCGCGGATCCCGGAATACGGTTCGCGCAGACCAAGGTAGCAACAAGCGTCAGCAAGATGCGGGGCTCCGGCGGCTACGCGACGGGGTTTCCGAGGTTGGACACAAGAAAGGTACGAGGTTAGACCCGAGATGAACTCTCTGCTCGAACGGCTGCGCATACGCCGTCTCGCTTCCACGTTTACGATTCTCGCCACCCTCTCGGCGGGCGTACTGATCGGCTCGGTGATGGCGCACGGCGTTCGCGGCCAGGAAAAGACAGTGGATACCCGCGATGCCTCGCCGCTGCGCGTGCCCAGCCCGCGCGACCTCTCGACAGAATTCACCAAGATCGCGAAGGAAGAGGGCCCGGCGGTGGTCAACATCAACACCGAGACGCTGCCCAAGGAGCAGAAATCGAACCGGCGCAACCCGCGGCTGCGCAACATGCCGCAGGCCCCGAACGACGATGAGGGCGGCGATGGCGATGATTCCAATGGCCAGGAAGGCCCCGGCGGCGACCAGGGGGGCATGCAGGACTTCTTCAACCACTTCTTCGGGGGACAGGGCGGCGGCCAGCTTCCCGATGAGGGCGGCCGCGAGGCGCTCGGCTCCGGCTTCATCGTCGACCCCAAGGGCTACATCATCACCAACAACCACGTGGTCGACAAGGCAGACAAGATCTATGTCAAGCTGGCCAGCGACCCGGTAGGCTCGGACGGGCATCCGGCGACGGTGGTCGGCGTGGACAAGGCGACCGATATCGCGGTCATCAAGATCACCACTGACCACCCCCTGCCCACGGTGAAGATGGGCAACTCGGACTCGGCGCAGGTGGGCGACTCGGTGATCGCGATCGGCTCGCCGCTGGGGCTGGAGCAGACCGTGACCTCCGGCATTGTTTCCGCCAAGAAGCGCACGATCGAGCAGGGCCAGGCAGGCCAGTTCCAGCGCTTCATCCAGACCGACGCGGCCATCAACCCGGGTAACTCCGGCGGTCCGCTGCTCAACATGGCGGGCGAGGTGATCGGCGTCAACACGGCCATCTTCACCCAGTCGAACGGCAACCAGGGCATCGGCTTTGCCATGCCATCCAACACCGTCATCAACACCTACAACGATCTGATCGGACCCGACCACAAGGTCACCCGCGGATCGATCGGCATCCTCTTCCAGCCCAGCGTTTCGAGTGCGGTCGAGCGCATGTACGGCGCGAAGAACGGCATCATCATCCGCAGCGTGACCCCGGGCCAGCCGGCCGACAAGGCCGGTCTGAAGTCGGGCGATGTGATTACCTCGATCAACGGCCGGCCGCTCAAGGATGGCGATGACCTGGTCAACGACATCTCGGCGCGCAAGCCGGGTACGACCGCAACCATCGGCTATCTGCGGGAGGGCAAGGCCATGTCGGCCACGGTCACGATCGGCGACCGCAGCAAGACCACCGCTGCGATCAGCGGCCGGGCCCAGAACGAGAACGAAGGCGGCGATAACACCGATGACGCGTCAGAAAGCAAGGTGGGCCTGACGGTCGCGGATCTGCCCCAGAACGCGCCCGCGGGCGTGCACGGCGTGATCATCCAGGCGATCAAGCCGGGCTCCTTTGCCGACGAGATCCACCTGACCGGCCTGCAAGGCCAGGTAGTCTCGGCCATCAACAAGAAGCCCATCCACAACAAGCAGGAGTTCAACGCCATCATCGGCAGCCTGAAGTCGGGCTCCGACGTTGTATTCGAGCTGATCGATCCACGCGATCCAAAGAGCGGGGCGAGCCTGGTCGGCGGGACTCTTCCGTAACCTTTTGTAGCTGCTCTCGATACGGGGCCGTCGATTTCCCAAGCGGCCCCTTTACTTTTGGTTGCTTTCTACCGATATGGAAATTAACCTTCTGTAAGCGAAAAACTTTTGGACCCTGAGGTTTTCCTGGATGAAGATTCGCACCTGGCAATGCCTGGCTGTCGGCGCCACCCTGGCGGTACTGCCTGCCTTCGGCAGCCGCTCTCACCGCGCAGCGACCTCCGGCCATGGCAAAGGCTCCCACCATCTGAAGCATGTTGCGGCGATGGTTCACATCCTCCAGGGTCAGCGCACCATCGACTCCAGCCGTACCCGTGAGATCCAGTCGGCGCTGATCGAGCGCCACTACCTGGGCGGCGAGGCGACTGGGGAATGGACGCCGGAGACCGAGGCGGCGATGTCGAAGTTCCAGGCCGACAATGGCTGGCAGACCAAGCTGATGCCGGACTCGCGCGCCCTGATTAAACTGGGCCTGGGGCCCAATGGCCTGCCAGGCAGCTCCGCCGACTCCCCGTCTTCGTATGCAAATGCGGTGCCCGCGAGCAACGACTCGAACACCCTGGCGACCGCGCACTCGATCATGAACTAGGTCTCTCTGCGACGTGTTTGCCTGGAAGAGCCGCCTGCGGGCGGCTTTTCTCTTGCGCGCCTCAGCGTGACGCGCTCGAGACCGTGCTTGCCGAGGAGCGCGCCTGCCGTATCGGAGGAGTCCGTCAATCCCGACGCTCTTCCTCCCGGGGATGTTGCCCTAGCGGCTGCTTGTTGATCCGGCGCGCGAGCACGCGCGCGTGGCAAGACCTGGACGGACCGGGCGGCTGACCCGTGGCCTAGCTCCAGCGCAGGCGCATTTCAGGTTCCAGCAGCTCCTTGACCGTCTCGCGGCGACGGATCAGCCGCGCATGCCGGCCCTCCACCATCACCTCTGCCGGGCGTCTGCGGGTGTTGTAGTTCGAGCTGAGGGAAAGCCCGTAGGCCCCGGCGTCGAGGATGGCCAGCAGCTCACCCGGCTCGACCGGCGGCAGCTCGCGATCCCGCGCAAAGAAGTCCCCCGTCTCGCACACCGGGCCGACCACGTCGACCGCCTCGCCGCCCTCATCCGGGCCGCAGGCCACGGGTACGATCGGATGGTGCGCGCCATAAAGCGCCGGGCGGATCAGGTCATTCATCCCGGCATCGGTAATGACGAACTTCTTGGCGCCATTCTGCTTGGTATAGAGCACCTCGGTGACCAGGGCGCCGGCCTGCGCGACCAGGAAGCGGCCCGGTTCGAGCAGCAGCTCCATCCTGCCCCGTCGCCCGCTTGCCGGCCTGGAGAGCAGCGGCGCGAGCGCCCGCTGCAGGGCTTCGGCATAGGCCGCCACCGCTGCCGCCGGGTCGAAGGACTGGGCCGCATCGTACTCGATCCCCAGGCCGCCCCCGAGGTCGACAGACGTGATCCCGTGGCCGTCGGTGAGCAGCTCCCCGACCAGCGTCACCACGCGCGCGGCGGCCGCGCCAAAGGGCTCGCTCGCCCGGATCTGCGAACCGATATGCACGCTGACCCCGCGCGCCTCCAGGTGCCGGGACTCGGCTGCCCGGGCATAGAGCGCCCGCGCCTGGGCGATATCGATGCCGAACTTGTGCTCGCGCAGCCCGGTGGAGATGTAGGGGTGCGTCTCGGCGAAGACATCGGGATTGACCCGGAGGGCGAAGCGGGCGCGCTTGCCGCTCCTGGCAGCGCGCGCGGCAAGCAGTTCGAGCTCGCCCTCGCTCTCGACGTTAAAGATCAGGATGTCGGCTTCGAGCGCCAGATCGATCTCGGCCGCCGTCTTGCCCACGCCGGAAAAGACCACCCTTCGCGCTGCTCGTTTGCGCACCGTGAGCACCCGCTCCAGTTCGCCGCCAGAGACGATGTCGAAGCCCGACCCAAGCTCGTCCAGAAGCTTCAGGATGGCCAGCGCGGAGTTCGCCTTGACCGAGTAGCAGACCAGGTGCGGGACAGCCGCGAAGGCGTCTGCAAAGAGCCCGAAGCGCCCGGTGATGTGGTCTGCAGAGTAGACGTAGAGCGGCGTGCCGTACTCGCGGGCCAGCTTGTCGAGACGGACGGCGCCGCAAGCGAGCGAGCCGCCTGGCTTGAGAGGCTGGAAGGGACGGGCAGAGTGCAAGGAGCCTCACCGGGGACTAAGACGTCTTGGGGATGACGCGTTCTAGGTTCGCAAAGAAAGGAAGATGCGGGGCCGCCGGTCTGGACCCCGGCACTCCTTACTGCCAGCCCTGCGGCATGGAAGGCGGGTCGGCCGGACTGCCTGCATAGGTCTGCGGGGCAGGCAGGGCGAACAGATCCTCCGGCATCACGATCCAGAAGATCACGTAGGCGATGACGCCGGCGCCGCTCGAAAAGATGGCCGTGAGCACCGCGATCACCCGCACCCACACCAGGTCCCAGCCGTAGTGCAGCGCGAGCCCCTGGCAAACGCCTGCAATCATCCGGCCTGTCCGTGGACGGATCAGCCGGGTTCCCACCGGCGACACCCCGGCGGGAGGAACCGTCGCATTGCGCGCGCCGCACGCCGAGCAGAAGCGCGCCTCCGGGCCAAGCTCCTTGCCACACTGTGCACAGTAGTTCATCGTCCTCATCCCTCCGTCCGCGCGCCCAGTCGATGCTCTAGTGTACGGCCTTGCGCGCTGCACAAAGATACGCGTGCGGCCCGGCCGCGGTTCCCCCCTTTGCCGCGGCCCGGGCGGCGGTTCTCTCGAGCGCGTCCCCCGGCAAAGGCCGGGATCAATTCTCGCTGTAGGCCCTTTTGATCCACTTGCGGGCCTCATCGGCCTGCACCGTTTCGCTGCCCGCGTCGATCACCTGCCGGTACATGGCCAGCGCGCCGGGGCGGTCCCTCAGCAGGTCAGAACACTTCCCTGCCGCAAGCAGGCAGCGGCGCTTCAGCTCCGGGCTGGTCTTTGGCGCCTGGGCGGCGCTGCGATAGGCCGCTACCGCGTCGGCATACATCTTCTGTCCGCGCAGACTTTCGCCAAGACCAAAGTAGGCCAACTCGGGGTGCTCGGAGAAGTAGAAGCCGGGCGGCTGGGCGAGCACGTGCTGGTAGAGTTCAATGGCGTGCATGCCGGTACCCGCATCCTTGGCGAGATTGGCCTCTTCGAGCTGGAAGAGAAAGCCGTGGGGGTATTGCAGAGCGAGCGCGTGCGCGATCTCGAGCGCCTCGGCGTAGCGCGCGTCGCGGCGCAAGAAGAGCATCAGGCAGGTGCGCGCCTCGACGGAGGTGACCACGCCCTGGGCGGCCGCGATGCGCAGCACCTCGATGCCCTTCTCCTTGTTGCCCTTGATGCCGGCGATGCCGACCAGCATGCGGAAAGAAAACGGGAGCGCGCCCACAACGTACTGGTAGGTGCCGACGACGAGATTGGCATCGGCGTAATTCGGATCTAGCCGCAGGACCTCGGTGTGGTCGCTGCGGGCATTGAGAGCCATGCGAAGCGCCGAGGAAAAGCCCCGTTCGACCATGGCGATGTAAGTCGCCTCGAGAGAGCGGGCCCAACCCCGTGCATAGAGCGCATGGACATCTTCACCGTTGCGATCCAGCCGCGCCTCGGCTTCGGCGATCGCCCGGGCAGAGAGTTGCCGCACCTGGTCGCGCACCGATGGATCCTCAACGACGGTGTGCTTTCCGGTCAGAAAGCCGTCATTGGCATAGAAGGTCGTGTCCAGCAGGTCGAGCCGGTTCAGTTCCCGAAAGACGACGGTGTAAAGCACATAGTCGGTGGCCATGGGATCCTGCGGGTGCGCCTGGGCGACCCGATCGAACCGGGTCAGAGCGCCCTCGTAATCCATGTCGTAGAAGTGCTCGAAGCCGTCGCGTACCTCGGGCGTGCGGTTGAGCGGATCGGTGTCGACCGGCTTGCCGCTCGAGGCCAACGCGCGGGCTGCGGGAAGGTTGGCCAGGCAGACGCCCAGCAGCAGGGCCTTGGCCGCGGAACGGTAGGGGTGAAGGCGGGTTGCATGGCTGCTCACTGATGGACGTCCTTTGCCGCGCGTTTGCTCTTTAGAAGATACCCTTTTGCCGGGCTCCCGAGTGGGGCGCACGCGCACGCGCCCGGTCTTACCGCCCGGGCAAGCTTCCATGTGTTGAACGCTTCCTGGGCTTCGATGTTGGGGCGGAAGCAGCGGCGGATCCGCTGCCGGTTAGACGATGCAGGTGATCCATGGACCCACCTCCCTGGCCCATGGGGGTGGCCGCGCGCAGTGCATCCACAACATAGCGCTTGGCGCTGCGCGCGGCATCGAGCAACGCTTGCCCGGAGACCAGAGCACAGAGCAGTGCGGAAGAGTAGGCGCACCCGGTCCCGTGCGTCGCCGGTGTGTCGACCCAGTCGCCCGGGAGCCAGACGGGCAAACGGCCTGGGGCGAAGACGCCGTCGTCCGGCCGGGAGAGGTGGCCGCCGGTGGCGACGATGCCCAGGCCGGGGTGGCGCTGCGCCAGGAGGTCCGCTGCCTCAGTGACCATGGCATGGCAGGCTTGCCGGCCGGCGGAGCCCGGCCCGGGGGCTCGAACCTCGGCCAGCTCCAGCAGTTCGTCGACATTGGGCGTGATGCAGCTGACCAGCGGCAGCAGGCGGGTGCGCAGGCGCTCGGTGCCGGCCGCATCGAGAAGCGCGCTCCCGGAGCTCGAGCGCAGCACCGGGTCGAGCACGACCGGGAGCCGCGTGGCGCGCGGGCTCTGGAGGAAGTCGGCCACCGCGTCCACGTTTGCACCGGTGGCCAGCATGCCGACCTTGATGCCCGCCAGCGGAAGGTCCTCGGCCAGGCAGGCGAGGGTCTCGGCCAGCAGCTCGGCCGAGACCGCCTCCATGCGCCGCACGCCTGCGGTCGATTGCACGGTCAGGGCGGTTGCGGCGGCCACGCCGTAGAGGCCATGCGCCGCAAACACCTTGAGGTCGGCGGTCATCCCGGCGCCGGAGCTGGGATCGAGGCCGGCGATGGTCAGGACAAT
>CAZZYH010000156.1:0-8026 GCA_964658225.1 Vulcanimicrobiota bacterium | reverse complement strand
AGTTTCCACAGAACGACTGATCACACCGGCGCGCGCCATTCGCGGCAGCGTCCAGCTGCCCGGCGATAAAAGCATCTCGCACCGTTACGCATTGCTGGCCGCCCTCGCCGAAGGCACGACGCGGCTCACCAACTTTTCGACGGGCGCGGACCCGTGGTCGAGCCTGGGCTGCGCGGAAGCGCTCGGCGCCACTGTCACCCGCACCGACGACGGCGCGATTGAAGTGGTGGGCACCGGAGGCGCCCTGCGCGCACCCGCGGAGCCTCTGGACTGCGGCAACTCCGGCTCGACGATGCGCATGCTCGCCGGTCTGCTCGCACCGCACCCGGGCCGCTTCACGCTGGTCGGCGACGCCTCGCTGAGTCGCCGCCCCATGGAGCGGGTACGCCAGCCGCTGTCGCAGATGGGCGCCGCGATCGCCCTCACCGACGGCCATGCGCCGGTGATCGTCGAAGGCCGCAGCCTCCACGCGGTCGACTACACCACGCCAGTACCCTCAGCGCAGGTCAAGACGGCGGTCCTGTTTGCGGGCCTCGAGGCCGAAGGACGCACCACTGTTCGCGAGTCCGTGCGCACGCGCGACCACAGCGAGCTCGCACTGCGTGCTTTTGGCGCGGCGCTCGAGCGCGATCGCGACTCGGTCTGGATCGACCGCCTGGCCCCGGGCCAGAAACTTACCGCCATCGAAGCCGCGGTCCCCGGCGATCTCTCCTCGGCCGCCTTCTTTCTCTGCGCGACGATGCTCTTCCCCGGCTCGAGCCTGGTCTTTGACACGCTCGGCATGAACCCGACGCGCGCGACCCTGCTTGACGTGCTCACCGCGCTCGGCGCGCGGATGAGCGTGCTCAACCTCGACGAGAAACACGGCGAGCTCGTCGGCACCGTCCAGCTGCACGCGCCCGAGAAGGGAATGAAGGGCACCACCATCGCGGGCGCGCTCGCGGCGCAGCTCATCGACGAGCTGCCCGTACTCGCCGCAATCGCTCCTTACACCGCCCAGGGCATCCGCATCCGCGACGCCCGGGAGCTCCGCGTCAAGGAGTCAGACCGCATTGCGCTGGTTGCGAGCAACCTGCGCGCCATGGGCGCCGAGGTCGAAGAGTTTGAAGACGGTCTTGACGTCCCCGGCGGACAGCAGCTGCACGGCGCCCCGATCGACTCGGGCGGGGATCACCGGATCGCCATGGCCTTTTCCGTCGCGGCCTTGCGCGCCACAGGCGATACGCTGATCCGGGGCGCCGAGTCCGCCGCCATCTCCTTCCCGGAGTTCTTCGAGTTGCTCGATCGGGTCGCCGCGCGCTGACGCCCGGCCTGGGCGGGGCAGGCACGTGCAGGGCCCCGAAGCTGTGTCCCGGACACGGTGCCCCCGGGGCCACCGCAACCACGCTCCGGGCCTCTGTGCGCCGTCACGGTGCGGGGCGCAAGTCCCTTTGTGAACACCAAGCATCCGCCCTGTCCGGCGGCCTGGGCCGCTGCCGGCGAGGCGCACCACGCCGCGGCTGGTTCGGTTTTGGAACTTCCCGGTGCGGAGGCGCGGGGCCATTCCCGAAGTGCTGCGCGTTGGGTGGAAATAAAAAGTTAAAGCTTCTCCGTGCCCCGCCGATACGGCGAAAAGGGGGATCTGCGGCCCGAGGTATCTCGGACGAGATCTCCTGCATTCTGCCCGCCAGAGAGCCGGCAAAGAACATGTCGAGGTCCTCGATGCACCCCATTGCCCACCCCACTGCCCACCCTACCCTCGAAGCGCGCTCCCACGCGCGCCTCCGCTCGCTGACCCTCTGCCACAGCCTGATCGGAGACCAGGCCGGAAGCGGCGCGCTTGAGCACATCATGGTCCTGGCCCTGGTTCTGCTCGGCGCCACCACGATTGCCGACGGCGCGGCCAGCTTCTTGGCCTTGGCCGCGCAGCATCTGGGAGCGATGCTGACCGCCTGGCTGCCTGCCTGAGGGGCGGCTGCGTACCTGGTCGTTGCCGGGGGCCGATGGTTACCGAAAGGTAGACAACCCGGCTCCCGGGCCTAGATACCTGGTTGCGGCTGCCGATAGGTGGGTAAGTACAGCGACATCGCAGCTCTTGTCCATGCCAGCGGTGGCTGTTGCGCACAGCGCGCGGTGGGGGCCGGTCCACGATGGATACAGCAGCAACCGAGTTTGCCCTGGTACCTCCAGCACCGATGCTGCCCCTGCTCGAGGCCGGCGTTTTCAACGGCGGCCTGGACGGGGTGCCGTACACCGCGGCTTCGCTCGAGCTGGCACTCAATGCGATGCCGGTCGGGATCTCCTGGGCCCGCCTGCAGGACCGCTCCATCCTCTTCACCAACCGCTGCTTCCACGAGTTGTTCGGCTACCAGCGGGGAGAGTTTGCCGACGTCAACGACTGGATCGAAAAGACCTACCCCTTTGCCGAGGATCGGGCCCTGGTGGCCGAGAAATGGGGCCCGGGCTTCGAGACCAAGCACGACCGTGAAACTTCGATCGAACCGATCGAGCTCCGCATCCTTTGCAAGGACGGTACGGTCAAGACCATCCTCAACAGCGGCGTGATCCTGCCGGGGCCCGGCTGGGCGCTGGCCACCTTTGTCGATATCACGGAGCGCAAACGCAACGAGCTGCTCTTCGAGGAGGTCCAGCGCCAGGCGCACGAGAACGAGTCGATCTACCGGCTGCTGCTCGATCACTCCCCGGGCATGATCATCCTGGCTCCGTTTGACAAGAGCAAGCGCTATGTCTCCCCGGCGGTCGAGCAGCTTACCGGCTTTACCGCTCAGGAGTACCTGGCCATGCGCCACCCGGGGATGATCCATCCCGATGACCAGGAGGCAGCCAAGAGGGTCGTCGAGCAGATCCGAGCCGGCAATCTGTCGCAGGTCTTTCGCTACCGGACGCTCCAGGCCCGGGGCGGCTACCGCTGGGTAGAAGCGACGATCACCGGCTACCTGAACCCCTCGACGCAGCAGGCCGGAGGCTACATTGCGACCGTTCGCGACATCTCGCAGCAAAAGATCCGGGAGGACAACCTGGCTTCCGAGAACCGCCAGCTCTCCGAGGTAGCCCTTCTCGACGAGCTGACCGGCATTCCGAACCGCCGCACCTTCAACCAGACCCTGGCCAGCGAGGGACTGCGCCAGAGCCGCTCCTCGACAAGCGACCTTTCCCTCCTGCTGCTGGATGTCGATTACTTCAAGCAGTTCAACGACCTCTACGGGCACCTGCCGGGCGACGAGTGCCTGAGGAAGATCGCGGCCACTCTGAAGTGCAACCTGCGGCGCAGCGCGGACCTGGCGGCGCGCTTCGGCGGGGAGGAGTTTGTGGCGCTGCTGCCGATGACCGATGCCGTGGGTGCGGCGGTCACGGCGAGAACCATCCTGCAGAGGATCGCGGCGCTCAACATACCGCACGCCGGCAGCCCTTACGGCATCGTCACGGCGAGCATCGGTGTCGCTACCTGGGGCGCGGGCACACCGCTGGACCAGATGGACCTGATCGAGCGGGCGGATCGCGCTCTGTACCAGGCAAAGAAGAGCGGGCGCAATCGCGTCTTTAGCCTAGACACCAGCCCAGACACCAGCCCGGACCCTTCGGCCTAGGCGCCCGGGGGGGGGCGGCGCCGCCGCGATCAGTGAGGCTGGTCGTTTGGCGCCATGTTGGGTGCCATGGGCGGCCGGGGCGCCGGGGTTTGCTGCTGCTCGAGATTCTGCTGCTGTTCAGGCAGCGCAGCCGGCGCGCTCTCGGTCGACTTCGCTGCCTCGAGTCCGGGAATGACAGGAATCTGGGTCACCTTTCCGGTGACCGCATCCCCCAGGCTGATCCCGTAGCGGTCCAGCGTATCGGCAAGGATATTGCTTAGCGATGCCCGGTCCTTGGCGTAGGTAGCGCGCGCGGTAATGGCATTGTTCTCGGCCGTGGCCAGGTTACGCTCCTGCTGCAGTACGGCGGCGGTAGTCGAGGCGCCAAGCTTGAGCTTGCGCTGCTCAGCGTCCAGACTTTGAAAGGCGTACTCGCGCGTAGCCTGCGCGGCCTGCACCTGCGCGCGATCGTTGGTCAAGGCGTATTGGGCATTGATCACTTCCATGCGCACCTGTACGTAGAGCTGCTGCAGGCGCATCTGCGCTTGCCGATACTCGAGCACCGATCTTGCCTGCTCAGACTGCGCGGTACGGTTGCGAATGGGAACAGAGAGCGAGACGCCGGCTCCCTTGTTCGGGAAGCTGTTGTTGAACACGTTTTCAAAGACGGTGCCGTAGCTGATCGGCTGCACCCCGACGCAGCCGTAAAAGGCAGCGTTGGGCGAGTTGACGCAGGCCGGGTTCGCCGAGCCGCCAACCGCGCTCGCTCCGTAGAACGCAAAGCCGTCCAGGGTCGGAAGCAGCCCGTTCTTCTCGCCCTTGAGCGTGATCTCGTCATTCTTGAGCGCGATCTGGGCCTGCTCGATCTCGGGGCGATTGGCCTCGGCCTGGCGCACCAGGTCTTCGAGCGGCATGGTCTCCTGCGGCGTTTCAAGCAGGCTGACGCGGTCGGTCGGGATCACCGGCGCGTTGACCAGCACCGGGTCTTCGAGGTTGCGGGAGACCGCCTGCTTGAGCACCAGCTGCTGGTACTCGAGGGTGCTCTCGGAGGAGACCAGCGCCTGCTTGTCGGTCGCCACCGCGCTCTGCGCGTTCACCACGTCAAGCGGCGCAAGGGTGCCGATCTCGAGCTGACGCCGGTCGTCGGCCTCAAGCTGGGTGGACTGCGCGAGGGCCCGCTGCTTGGCCTGCAGATCCTCGTACGCACTCACCAGGCCCCAGTAGATATTCTCGATCTGGTTGACCGTGTAGAGAATCTGCTGACGAAAAGCCGAGTCGGACACGCGCCGGTTGTTTTTCGCCTGCAGGATAAAGCGCCCATTGATGCCGGTGCCGAAGCCGCGCAGCAGGTGCTGGGTAAGTTGCGCGTTGAAGGTCGCCTGGGTCGAGGGGCTGAAGGACTGGAACGGGCTGTTTACGGTCGAGTACTGGTTGTTGAAGGTGACCTGGAGCGAGGTGCCGGTCAAAAAGCCTTCGTTGTAGGCAAAGTTGTACTGGTTCAGGTTTTCGTTCAACGGGGAGACGCCGGTAAAGGCCAGGTTCAGCTCCTGGGTGCGCTCCCGCTGCAGTTGCACGGTACCGGTGACCACGGGGTCGAGCGCCTCGGGCGCCGGGCCTCCGCCGTTGGTGCTCAGGGCCAGCCCGGAGCTGCCCGCGCTGGCCCCGCCTGTCCCGGAGCTGGTCCCGCCCGGGCCCCCGCCCGAGCTCAAGGCCGCCGTCGCGCCTCCGATCGTGCCTTCTACCAGGCCGCTGCTCACCCCGAGCAGCGAGGAACCGGCATGCGCGCGCAACAGGTCGGTGTCCGCAATCTCCAGGTTGTAGCGCTGGATCTCGATGTCGAAGTTGTTCTCGAGCGTGAGTACGATTGCGTCGCTCAGGCTCAGGTAGATCTTGCCGCCGCGCACCAGGTCCTCGAGCCGGGGCGAGTTGCTAAAGCGAGGGGGCGCGGCGCTGGTCGCGGTGTAGGGCGCAAGCGGGTTCTTGAAGTAGCCGCGCGGACGGGTAAAGTCGCGGTCGGTCGGCCGCATGAACAGCGGCTGCGTATAGTTGGGCGCAGGCTCGGGCGGCAGGCCCTCGGTGGCGCGGGAGATGCTGGCCTCGGGCGGAGGCGTCTTGCCCTTGCCCCCGGTATCGCCGGACTGGGCCTGCCCCGGCCAAGCAAAGCCCTGCAGGGTCGGCAGCAGAAGGCAGCTGAGAACGGTCGCAGCGCGGAGCCTGGCGAAGCCTCCGGCATCCTTTGAATGCGCCAGCCTTCTTTGCGGTGCGCTGGAAAAAACGGCCATCCTTGATCTCCATCCTCAGGTACAACGTGCGCCGGCTGCCGCAAGCCGCCCGGCCTCAAGCACATACGCGGCGCGCCCGCAACCGGTTCCCTTGAGGCTATCAGCAAGGTCCGCAGCGATGGCCCCAATCCTGCACAGAAAGATGTCCCCGGTGCCCACGGAATCAGGCCGAGTATACCGTAGAGGGAGTGAGCGACGATTGCGCCCAGAGCAGCCAACCTCTAGAAGACCGCGCGGCGCGGCGCCGGGCAGGACGTGCCGAGCGCACCTGGAAGCTGACCCTGGCCTACGATGGAGGCTTCTACGCGGGCTGGCAGGTGCAGCCGGGACGGGCGACGGTGCAGGGCACGCTCGCTGCGGCGCTCGAGCGGATCAGCGGCGAGCAGCCGCTGCCCCAGGGGAGCGGCCGCACCGATGCCGGGGTCCACGCGCTGGGGCAGGTCGTCTCGTTTGGCCTGTGCGCGGCCATCCGACCGGAGAGCCTGCAACGTGCGCTGAACCACCGCCTGCCGGCTTCGATCCGGGTGCTCCGAGCCGAGCTCGCGCCGGAGCACTTTCACGCCCGGCACAGCGCTCGTTCCAAGCTCTACGAATACCGCATCTGGCGGGGCGAGCTGTGCCCCCCGTGGATTGCCCCCTACGTCTATGCCTGCCCCTGGCCGCTCCGCCTGGAAGCGATGCAGGAGGCCGCGCAGGCAGTGCTGGGCGAACACGACTTTACCTCTTTCGCCGCCCGGCAGCCGGATCTGACGACCCGGACGGGCCTGCCTCGGGTTGCCGGGCCACGCGTGCCGCCCACCGGCCCGAGACCGGGACTCGCGACTGCCGGGCCGGGACTCGCGGCTGCGGGATCAGGACTCGCGGCTGCCGGGCCCTGCGCCCCCACGCCCTGCACCCGCCGCCTCTTCACCTCCGCCTGGGAGCAGCGCAGCGCGGACCTGCTCTGCTACCAGGTGCGCGGCACAGGCTTTCTCCACCACATGGTGCGCAATCTGGTGGGCACCTTTCTTGAGATCGGACGAGGCAACATGGCTCCCGGCGCGATTCCGGACATCCTCGCCGCGCGGGACCGGTCCGCCGCGGGGGCCACGGCGCCGGCGCGGGGGCTGTTCCTCCACTCGGTTGAGTACTGAAGGGCAGACACCGACGCGGCCGGGAGTGCTACCCTCAGGGCAGATTCCCCATGCCCGCCACCGCCTTCTCGCAAATCGGTCAGATCGCCTCCATGCGCCGGGTGCACGAGGCGTTCCAGTGGCTGCATCTGCACGAGCCGCAGATCATGCGCTGGCAGGCGGAACTGGTCACGATTGCGGCTCCGCCTTTCGCGGAAGGGGTGCGGGCCGAGTGGTTGCTGGAGCGCTTTCGCGAGCTCGGCCTGTCGGATGTGCACCTGGATGGAGCGGGCAATGCGCTGGCCCGGCTGCCCGGCCGCCAGAGCAGCGCCGGCGCGCGCGGGGCCCAGCAGGACCGCCGGGTCCGGCTTTCGCCCAGCCCGGGCCGGCTTTCGTCCCTTCTCGCCGACTCCGGCCCGCGCCAGTCCCTGGCCTCCCCGTTCAGCCCGAGCCAGACCGTCTCGAGCCAGCCTGTGCGAGGCCGCCCGCTTCCCGCATGGAGCGAGACCGCCGGCTCCGATGCGAGCTGGACCCTTCCCGCCGCTGAACACTTCCCTGCCTCTTCGCTCACCCTGCTCTCGGCCCACATCGACACGGTCTTCCCGGCAAGCACGCCGATCGAGCCGGTCCTTGACGGGCATCGGCTCATCGCGCCCGGGGCCTGCGACAACGGTGCCGGGGTGGTCGCGCTGCTGGCCCTTGCCGCCGCGCTGCTGCGGGCCGGGCTCGAGCCGGACCAGGACATTCTCTTTGCGGGCAACGTGGGCGAGGAAGGAGAGGGAGACCTGCGCGGCATGCGGTACATCTATGCCGACCCTCGATGGCGCGACCGCATTGCCGCTCACCTGGTACTCGACGGCGCCGGACACGAGATTGCGGTGACCACGGCTTTGGGGAGCCGGCGCTTCGAGGTCGTGCTCGACGGCGCAGGCGGGCACTCGTGGTCCGATGCCGGGCGCCCGAACCCCATCAGCACGATGAGCGAGGCCATCGCCGCCATGAACCGGCTGGACCTGCGCGAGGAGCACCCAGCAGCTTGGCCGGCCGATCCGGTCCCCGGGCCGGG
>CAZZYH010000155.1:0-8148 GCA_964658225.1 Vulcanimicrobiota bacterium | reverse complement strand
CCAGGGATTCGAACCCCGATATGCTGAGTCAGAGTCAGCTGTCCTACCATTGAACGAGCGGGCAATGCGGAGGGTGCCTGGCGGCCTCGGAGTGCCCGCCACGGCAATTCCAAGTGTAAAAGCAGACCGCCCCGCGGTCAACCGCGACCCCTGCGCTACTCCTCGCGCAGCACTTCGAGCGGTTTCTGCCCCAGGATGCGGAAGCTGGCGGCCCAGCCGGTCGCTACCGCCATCAGCGCGGTCGCGCCCACGGCCAGCAGGTCGGCGCGCGGGCTGGAGACAAAATCCACCTCGACCAGGTGCAGCAGAATGCGGGAAAGCGCGTTCGCAAACAGCATGCCGGTTGCGCCCGCAAGCAGCCCCAACACGGCAAATTCCACGCTGAACACGGTCGCGATGCGGTTGCGCGTGGCTCCGAGCGTCTTCAGCACCACGACCTCGCGGATCCGCCGAAAGCGTGTGCTGGCCACGCTCGAAGCCAGAATGACCGCACCCGAGAGGATCGAGAAGCCGGCCAGGAAGCGGATCACGATGGTAATCTGGCCGATCACCGACTGGATCGTATCGAGGATGTCGGCGACGTTGATCACCGTCACCGTCGGGTAGGCGGCGAAGAGCGCGCGCTGCATCGTGGCAATCTGCGCGGGCGCCACGTGCACCGCGCCATACCAGATCACCGGCAGGCCGGCGAGCGGCGCGGGCGCAAAGATGAATTCGCTGCGGCTGGAGATATGCTGGCCGTCGACCGAGTAGATCGCGGCCACCCGCGAGACAATGGTGTGCCCATCCGCGTCGAAGGTGACCTCGGAGCCTGGGTGCAGGTGCAGCCGCCTGGCGATGCGATCGAGCACGGCAAACTGGTTCTGCTGCCCATTCGGCCACCAGGCGCCTTCGATCAGCCGAATACCGGCAGGCTGCGCCTCGGCCCAGGTCAGCGAGAGAGTGCGCTGCAGGTGCTTCGGAAAGGCCTTGTCCTCCAGTTGCTCCACCGGCCGCCCCTTCAGCTTGACGATGCGCGCGGAGAGAATGGGCAGCGCATCGAGCGACCCGCTCACCCCGGGCTGGGTCTTGAGGAGCGCGCGAACCCCGTCCAGCTCGCCGGTGCTGATGTCGATCATGAACACGTTCGGCATGTTGGTTCCGATCGAGCTATGCATCCGCGCCACGATCGAGCTTTGCATCAGAAACACGCTCAGGATCAGCATGACCCCGACCCCGAGCGCGGCCAGCACCGCGGATGACTGGTTGCCGGGCCGGTACAGATTCGCCAGCCCCTGCCGCAGCGCGGACGGCAGCGCCAGACGGGTACGCGCCAGCAGCAGGCGCAGCGCCGGCTGCCCCAGCAGAACAGCCAGGGAAACCGCGAGCGCGCCGGCGAACCTCAGGCCCCCCTTCCAGGAGTTGGACAGCGCCGTCGCAATCCCCGCGAGCGCCAGCACGATCACGGTGATCGTGACCACCTGCACCGGGCTCGTGCGCAGGCGCGACCAGAACGAGCGCGCGGGCCCACTGCCTTCGACCATGCGCCGCAACACCACGCTCGGCCGAATCTTGCGCACCTCCAAAAGCGGCGGCAGGGAGAACAGCATGGTGGTCAGGATGCCCGTACCGAATGCAGCCGAGACCGAGAGCAGCGGCAGCCGCAGCGGCGGGCGCAGCGGCAACAGCGAGCCGAGCACCGCCGGCAGCGAAAACTCGACCACCAGCCCCAGCAGCACGCCCAGCAAAGCGCCTGCGCCGCCCAGCATCAGCGTCTGCAGGATGTAGATACGCAGCACGTCGGTCGTCCGGGCGCCCATCGCTTTCATGATGGCGATCCCGTCGATCCGCTGCTGCAGGTGCGCGCGCATGGCCATGGCGACGCCGATCGCGCCCAGCACCATGGCCACCAGGCAGATCAGGCTGAGCAGGCCGGTCGCCTGGTCGAGCCCCTCGGTGAGCGCCGGGGCGCTCTCACGAAAGTCGGCAACCTGGGCCTCGGGCAGAATCTCCTGCAGCTTCGCGCGGATCGGCGCAACCGCCTGCGTGGCCTGCAGACGGAAGAGGAAGCGCTCGGTCCAGCGGCTGCCCGGCTGCAGCAGCCCGGTCTGCTCGACTGCACTGCGCGTCATCATCACGCGCGGGCCCACGCCGACCCCCGCGGTCAGCCGGTCCGGCTCCTTGCGGATGAGCCCGGCAATGCGAAAGCTATGGCCGCCGATGCGCAGCGTGTCCCCGACCCGCGCCCGCAGACGCACGAGCAGGCTCTCGTCGACCACCACCGTCGAGTCCCGCAGCAGGGCGGCGAGGCTGGTCTCAGGGTCCAGCTTGACGGAGCCGTAGAAGGGATAGACCTGCGGGTCGACAATCTTCAGGGTGACCAGCAGCGGCACCGGATCGGTCGACAGCGCGGCCATGGAGACCATCTCGGTGACCTTGGTCTGCTCGATGTGCGCCGAGCGCGCAAAAGCATCGAGCCTCGCCTGCTCGGATGGAGAAAGCTCGCGATTGATGCGCGCGGAGAGATCTGCGGCAAGAATGCCCCGGGCCTGCGAGAGCAGCACCCGCCCGAGGCTCTCGGAAAAGCCCCGCACGCCGCACAGCGCGCCCACCCCGATCGCGACCGAAAGCACAACGAAGGCGAACTTGACGCGCGAGGCCTGCAGCTCCCGCCAGGCGATGCGCACGGCGGAGGACCACGGCAGCGCCGGTTTGCGGCCGAAGTCGATCACGCTCTCGGTCACCGGGGCGGGGGCGATGGTAGCGGCCATCTAGCTCGGCTCTCCGACGACCATACGGGCTTCGTCGCGCACCAGCTCGTCGGTAATCACGAGGCCATCGCGCAGGATGATGCGACGGTCGGCGCGTTCGGCCACCTGGGCATCATGGGTGACCATGACCAGCGTCGTGCCGGCCTCGCGTTGGCGGGTCGTCAAAAGCTCCAGCACATGTTGGCCGTTGGTCGAGTCCAGGTTGCCGGTCGGCTCATCGGCCAGCACGATGGGCGGTTCCAGCACGAAGGCCCGCGCCAGCGCGACCCGCTGCTGCTCGCCGCCCGACAGCTGCACCGGATAGTGCTCCAAACGCTGCCCCAGGCCCACGCTCGCAAGCAGGCCGAGCGCCCGCCGGCGACCTTCCTCACGCCGCACCCGCGCGCCCGCCGTACCGCTCGCCGCATTCAGCTCATAGGGCAACAGCACGTTCTCGAGCGCGGTCAAGGTCGGGATGAGCTGGTAAGACTGGAAGACGAAACCGATCTTGCGGCCACGCACCTGGGCCAGCTTGTCTTCCTCCAGATGCGTAATGTCGACCCCGTCCACCAGCACCTGGCCCTCGCTCGGCGAATCGAGCCCGGCCAGCAGGCCGAGCAGCGTGCTCTTGCCGCTGCCCGACGAGCCCATGATCGCGACAAACTGCCCTTGCGGCACCAGCAGGTCGATTCCCTTGAGAATGTCTACCGAGCTGGCCCCGGTGCGCAGAGACTTCTTCAATCCACGTGCTTCGATCATGCACAATCCTGTCTCGCTTAAAAGGCTCAACCATTGGACGCCGGCCGAGGCCCGGCAGCCGCAAACCACGGCCAGCCCACCTCGATGCCCTGAAAGGCCGCTCGCCCTGCGAAGAGCCTACGCCCCTTGGCAACGACGGGGCACGATAAACTGGGAACAATGCTGCGCACACTGCTGCTCTCGCTTCTGCCGCTGCTCGCGGCAGCGCCGGTTTCTCCCGCCCGCCAGCTCGTGGTCTGCTTTGGCGACAGCCTCACCGCAGGCTATGGCGCGCCGCCGGGGCAAAGCTACCCCGACTATCTCGAGTCGGAGCTGATCGAGCAGGGCTTCCATCCGCGCATCGTCAATGCCGGCGTCTCCGGCGCCACCACCAAGGATGCCATCGGCCAGCTGCCCTCCATTCTCGCCCAGCACCCGGATATCGCGATCGTCGAGTTCGGCGCCAATGACGGGCTCCGCGGCACACCCGTTGCTGTCATCATTGCCAACCTGAACACCATCATCGTGGCGCTGCAGCGGGCCCACATTCGCGTGGTGCTGGCCGGTATTTATATGCCGCCCAACTACGGTCCTGAGTACGTGCAGCAGTTCGACGCGATCTACCCGGCGCTGTCCCGCAAATATAAAGTCCCTCTGCTTCCCTTCATCCTCAAGGACGTGTACGGCGTGCCCGGCATGATGTCCGGCGACAACGCCCATCCGAATGGGCAGGGCTACCACGTGGTCGCGCGCAACGTGCTCCCGGTGCTGCTGCCGCTGCTGAAGAAGTAGGGCGGCGCTAGCTGAGCACAACCTCGGGCTGAAACAGCGTTCCCGCAAGGCGCCTGGCGATCGCCGCCAGCTCTCGCTGGCTGGCGAAGACCTTCACCTGGGCGGCGCCTGAAAACTCGCCCAGGTTGACCTGCATGCCGTTGCGCAGACGCGCAAGCGTGCCCGCGTCCGCTGTAACCGCCGGCAGTTCCGGCAGGAGCGTGCGCGGGTGCATCAAGGTGTTCTCGACCGCGGCCTCGCCCAGCGCCTCGAGCGTGTACGCCTGCTCGACACGGAAAGGACCGGCGGCGGTGCGGCGCAGGCTCGCCAGGTGGGCGCCGCAGCCAAGTCTCCGGCCCAGCTCATGCGCGACCGAGCGCACGTAGCCCCCGGCCGAGATCTGCATCGAAAACGTAACTGTATCTGCTACAAGATCATGGAGCGAGAGTTGCGCGACGGTTACCCGCGCCGGCTTCAACTCCGGCGACTCGCCCGCCCTAGCGAGCGCGTACGCGGGTTTGCCGTTGATCTTCTTGGCCGAGTAGGCGGGCGGCACTTGCTCTGTCTCACCCAGCAGGCCGGTCGCCGCAGCCCGCAGCTCATCCAGCCTGAGTGCGACCTCTACCGGCACACTTGTCGCTCGACCCTCCCGGTCGTAGGTGTCGGTGGCAAAGCCGAAGCGGATCGTACCGGTGTAGTGTTTTTCGAGCGAACCGAAGAAACGCGCGAGCCGCGTAAAATTGCCCAGCACCAGTGGCAGCAGGCCGGTCGCCATCGGGTCGAGGGTGCCCAGGTGGCCGATCGACTTCTCGCCTGCGATGCGGCGCACCCGCGCGACGACATCGTGCGAGGTCATGCCACCCGGTTTGTCGACCAGCAGCAGACCGTTCATGTGCTCATTCTAACTTGGGCAATCATGGGTTTCGCAGAATCGAGCCGGTGCTCGAGACCACGCAGTCTCGAAAGTGCTTTCCTTCCTTGTCCGAAGCGTCAAGCCCTACGGAATGCAGGGAAGGCTGTCATCCGCAACGAAGGAGGACGGCCCTGAGCAAGTGGAAGGCAGGCAGTTACGATTGCACCCAGTGGTCCCGATGCCGGCGCACCCACCAGCAGGGCGGCATCTGCTGATGGGGCAGCATCGCTCTCACGCAGGGCTGGTCCACTTCGCCAAGATAATCGAGTTCGTTGCGCCCGTTCTTGAGCGGGGTCGCCAGGTATTGGTGCACCGCGACCCGGTCGAGCGCCGTGCCCGCACGCTGGTGGTAGACAAAGGCCGCGTAATCCCAAAGCGCGGCGGAGAACGCGCACAGCGACAGCGCGACCCCCAGCCAGGCGCCGACCCGCTTCAACATCAGGCTTCCGCCAGCAGCGCGTCCAGCTGCTGAGGGTCAAAGCCGATCAGCACATGCGTGCCGACGACCAGGGTCGGGGTAGAGCGGCTGTTCAGCTCGACCAGTTCGCGCAGAGCCTCGGGGTCCGCCTGGATATCTTTGTATTCGAAGGCGATCTTCTTGGCTTTGAGGTAGTTTCTAGCCGCAAAGCACGGCGGGCACCCGGGCTGGCTGTAGAGAATGACGCGCTTGGTGGTCAATGGACTGCTCCTCGTCTTCAGGGTTAGAGGCGCTCCGCGGTGCAAGGATGCGCCATGCGCGTGCTTGGTTCGCCCGGGCTCACGGCCGAACGCTCGCCCGTCCGCTGGGCAGATCGGCAGGAAAGCGCTCGTCCGGCTTGCCCGCCACAACCGGCGCCATAAAATCCATCCAGATCGGGAGCGCGGCCCTGGCGCCGGTCTCCTTTTCGCCGAGCGAAACGCGATTGTCATACCCCACCCAGACCCCGCAGGTCACCGACGGCGAGAAACCCAGAAACCAGGCATCCGTGAAGCCGCTCGTCGTGCCCGTCTTGCCCGCCAGAGCGTGGTGCAGGCGAGCCACATCCGCAGCCGTGCCGGTCGAGGTCACCTCCCGCAGAAACGTCACCATCGTTCGCGCGGTCCGCGGCGTGGTTACCTCGGCGACGCCCGGCGCCTCCTCCCGCAGTGGATTTCCATCCGCACCCGTAATGCGGCGAATGAGCCGGGGCGCGATCCGCACCCCGTCATTCGGAAATACGGCATAGGCCGCGACCTGCTGCTCCAGCGTGATCTCGACCGCGCCGAGCGCCACCGGCAGGTACGCCGGGATGTTCGACGTAATGCCAAACCGATGCGCCGTTTCGATCACCTTGCGCATTCCGACACGCTCAGCCAGCTTGACTGCCGGGATATTCCGCGAGTCGCCAAAGGCCTTGAGCAGCGAGATCGTGCCCAGGTAATTCCCCTCGTAGTTGTGCGGCGTGTAGCTGCCGAAGGAGGTCGGCCCATCGAGGATCATCTGCCCCGGAGTGGCCCCGGCCTCGACGGCCGCCGTATACACGTAGGGCTTGAATGCCGAGCCCACCTGCCGTTCCGCCTGCGTGGCCCGGTTATATTGCGACAGGTTGAAGTCGCGCCCACCCACCATCGCCAGCACGTCGCCGGTCACGTTGTCGATCGCCAGCAGCGAGCCCTCCGCACCGGAATCTTGCTCAAGCGTCGCGTGCACGAGGCTGCCCTGGCTGTCCCCCACATGCAGGTAGATCAGGTCGCCGGTCTTGAGAAACTCGGGCCCCGTCTTGTAGCCGGTCCAGCTCCAGTCTTCTGCCTGCAGTACGACCAGCGTCCGTCCGATGCGCGCGCTCACCTGGTAGGGCAGCACGCCGGTCACCAGCGCATGCACGTAGGCGCCCGGCTCGGACACCGCCTCGCTCACCCAGTCCGGATGGTGAAAGCTCTCCGCATCGAGCCGCCCTGCGAGCACATTGAGCAGGTGCCCGCGCCAGCCGTGGCGGCGTTCATAGGCAGCCAGTCCGTCGAGCACAGCCTTGTTTGCCGACCGCTCCAGGTCGAGGTCGAGCGTGGTGTAGACCCGCAGTCCGGCCTCGTGCACCTCATCTGTGCCCAGCTTCCGCTCGAGCTCGCGCCGCACCTCTTCGACAAACCATGGCGCCTCGGTATTCGGCGGCGGCTGCAGGTGCAGGCCAAGCGGCTGCGCACGGGCGGCGTCCGCCTCGGCGACGGTGACCTTGCCATCCTCGAGCATCGCGTTGATGACCTGGTTGCGCCGGCGCAGCGCGCGGTCCGGATTGTTGATCGGCGAGTACTCGGCAGGGCCCTTGGGCAGCCCTGCCAGCAACGCGGCTTCGGTCAGGGTGAGGTCGGCGGCATGCTTGCTGAAGAAGTACTCGGCCCCGGCCTCGAAGCCAAAGACGCCATGGCCCAGGGCAATCTGGTCGCCATAGAGCACGAAGATCTGCTGCTTGGTAAAGCTGCGCTCGATCTGAATCGAGAGCATGACCTCTTCCAGCTTGCGCGTGGCCGTGCGCTGGTTGGACAGAAAGAGGTTCCGGGCCAGCTGCATGGTCAGCGTGGAGGCGCCCTGCGCCCGGCCTTTGGACTGCAGATCGTGATAGATCGCGCCGAGCACACGAAAGACGTTTACGCCCCAGTGACTCTCAAAGTTCTTGTCCTCGATGGAAATGACGGCCTCGCGCAGCACCGGCGCAAAGCCTTCATAGGGAATCACGATGCGGCGTTCGAGCGCAAAGGATCCGAAGGGCCGGCCGTGTACATCGTAGAGCTCCGTGATGGTGGAGGGACGGAAGTGCTCGAGGTCCGAGATCTGGGGTAGATCGACCGAGTAGACCAGCATCAGCCCGGTGAGCGAGCCCAGGGCCGCGGCGAGCACCGCGAGCATGCTCAGCACGGCGCGGTTGAGCCTACGGTGGCGAGAAGCAGGAACGCGTGATGTCGATAGCGAAGTCAAAGGATGCTCTCGCCATCATGACCTGAGGCAATCTCGGAAGCAAAGCAGGAATGCATCCCGGCCGCATT
>CAZZYH010000154.1:0-8228 GCA_964658225.1 Vulcanimicrobiota bacterium | reverse complement strand
GGCCGGTGTGGCGGGCGTTGTGGATTGGGCCGCGAGAGGCAGCGCGGCGCTACAGAAGAGCGAAAAAAGCAGGGTGGCAAGCTTCATGACCGTGAGCCCATTCTACATTTGAGGGCTGCGGCGGGGGGGGGTGTGCGACTCCGGCGTTGCCCGCACGGTGCGCCGGGCCTCGATGCCTGCTGAAGGCGCGGTGCGCACCGCGCCGCGAGGGCGCGCGGCCGGCGAGAGATCGCGGCGGCTACACTGAAAGGCGATGCCGGTCGTCGCCACGCTTACCACGATGCTCACCCTGGCCGGCCTGGGCTTCTGCTGCGTCGCGCTGTGGGCGGCCCGCGCTTTCGCCCGCGCGCAGCGCCTGGATCCGGCCGCGCCCTTCGCGGCGCCTCTCACCATCCTCAAGCCCTTGAAAGGGCTCGACCCGGGCCTCTACGACGCCCTCGCCAGTCACTGCCGCCAGCAGTATGACGCGCCCTTCGAGATGCTCTTCGGCCTGAGCGATCTCGACGACCCGGCCGCTGCTGTCATCGAGCGGCTCCGCGCAGAGTTTCCCCACTGCGCCCTGCACACCATCCACTGCCCGCTCGCGCTGGGGGCCAACGGCAAGGTCAGCAACCTCGCCCAGATGCTCCCGCACGCCCGCTATGGCCACATCCTGATCAGCGATAGCGATATCTTCGTCGCGCCTACCTATCTGGCCCGGATCATGAGCGGGTTTGCGCTGCCCGCCACACGGGCAGGCCGGCCGGATGCGCGGCAGGCTCCCGTCGGCCTGGTCACCGCGCCCTACCTCGGCCGCGCCCACGGCCATGCGGGCGGGCCGCCCAGTCTCGGCGCCCGGCTGGAAGCGCTGGCCATTGCGACCGACTTCTTTCCAGGTGTGCTCACCGCACGGCTGTTCGAGCGCGGCATCCACTTCGGCCTTGGCTCCACGCTCGCCACCACGCGCGAAGCACTGGGCGCGATCGGCGGCCTCGAGCCCCTGGTGAACCATCTTGCCGATGACTACGAGCTAGGCGCGCGCCTCTCCCGTGCCGGCTATCGCATCGTCCTCTCCCCTGCAGTGGTGGAAACCGCGGTGCCGGCTTACAGCCTGGGCGGCTTCTGGGCCCACCAGTTGCGCTGGGCGCGGGCCATGCGCGACTCGCGCCGCGCGGGCTACCTGGGGCTGACCCTCACCTATGCGCTTCCCTGGGCGCTGCTCAACCTGGTCGCGGGCGGCTTTTCGCTTGCCGGCCTGGCGCTGCTCAGCCTTGCACTGGCCGCCCGGGTCGCCGTAGCGCTGTCGGTGGGCGTTGGCATCCTGGGTGACACCCAGGTGCTTCGCGACCTCTGGCTGCTGCCGCTGCGCGACTGTGCCGGCCTCGCCCTCTGGGCATGGAGCTACGCCGAAGACGCCGTTCTCTGGCGCGGGGAACGCCTGCGGCTGCGCCGCGGGCTGCTCACGCGCGAACCGTAAAGACGCGGCGCGCCTTGCTGCGGTCGTGCGGCAGGAAGCCTGGCCAGTACGAGGAAACGATCCTGCGATGCGGAACGGAACGGGAGCCCTGAGCCGCCAGCCCACAAAGATCTGCCACAGACTGCTGCTGGTAGCTCCCGGGCAACTGGCCTGGGAGGAGGAAGCGCTTGCCCCTCTCGATGAGGGCGAGGTCGAGGTCACGACCGTGCGGTCTGCTGTCAGCGTCGGCTCGGAGTATGCGTGGTTTGTTGCCGCGGAACGCGAGAACGATCTTCGTCCAGGCTCGCAGCGCATCTTTCCCCGGCGCATGGGCTATGAGAGTCTCGGCATCGTCACTGCCTCCAGATCGCAGCGGGCGCAAGTAGGCGATCGCGTCGTAGCCACCTGCGGGCACAGGACAGGCGCGGTTGTCCCTCCTGCGGATGTGCTCATACGCGTCCCGGCAGAGATCCCCGATGAGATCGCCCTGCTCAGCATTCTTTCCTGCGAAGCCGCACGGGGTGTGGGCCAGGCGACGTGCAACCCTGGCGAGCCGGTCGCGATCACCGGCGCAGGCGCGCTGGGGCTGCTCGCTCTGCACCGGCTCCGATGGCTCGGCTTTGAGGACATCACGGTCGTGGAACCGCAGCCGGAGCGAAGAAAGCTCGCGGTGGCCCTCGGGGCGCGACGGACGCTGGGCGAAGACGCCCTGCCCCTGGCCGGCGCCTTTGCGTTCGCGCTCGAATGCTCGAGTGTCGGTCCTGCTTTCCGCGTCCTGCAGCAGTCGATGCGGCGCAGCGGTTCGATTTGCATGCTTGCGGATGGCAACTACGGTCCCCTGGAACTAGATCCGCTCTTTCACTCCAACGAACTCACGGTGCGGGGATGCAGCGATGGATCGGACTACGAGCTGTATGCAGGGCAGCTTTTCCGCCACTGGAGAGAACATCGTCCGGCTCTTGGCAGCCTCTTTGACAGCTACATACGACGTGAGCTGCTGATCGGCGAGTTTCTCACGATGAAGACCGGCCGGCGGCCCTTAAAGGTGATGGTGTCTTACGGCGCCGGCAGTGACTAGAAAAACAAGCGGCTTTGACCGGTCTCTCGCCGGCCGGCCGATCCCCGCTCCGCATCTCCGAGCGCCAGCGAGGCCAGCTCCCGCGCCGGCGCTTTGGCCGCGTCTGTGGCCCGGTCAAAGTTCACCCGCTCCCGCTCAATGACCAGCGGCCGCTTTTGCACCTGGGTATGGATTGCGCCGACATACTCTCCAATGACCCCCAGGAAGAGCAGTTGCACGGAAAAGACAAAGAAATTGCCGATGACCAAGGGCGCGATGCCGAGCGAGAAGCTCTTCCAGTACAGGAGCTTATAGACCATGTAGAGCATGGCTACAGCAAAGGCGAACACGGATCCGGCAACCCCCGCGAAGACCATGATGCGCAGCGGCACCTTCGAGTGACTGATCAACCCGAGCACGCCCATGTCATAGAGCGTGTAGAAGTTGTTCTTGGTCACCCCGCGCCGGCGCACCGGCTCATCGTAGTAGACTTTTTTGTGCGGCAGCCCGATCTCGGCGATCATGCCGCGAAAATAAGGATACGGATCCTCGAAGGATCGGAGCAGCTCCACGACCCGGCGGTCATACAGGCCAAAGCCGTTGTAGTTCTCAAAGGTTTCAAGCGACGAGAACCAGTTGACCAGCCGGTAGTACCGCTTGCGCGCCCAGAACATGAGTGTGGCTTCTTCGCTGGAGCGCTTGATGGCCAAAACCATGTTGTACCCCTCTTCCCAGCCATCGAGCAGGGCCGGGATCAACTCGGGCGGGGCTTGCAGGTCAGCCACCACACCGATCATCACATCGCCCCGCGCCTGGAACAGGCAGTGCATCGGCGAGCGGATGTGGCCGTAGTTCCGCGCGTTCACAATCAAGCGGACGCCGGGATCCTTGCCGGCGATTCTCTTCACGATCTCGACCGTCCGGTCCGACGATGCGTTATCGATGAAAAGATGTTCATAGTGATACTTTCCAAGCGACAGCATGATCTCGCGAACGCGAAGGTACACCTCTTCGACATTCGCCTCTTCGTTGTAACAAGGGGTGATGATACTGACTAACTTCAAGCGGTCTTCCCTCTTGCGTGCCGCATCATCCCTCGAGCGGCGCAACGATCATGTTTTCGAGAAATTCTTCTCTGTCCAGGAACGGCCAGAGGTCCTCGAGCGGCCGGGACACAAAGGACCCGTCCGGCCGCTGCGCAGACGACAGCCGGGGTGCGCGTGTCTCGTCGGCGATCACCTTCACATCGCAGAGCACCGGCCCGGGCAGCTCGAGCACCGCGCGCACCTGTTCGCGCAATCCGGCCTGGTCTTCGATCGATCGAAACTCGATGCCATAGGCGAAGGCCAGTTTTTCGAGACTCGGAACGGTCAGCCCCGTCCGGGCATCGCAACCGATGCTGGCCTGCTTGAAGTACGCGGTCTGCGAAGCGCGGATGGAAGCGTATCCATCGTTGTTGAGCACGAAGAACTTGATCGGCAGGCCCAGCCTGCGGACGGTCTCCAGCTCCTGGATGTTGAACTGGAAGCCTCCGTCGCCATCGACACAAATCGTGTGCCCGCGCCCTCGCGCGAGCGAGACGGCGATCGCGCTCGGCAGCCCGAAGCCCATCGAGCCCAGCCCCGCCGTATGGAAGATCCTCTGCCCGTTGCGGGTAGGGCAGGCCAGCAGGAAGATCTCGATGCCCGCTCCGGAGGAACCACACACGAGGGCGTCCTGCGGGCTGGTCTCGGTTCCGATCACCTCGGCGAGGTGAAAGATGCTGACCCGGCCCTGGGCCCGGCGATGCTCGTCGGTGACCACCGGATACTTCGTCTTCCAGCAAGCGCAGCGCTGGTCCCACCGGCTGTGATCGCGCAACCGGATGGCTTTTGCCTGCCGCAAAAACTCCAGGAGGAACTCCCGCGCATCGGCGCAGACCGGCTGGGACAGGTGCCCATCGAGCTTGTGCAACTCCGCCGGGTCGATATCGACGGCGACCTTATAGGCCGCGCGCGCCAGGTTTTCCGGCGCATAGCCGGTGATGGCAAAGTCCAGCCGCACGCCGATCGACAGGAGAAAGTCCGCGTTCTGTAACGCGAAGTTTGCCCCCCGCGCCGCCACCGAGCCGGGCCGGCCTACGTAGAGCCGCTCCTCGCTCGGGACCAGATCTGCCGCGCACCAGGTAGCCGCCACGGGAATCTCCAGCATCCGGCGGACCTGGTCAAACTCGGCCAGCGCTCCGGCCAGGCGAATCCCGTTGCCGGCAAAGAGCAGCGGCCGCTCCGCCTGGTTCAGGGCCGCGATCACATCCCGGACCTGGTCCTGGAGGCGGTCCGGCGCTCCGCCCTCCGGCGCGACAAAACCGGGCAGGGCGGCCGTATCTTCAAGCGGCGCCGCCTGCACATCGAGCGGTATGTCGATCCAAACCGGCCCGGGCCGGCCGGTGGTCGCCAGGTGAAAGGCTTTTTCCATGTGATAGCGGATGGTGTGCGGGTCCGTCACCGTGATCGCGTACTTCGTAATCGGGGCGACGATCGCGGCGATGTCGACCTCCTGCACGCCGAGCTGGCGCACGCCGAGGGGGCGACCCTGGCTGTCAAACATCCGGTCCGGGCGCTTCACCTGTCCGGACAGAAACAGGGTCGGGGTCGAGTCAAGCCAGGCGCCGGCCACGCCCGTAACCGCGTTCGTGCCGCCCGGGCCGGTGGTGACCAGCGCCACGCCCAGGCCGTCGGTCGCTTTCGCATAAACCTCTGCGCAGATGGCGCTGGCCTGCTCATGCGAGTTGCACACAGGCTCGATGGCGCCCAGCCGCGCCAGCGACTCGTTGAGGTGCATGGCGCCACCCCCGGTCACCAGGAAGACATGGCGTACGCCCTTTTGCGCGATAAAGTCGAAGACGAAATCCGAAAGCTTTTGCATGATCTCCGGGCAAGGGGTTGGGGAAGCAGAGATCAGGTGGCCGGCTCGACAGCCAGGCCTGCCCGCATCGAACGCATTTTGCCGGCGTCTACGAAGCGCCGGGCTCCCGGGCCAGCAGCAACTCGATCAGCTCGCGTACCGCTCCAAACCCGGCCTTGGCTTCGGTCACGTAGGCGGCACGCGCCCGCACCGGCGGTTGCGCGTCGGCCGGAGCTGCGGAAAACCCTGCGATCTCCATCGCCGGCAGGTCGTTTACATCGTCACCCATGAAGCAGATCCGGGTCAGCGCCAAGCCGCGCCGCCCGGCAAAGGCTCGCAGGGCCTGGGCCTTGTCCCGGCAACCCTTGGTGCAATCCTCAAGTCCCAGCTTCTGCGCAAAGCGATCGACCAGGGGACTGTCCTCGCCGGAGATCAGCGTGACCGCCAGCCCCGCGCGCAGCGCCCGGGCCACGCCCATCACATCGGCAAAGCAGAAGCGCTTCCACTCCTCGCCGCCCGGGCCCCACCAGACGCCGCCATCGGTGAGCGTGCCATCGACGTCGAGCGCCAGGGCTTGCATGTCGGCGGGCACGGCCTTCATGCCGACTGCAAGGTGTTCACGCGGCGCAGCTTTTTCATGATCGGCACCTCGCGCTCAAACACCCGCTTGACGCCGTCGCCCATCGACTGCTCTACCAGACGGATGTCGCGCACCAGCCGCGTGATTCCGTTCGGCTCGAGCGAAGCCGCCTGGTCGGAGCCCCACATGGCCCGATCCATCGTGATGTGCCGTTCGATCGAGCAGGCGCCCAGCACCACCGCAGCCACGCTCGAGCTCAAGCCGGTCTCGTGTCCGGAGTAGCCGACGGGGACGCCGTAACGCTCGCGCATCTTCGGGATCACCTTCAGGTTCAACTCCTCGTAGTAGGCCGGGTAGGTCGAGCAGCTGTGCATCAGGACTAACTCTTCAGAGCCCAGCACGGCCACCGCATGGTCGATCTGCTCGTAGGTGCTCATGCCTGTGGAAAGGATGATCGGCTTGCCCTTCCGGCGCGTATGCCGCAGCAGGTTGTCATCGGTCAGCGAAGCCGAGGCGATCTTGAAGCACGGCACATCGAACTTTGCGATCACGTCGACCGCATGCTCGTCCCAGCAGGAAGCGAACCAGGGCATCTTCACCGCGCGACAGTATGCATCGAGTTCGGCGTACTCTTCCTCTTCAAACTCAAGCCCGTACTTCAGATCGCCGTTGGTCGCGCCGAAGGGACTTTCCCGCAGCCGGCTCAGTTCTTCTTCGCCGTAGACCACCTCGATGGTGCGCTTCTGAAACTTGACCCCATCGCAGCCCGCGGCCACGGCGACGCTGATCAGGCGCTTGGCCAGGTCGAGATCCCCGTTGTGGTTGATCCCGATCTCGGCGATCACGTACGCGGGGAGATTGTCCCCGACCAGTCTGTTGCCGACAAGTACGGCGTTGCCTAGGGTCCGCATGGGGTGCCTCTTGTGGATCACCTGTATGCACGACGGACGGCGTCGCGATGCGAGGTGATCCCGATCCTCACGGGGCCGGCTCGTTGCCGCACGCTCGGGGTCTGACCCCTATCTTCCCGAGCGCGATCCGCAACAGCAAGGGCTAGATACCGCTGTTGGTAACTAAAGTGTGCGATCCATTCCCATGGCGCGGCGCAGGGAATGTAAATTCAAAAGCATCCGACCACTCAGCACAATCGACCTCGACCACGTGCTGGAACACACAGCGGAGCTTTGGCTCGATCTGCGTGGCGAACGCCTTCTACTCACCGGCGGCACCGGCTTCTTTGGCCGATGGCTGACGGAAACCTTCCTGCACGCCAACAGTGTGCTTCACCTCGGCGCCAGCCTCACGATCCTCAGCCGTGATCCGCAGGCCTTCGCGGCGAGCGCACCCTTGCTCTGCGCCAACCCGGCGCTCTCCCTCATTCAGGGAGACATCCGCTCCTTTGCCTTTCCCCAGGGCTCGTTCGCCTCGATCATCCACGCTGCAACCGACTCCGTCGTCTCCCCTACGGTCCCGGCCGAGACCCAGTACTCGACCATCGTCGACGGGATGCGCAGGGTGCTCGAGTTTGCCCAGGTCGCCGGCACCCACAGGCTCCTGTTTACCAGCTCCGGCGCGGTCTACGGCCCGCAGGCCCTCAGCGTCAGCCACATAGAAGAAGATCACCCGTTTGCGCCGAGCGACAGCCCCTATGCCCTGGGCAAGCGGGATGCCGAGGCCCTGTGCGCGCAGGCCCCCCTCGATCTCACCCTCACCATCGCGCGGGGCTTCGCTTTTCTCGGGCCCCACCTGCCGCTGGGCGCGCACTTCGCCGCCGGCAACTTCCTTGCAAATGCCCTCTCCTACCATGACATCCGGATCAAGGGCGATGGCACACCCAGGCGCTCCTATCTCTACGCAGCCGACCTCGCGATCTGGCTGTGGACCATCCTGCTCCGGGGCAAGGCCGGCCGCGCCTACAATGTGGGCTCGGAAGCATCGATTACGATCCAATCGCTCGCAGAGACGATCGTGAGCACGGTCAATCCCGGCCTCCGGGTCCGGCGCGCCCAGCAACCGCATCCCTCGCCCCACGGCGCGATGCGCTATGTCCCCTCCACCCAGCGGGCGCGCTCGGAGCTGGGTCTTGACTCCTGGATCAACCTGGAAGAAGCCATCGGCCGCACCGCCGCCTGGCATCGCGGGCAGAGCCCGAAGGTGGTGTCGCGTCCGGCCTTCAGCAAGATCTGAGGCGCGGACCGCTGCCCGGGCGAAGGCAAGGCCGTGCGGGGCGCCGGCCCATCGCTTGCCAGCCCAGCCCCTGCCAGCCCAGCTCC
>CAZZYH010000153.1:0-8245 GCA_964658225.1 Vulcanimicrobiota bacterium | reverse complement strand
TCCTGCGTGACCTCCTGCGAGCCTCCCGGCAGACAGCGGGAAGCGGGGATGCTTCGACGCAATGTCTTGCGACTGCAGCCGCCAGGGCCGCCTCGAGGTTCTCCAGGTTAGAGCCGGCCCCCGCTACGCAGCGCCTCCAGCTCCTCCGCTGCGAACACGCGGGAGCGGATGAGAAAGCGCACGCCTTCCGATCCCTCGAGCGAAAACATGCCCCCGCGGCCAGGCACCACGTCCAGGATCAACTGCGTATGCTTCCAGTACTCGAACTGGCTGCGGCTCATGTAGAAAGGGGTCCCATCGATGGTGGCCAGCAGCACATCCGCATCACCCACCAGGAACTCGCCGCGCGGGTAACACATCGGCGAGCTGCCATCGCAGCATCCGCCCGACTGGTGGAACATCAGCTCGCCATGTTTTGCGACAAGCTTGTCCATCAGCCGGGCGGCTGCTTCTGTTCGAATGACCCGCTGCGGCGCTTCGATCATCTAGAAAAAACCCATTGCATTCGGGCTGTAACTTACTAACTGGTTCTTGGTCTGCTGATAATGCTCAAGCATCATCTTATGATTCTCGCGACCAATGCCGGACTGCTTGTACCCGCCGAAGGCGGCGTGCGCCGGATATAAGTGATAACAGTTGGTCCACACCCGCCCCGCCTGGATACCGCGGCCCATCTGGTAGGCGCGGTTCATATCCCTGGTCCAGACACCTGCGCCCAGCCCGTAGAGCGTATCGTTGGCGAGCGCGAGTGCTTCCTCTTCGTCGTGGAAGGTAGTCACCGAAACAACCGGCCCAAAGATCTCTTCCTGAAAGATACGCATCTTGTTGTGGCCCTTGAAGATGGTCGGCTGGACATAGTAGCCGCCCGCCAGATCCCCCTCGAACTCTGCCCGTTTGCCGCCGGTGAGCAGTTCCGCACCCTCCTGTTTGCCAATGTCGATGTAGGAAAGAATCTTCTCCATCTGCTCGCTCGAAGCCTGGGCGCCCATCATCGTCGACTTGTCGAGCGGGTTCGCCTGGCGAATCGCTTTCACCCGTTCGATCGCCCGGTCCATGAACCGGTCATAGAGCGTGTCCTGGATCAGGGCGCGCGAGGGACAGGTACACACCTCGCCCTGGTTTAACGCAAACATCGTAAAGCCTTCCAGCGACTTATCGAAGAAAGCGTCATCGGCGGCGGCGACATCGGCAAAAAAGATATTGGGCGACTTCCCGCCAAGCTCGAGGGTCACCGGGATAATGTTCTGCGAAGCGTACTGCATGATCAGCCGGCCGGTCGTCGTCTCTCCCGTGAAGGCGACCTTCTGGATGCGCGGACTAGACGCCAGCGGCTTGCCTGCTTCGAGGCCAAAGCCATTGACAATGTTGAGCACGCCGGCAGGCAGGATATCGGCGATCAGCTCCATCAAGACCAGGATCGAAAGCGGTGTCTGCTCGGCCGGCTTGAGCACGACCGTGTTCCCTGCGGCCAGCGCCGGCGCGAGCTTCCAGGCCGCCATCAGGATAGGAAAGTTCCACGGGATGATCAGCCCGATCACGCCGAGCGGCTCGTGGTAGTGGTAGGCGACCGTGGTCGCATCAATCTCCGAGATACCGCCCTCCTGGGCGCGGATGACTCCGGCGAAGTAGCGAAAGTGATCGATGGCGAGAGGCAGGTCGGCTGCCATCGTCTCGCGAATCGCCTTGCCGTTGTCCCAGGTCTCAATGGTTGCGAGCAACTCGCAGTTATCTTCCATACGCTGCGCGATCCGCTCGAGCATGCGCCCGCGCTCGGCGACCGAGGTCTTGCCCCATGCTCCCTTGGCCGCGTGGGCCGCGTCGAGTGCGCGTTCCACGTCGGCTGCGCTCGAGCGCGCAATCTCACAGAGGATCTGCCCGGTGACCGGGGTTGGATTCTCAAAGTAGGTGCCGGAGGCCGGCGCGATCCACTCGCCGCCGATGTAATTGCCATACTGCTTGCGAATGGAGAGAGGGTAACCGTAGGTGCCGGGCCGGATCGCGCTGAGTGTCGCCATCATGTACTCCTTGGGCCGACGTGCGCGCCGGCCTGCAGCGGGCGGCCACGGCCGCGCATCTGCACGCCCGGATTCTAAACCTGATGCGGCTGAGGTGTCTCTAGGGCTCTTGTTCGCCGCGCCGGCAGCCGCTGCTGCGCAGGAAACGGGCCGCAATCCATCCAGGCCGTCGCCCTCTCGTGCAGCACGGCCGGTTTTCCGCGCGCGCAATCCTGGTATCCATTGCAACACGGCTTGACAGCAAATGGCGATGACCCTAGGCTCGCCTTACGCCAGGGCTTCTCGCCGCCTTTGGGCGTTCGGGGCCCAGCGCGCCAAGAAAGCAGACGGGAGCTTGCTTGTGGGATTTGACTGCGGCAGATTTTTGTTTCGAGCGGCGCGCTTCTCCTTGCTCTGCTGGGCGGCGTTGAGCAGCCTTGATGCCGCCGTGGCGCAAGCGCATCAAGCCAACACGGTGCCCCTGGACGAGGGTTGGCAGCTTCAGTCTTCTGCCAAGGTTCAGGGCTCCGGTGAACTGCTCTCCTCCACCCGGTACAAAGCGCCGGGCTGGCTGCCGGTGCGCGTGCCGACTACTGTTGTCGCGGCCATGGTCAAGGCGAAGATCTATCCTGACCCGACCTTTGCGATGAACCTTCGCAACCTGCCGGGAATGGATTACGCGATCGGCAAAAATTTTTCCAAGATGCCCATGCAGCCCGCCAGTCCCTTCGCGGTCTCCTGGTGGTATCGCAAGCAGTTTCTGCTGCCCGCCTCCAGCCGCGGCAAGCATATTGCGTTGAACCTTGAAGGCGTCAACTACCGCGCCAATCTCTGGCTCAATGGGCGTCGCATCGCCGATAGCTCGACCATTGCGGGTGCATGGCGGCGCTATGCTTTTGACATCACCCCGCACGTTCACACAAGCGGCGCAAACGTGCTCGCGATCGAGGTCTTCGCTCCCACAGAACGCGACCTCGCCATTACCTTCGTCGACTGGAACCCCATGGCGCCGGACAAGGACATGGGTTTGTTCCGCAAGGTGTTTCTCTCTTTTAGCGGGCCGGTCGCGCTCAGCAACGCCGCGGTTTTTTCGCAACTCAACCCGCCTGCCAACGACCGGGCCCAACTCAGCATTACGGCTCAGCTAAGAAACACAACCGACAAGAGCGTGGCCGGGGTCCTGCGGGGCAGCCTGGGCGGCTTGAACTTCAAAAAGTCCGTGGTGCTTGCGGCCAGCGAGACCAAGGACGTCGACTTCGCCCCTTTGCTCATGGACCATCCCAAGCTGTGGTGGCCGGCGCAGATGGGCACCCCGTATTTGTATCCGCTGCATGTGCAAATGGACGTGGGCGGCAAAATCTCGGACACAGCCGATACCCAGGTCGGCATTCGCCAAGTGACCTCCGAGGTCACCAGTCAGACTCGGCGGCTCTTCCGCATCAACGGCAAGCCGTTGCTGATTCGCGGGGGCGGCTGGACGATGGACTTGCTGCTTCGCGAAGACTCCCGCCGGTTGCGCGACGAGCTCGATTACGTGCAGGATATGGGCCTGAACACCATACGCCTGGAAGGCCGCCCGGAGACCTCCGAGTTCTACGAGGAAACCGATCGCCGCGGCATCCTCGTCCTGGCGGGGTGGAGCTGCTGCGACTTCTGGGAGCAGTGGCAAAACTGGACGACTGAGACGCATGCGATTGCCGCCGCCTCGCTCAGGGACCAGATGCATCGGCTACGCGGCCACGCCAGCATGCTGGCATGGATGAATGGGAGCGACAACCAGCCTCCTCCAGAGCAGGAGCAGGTCTATCTCGACATAGAAAAAACTCTTCGCTGGCCGAACCCTCTCTTCTCCTCGGCGACGGCGCATCTTGGCATCGGCGGCGCGCAGACCGGCGGCCGGATGACGGGCCCCTACGATTATGTGCCTCCCTCTTACTGGCTGGCCGACAGCAAGGAGAACGAGCCCGGGCATGGATGCAATCTGGGTGGATGTGGAGGAGCGCACGGCTTCAATACCGAGACCAGCTCCGGCCCGGCCATCCCACCCATCGAGAGCCTGCGCGCCATGTTAGGGCCCGATCATCTTTGGCCGATCGACGATACCTGGAGATTTCATGCCGGCGGCGGGCCCTTCCATGAGCTGGCCAATTACACCAACGCGTTAGGTGCCCGCTACGGCCCGGCGGCAAGCGCGGAACAGTACGCGGAAAAATCGCAGATGATGGCCTACGAGGGCATCCGCGCCATGTTTGAAGCCTATAGCCGCAATAAGTACGCGTCCACAGGTGTGATCCAGTGGATGCTGAACAATGCGTGGCCTTCGGTCATCTGGCATCTCTACGACTACTACTTACGTCCCGGCGGCGGCTACTTCGGCGCAAAGATCGCCATGCAACCCTTGCACCCCATCTACTCTTCCGTCGATAAGTCGATCTGGGTAGTAAGCAGCCAGTACAAGGATGCGCCTGGACTTAGCCTGGAAGCGAAGGTCTATAACCTGGACATGACGGAAAAGTTCTCGCGCGCCATCGCCTTGAAGGCAGACGCAGATCGCACCCAGCAGGTTTTCACTCTTCCCGAGATAAGCAACCTTAGCCCGGTTTACTTCCTGAAACTTGCCCTCACCGATAGCCGGGGGAAGGTGGTCGGGTCGAACTTCTACTGGCTCTCGACCAAGCCTGAGACCATTGACTGGAGTAAGTCGAACTGGTACACCACCCCCACGCTCTCCTTTGCCGATTACACGGCACTCTCGCAATTACCCCGGGTTCATCTTTCTGTTTCCGCGACGACAGAGCGAGGCACGGAGCGGAGTGTGACCAGGGTCCTAGTGCGCAACCCCGGCAACTCGCTCGCCTTTGGCATCCGCTTCAAGCTGGAGAAAGGCCCGCGGGGTGCAGAGATTTTGCCCGCCCTGTGGGAGGACAACTATATCGCTCTTCTGCCCCATGAGAGCCGCACCATCGCGGTGAGCTATGCAACCCGCAGTCTTGGATCGGCGCAGGCTGCGGTCGAGGCGAGCGGCTGGAATACCCAGTAAATCAAACCTTCTCAGTGCCTCACCGGCGACTCTACTTAGAAGCGTATACGCCGCTTCTATCTCAATCCCGCGCCGCCAATAAGAATTCCCCTCGTCTGCTGCATCAGGTGCGGCTATGGCATAAGCTGTTGACCATGAAGCGCATCTGTGTCCTGCTTGCCGCTTGCGTGCTGCTCGTTACCCCGGCCTTGGCTGCGCCACCGGCGCGTCCACCCATTACAGGCATCGCCTGGGTCCGCTTTGCGGGTTTACCTGACGGCGCATCAGACGATTTCTACAGCCACGAACTGGGCCTGCCCCGTATCCGGTCAGGTTCGACCAGCATCTTCCTGCTCTCTTCGACGCAATCCATCCAGGTTGTCTCGCGCGCCACGATCGAGCCGGGCGACCAGCTGCTCAAGATCGCCCTTTACACGACAGACCTGAACCGGATGCAGGCCTACCTCGCCGGCAAGGGGGTTCCAAGCTCGATCGATCAGGACGGACTCGAGGTGCGCGATCCGGAGGGCCATCATCTTGTCTTCCGGACTGCCGTTGCGCAGGGCCCGCCTGCGCCAAACGCCTACCGCGACCAGGTTTCGCACCGACTGATCCATGCCGGCATCATTGTCTATGACCGGCCCGCGGAGGATCACTTTTATCACGACATTCTCGGCTGCCGGCTCTACTGGCAGGGCGGCTACAAGGAAGGGATTCCCGACTGGGTCAATATGCAGGTGCCGGAGGGCAGCGACTGGATCGAGTACATGCTCAACGTTCCTACGCACGCCGACGCGGCGCAACTGGGCGGCGCCAATCACATCTCGCTCGGGGTCTCCAATATCCAGGCCGCGGCCAGGCTGCTGGAGACTTATGGGTGGAGCCGGCCCAAGGATGGCGGCGCACATCTGGGGCTAGATGGTAAGTGGCAGATCAACCTTTATGACGCTCTGAAGTCCCGGATAGAAGTGATGGAATACGCGCCGGTTACACCACCCTGCTGCAGCCCCTTCACAGGAGAAACTCCGCACGATTGACGCGCCCTTCAAGGACACGGGCCGGCAGCCTGGAGCTCCACACAACCCGCACACGGGGCGCTCGGTGCGTGGCGCATCGGGTGGGTGGCGCGGTCCGTTGCGTCGCCGACCCATTTACTCCGCCTTCCCCACCGAGTGGTCTCGATAGGCTTGCTCGAAGAGCTCGAATGCCTGCTTCCTTTTCCCGTCTTCCGAGAGGAAACCCTTGCGGTTGTAGCCGTCCTGCAGTTTGGGAATGTTGCGTGTGGGTGAGCGAAAGTCCATCAGGATCCATGGCGTTGTGCCGCGAAGCTGCGGTATTTTGCGCAGCATCACGAGCTGATGCTGGAGCACGAAGACCTGCTGCTCTTCGGTCCACCGTTGATCGTGCGCGCCATGGTTTCCAAACTTGGCTTCCGCGCCAAACTCGCTCATCACCACCGGCTTCTGCGGCAGGGTCCAATGCACCCGGTCCGCATCTTCCGGGGTCATGTCGTACCAGCCGATATACTCGTTTTGGCCGATCACATCGAGCGCATTGCAGAGCGGATCCTCGTTGACCATCTCCATGCCGTTCGGCTTCGGACCAAGGATGGCCGAGGTGATCAGGCGTGTCGGATCAAGCGTCCGCGCCTGATTGGCAAGGTCGGTCAGAAACTTTGTGCGCACGGCGGTATTCGGCGTTTCATTCGAGACCGACCACAGGATCACCGACGCCTTGTTGCGGTCGCGGCGAATCATCTCCTGGAGCATCGCAACATCCTTCGCGTACACCTCCGGCTTGTCGAACGAGATGCGCTGCCAGTTCGGTATCTCGGACCACACCATGATGCCCTCTCGATCCGCTGCCCGCTCCATCCGCTCGTCATGCGGGTAGTGCGCCAGCCGGACGAAGTTGGCATGGAGCTCTTTGAGGTAGCTGAAAAGCGTGGCGACATCCTGGTCGCTGTGGACGCTGCCTCCACGCACCGGTGCTTCTGCATGCGCATTGACGCCTTGCAGAAAGATCGGCTTGCCGTTCAACAAGATCCGTGTGCCATCCACGCGTATATCGCGAAAGCCGATCTGGTCGGTGATCGCATCCTCGCCGGCAGTCAGCTTGACCTTGTAGAGCCGCGGGGAGCCGGGCGCCCAAAGGGTAAGTCGCGCCGGCCTGAGGGTGAACTGCGCTTTGCCCTCCGCGTCTGTCCGGACGATCGTTTTCGCGCCTGCTTCCGGAATCTCGACCGTCACCTCCGTGCCGGCACCCGCGTCGAGCACATGCACATAGCCGGTCAGCACCGTGTTGCCAGGCTCAAAGCTCGGCCCATAGGCAAGGTGAACATCGTAGTCGTCAATAAATACTTTGGGCACGGTCACCAGCCCGACATCCCGGGTCAGTCCTCCGTAATTGAACCAGTCGATCCCTGTAGAGGGAATGCCGTCGACCAGGCGGGTTGCGTCCACCGCGATGACGACAAAGTTGTTCCCGGCTGCGAGCACCCCGGTGACCTCGCAATCAAACGGCGTGAAGCCACCTTCGTGATCGCACACGCGCTTTTGGTTCACCCAGACATGGGACCGGTAGTTCGCCGCGCCAATGTGGAGAAAGGTGCGCGTGCCCGGCTGCGGCGAGACCTGAAAATCGCGCTCGTACCAGAGCACGCCTTCGTAATGAAAAAGTTCCGGAACCTGCGTGTTCCAGTCGCCCGGCACCTTGATCGTGGGCGCAGTAGCGAAGTCGTACTCTTCATTATGTTTGCCGACCAGGTTGGGATGCGTGTTCATCGCGTACGACTTCTCGTTGATCTCGCCCGAGCTGGTGTAGAGAGCGCGTGCCGGAGCCGGGTCCACGAGATAGTGCCAGTCGCCGTCAAGGCTGGTGACGGTGCGACGGTCCTCCCCGACCAGAAGCGTCTGCAGCGGCTTCTCCGCGGAGGCCAGGCCCGGGAGCAGATACAGGCACAGGAAAGCGAGAGCCAGAAACGAGCGTGGAATGCCCTGGGCGACGTCGCGCTGGGGAGTAGACATACCGGAAGAGACCTCGTGGTCGAGCTTACAGGTTTGCAGGCAGAAGGGGCGAGTTCGCCCGCGCTGCAAGGGTGGCGATCGGACCCTACCCCGATCGTGCGATGGGTCGCCCGTGGCCTGGGCGACTCCGGGGCTGCCAAGGAGCGAGCAGGAGGAGACCACGCCTGCGCCGGGCGCAAATCAGGCCTTCCCGTTGTCCGGCGAAC
>CAZZYH010000152.1:0-8362 GCA_964658225.1 Vulcanimicrobiota bacterium | reverse complement strand
TCACCGACGACTCCATCACCAAGGGTGAACGGAGTGAATCAGCCCGAACCTAAATTGCTGTAATGCTAGGGTCCGTTCGCATTTCATGACTTGAGTCGGTCACGAGGGATCTGATTTTCTTGCTCGTCGCAGTGCACAGACGATGCAGGTTTTGACTGATGCCCAATGGGCGAAGTTTGAAGCAGCGATTGCGGCTGCTGGGATCCGTGGGGCTCGGCCACGGACCGAAGATCGTCGCACGATCGAGGCGATCATCTGGCGGCTCGACAACGGTGCGAAGTGGCGTTCTATCCCAGCCGAACGGGGTGACTGGCATTATGCTTACCTGCGGTTCCGGCGGTGGGCCATCTGGTGCGGTCGTGGCGACGATCGCCTCGGCGTCAGCCATGGTCGCCGTCACGCGCGCTCGTAGTGCGGTTGCACGCCGAACCGCAGTCCCGGAAAGCGCGCCCCGATGGCCGCGAGTGCCCGCCATGGGATCCAAGCCGCCGACCAGAAGCTGATCCGCCACACCGTCTCCGCCGGCGCGGTCTCGCCGCGATCCGGCGTCACGCGCCGCAGCGCCTCGGCGTGTTGCCCTACTGCGTCCACAGCCACTGCATCGCCTCCGGGTGATCCGGGCCGAGACGCAAGATCTCGCCCGGCACCGGCACGAGCGAGTGCAGGTCGAAGCAGCAGGGCCGGTCCTGCCCGACCCGGGCGACGGCGAGGGCGTGCCGGCGGGCGACGGCATCGCGCAGCTCGGCCGCCAGCATCCGCGCTCCCTCCAGAGTGAGCGTGCGAGCCTCTCCTTTGGGGGCGGCCAGCCGCATGAACACATCCTCTTCCACCCGGTCAAAATCGAGATGCCAAGGAATGATCCCCGCACCAGCGGCGGCGTCGCGGAAGGTGGCCAGCGCCGCGGCCGGGCCCTCGATCCGCAGATGGTGGAACAGCCAGTCGATGTGCGCGGGGGCGACCGCCGGCCGCGCGCCTTCACTGGTGAACCGATTCACCGTCGCGGCGGTGCCGTGGTCTGATCTTCGCCATGATCCTCCCTGCCCTACGGCTAACTCTGCCGCCAACTTGGGTCGCCTCAATAATAAGGCAAGCCTCCTAACATGTGGCAATGTACTGTCGATCGTAGCGGCTTTGTCCTGGCTTTTTAGGCATCCAGCCCGATAATTGCACTTATTGCTTCGGAGCCTCCGCCCTGTTTGCTCAATCCCGTTTCAGAAGCTTGCCCTCGCTGCGAATGCCCTCGACCCTGGCACCGCCGAGGGGGGGGCCCTGATTGAGCGCCTCAGGACGCTAGCGAAGCTGGAAGGTTGACGGTTCTTGTAAGGACGTGTTCGCCCAAACCGCCGACTATGGGGATTCGCCTGCGCGAGAAGGATGGCAAGGCGCATGCCATGCCACCACAGCTTAGAGGAGTACCTGGACGCGCGTCTGGACGGGGCTGGGATCGCGGGTGACGCGAAGGGCCCGTTATTCAAGACCATCGGCCGGGGCACTGCGATGCTGACCCGCACGCCCCTGCTCAGGCCAACGCCAGCGCCATGGTGGGCCGGCGGGCCGTTATGGCCGGGATCGGCACGAAGCTCGGCAACCACAGCTCCCGGGTAACCGGGATTACCGCGTATTTGAAAATGGCGGCACGCTGGAGAAGACGGCCGCCGTGGCAATCACGCCAGCACGCGCAAAACTCAGCTCTATGACGGCCGACTGGATAAGCCTCGAGAAGGTCGAGCGGATCAGGGTATAGGCTCGATGCCGAGCCGAGGTCGCGAGCGCCAGCTTGTGCTATAACGTTCTGGATGGTTGTCCTGAGCGGGAACGCGCGCAAGCTTTAGTACTAAGGGCCTACACAAGGGACTTTAGCCGGGTGTCCACAGCCCCAACCCCGGCACCATCACCCGCAGCGTCCTAGGATCCTTGCTGGACCCTGCAATTCTGCAAGGGGTCGTTGGGGAATTGTCCCCCACTAAAAAGACAGCGATTCTTCTGATCGCGATACTCTGACTTTGACATCGTCGGGAGTCGGCAGCGAAGTTTTTCCGAACGAGGAGACTGGGCACATGGAACATACACGAAGAGGCCTGGGCGGACTCGCGGCGGCAGCCGCGGGCATGTCGTTGGCCGCGGGCGCCAGGAACGACGCACAGGCAAAGGCGATGGCTCCCCGCGTCGTCGTCACGACAGAACTCGGCGCCTTTGAAATCGAGGTCTATCCAGACAAGGCGCCGCTCACCGCTAACGACTTCCTGGCCTATGTCGACCAGGGATTTCTGAACGGATCATCGGTATACCGCATCGTGTCGATGGCCAATCAGCCGGACACTGTGCCGGCCAAAATCGAAGTGATCCAGTTCGGGCTGAAGGAGGCGAAGCTACCTCCCGTCCCGCACGAGTCTACGATGCAGAGCGGCCTGCTTCATCGCGACGGAACGCTTTCGCTGGCGCGGCTGGCGCCGGGCACCGGAAGTTCAGCCTTCTTTATCTGCATAGGCGCTCAGCCTTCGCTGGACTTCGCGGGCAAGCGCAACCCGGACGGCCAGGGGTTTGCTGCTTTTGGCCAGGTAATCGAGGGCATGGACGTGGTGCGGCGTATTTTCAGCCGGGCCGAGCCGAAGGATGCGATGGAGCATCCGATCCCGATAAGCAAGGTAGAGCGCGTTTGAGCCAGACCGCCTATACGCCTCGCGCGCGGCACTACTGGTTCTCCGCCGTGCGCAGCGCATGCGCTGATCTCGTTCAGACGGACACGCTGCTGCGCGGGCGTAGTAGCACGCGCGTGCTGGACGTGGGCCAGGCGGCTACACGTGGGCCATGGTGCAGCGCCGCACGTTAGGTTTAGGCAATGAACCTGACGTGCGGCGCTGGGCGGCGTAAACCTCGGTGATACGGCGGCAGTTTACGGCCCGTTGCGCTCTTGCGGCCTCGGTCCATCAAGCGAGATCATCGGCGAAGCGCGGAAGGCGCGGGTCAGGGCCGCCCCGGAACCGCCGGTTGCCTCGCCGCCCGGGCCAAGCGTCGTCATCGCCGCGTTTTCCCGGGCGACAGCGCGGCGGTGCGCCGGATCAGGGTAAGCAGGGTAAGGCGGATGGCGTCGGCGCCGAGGGCGGGGTGCTCGAGTTGGCCTCACCGGTTCACCTTTCGGAGCACCGGGGCATAGCGCGCGGCCGAAGCGCGAAGCCAGTCTTCAACGGCGCGGACCGGACACAGCGCGAGTGATACCGATCGGGGAAGGGATGACCTTTCCAAGCTGTCGCGCCGGCCCGTTGTCCAGTCGAGGCCGGTTTCGGTGAACCGCAGTTGCTCGGCCTGCAGCGTCAAAATCGCGGTGCGCCCCAGCCCGGCCGCGAGCAACAGTAGGATTACGCGGTGCCGCTGGCTGGCGAAATCGCTGCGACAGGTTTCTGCCAATTGAGTGAGCATGGCGGCATCAAGCGCGGCTCCTCGGTTCCGGCGCGGCGCGGCGCGGCGGGCCTTGCGCAGGACAGCTCGCACGCTCGGCTCGGCGCCGGGTGGGCAAGGCCACGCTGGCGATGCTGGTGGTCAGTTGGAGCTAGTTGCCGGGCGAGCGCGGCGCGTCCGATGCCGGGGGCGGCGAGGAAGGTGGCCACCAGCTCCGGGCTGGCCGGTAGCGCGTTCATGCCCCGCTCGCCGCGGTACCCGTGGCAGTGCACCCAGTCACCGGCAGCCGCCAGGCTCAACGTGCGCGACTGACCCGCGGGGGGCGGCGAGCCGCAGGAAGACGTCTTCCTCAACCCGGTGGAGATCGAGATGCCAAGGCATGATCCCCGCGCCGGCGGCGGCGGCGCGGAACGCGGCCAGCGAAGTGGCCGGGCCCGCGATCCGAAGATGGTGGAACAGCCAGTCGGTGTGCGGGAGGGCGACCGCGGGCCGCGCGAGGGCAGCCTGCGGCGTCCGTGCTGCCGGGTGCCGCGCTGTCAGGACCGTCGTTCCGGCGGCAGCGCGGCGGAGCGCCGGGCCAGGATGAGGCGGATCGCGTCGGCGCCGAGGGCGGCGTGCTCGAGTTGGTCCCAGCGGTTGATCTTGCGGAAGGCCGGGCCGTAGCGGGTGGCCGAGGCGCGCAGCCAGTCCTCCATGGCGCGCACCGGGCAGGACGCGGCCGAGGCGGCGTGAGGCAGAAGGTGCGTCTGCGGCGCGTCCCCGCCGCGTCGCACCACCACGGCGAGCCGGGTCTCAGAAAGCGGAGCTGCTCGGCCTGCACTGAGACGACCGCGCTGCGGCCGACCCCGGACGCCAGCAGCAGCAGGGCGCGGTCGCGGTGGCCGGCGAGGTCGCCGTGGCAGGCGGCGGCCATGCGGGTGAGCGCGGCCGGGGTGGGTGCGGCGGCCCGGGCTTGGCGAGGAGCAGCCCGGCGCGCACGCCGCAGCGCCGCCCGCACGCTGGCGTCGAGCCCTAGTGGCGGCAGAACGCTCTGGCGGTGCTGGTGATCGATGGCGGCCAGGCGCCGGGCCAGCGCGGCGCGGCCGGTGCCGGGCGTTTGCAGAAAGGCGGCGACCACCTCGGGGCTGGCCGGCAGCGCCGTTTCGCCGTGCCCGGCGCAATAGGCTCGGAAACGCTGCCAGTCGCCGGCGTAGAGCCGCAGCGTCTCGGCGGCCGGCTGCGTCGTGACGGTGCCGGGCCGCGTGACCGGCACCGGGCTGGCCCGGGCATCATCGCTGGCTGGCTGCATCTCACTCCGTTGCGCGGCGGCCCCGTCCATGCCTTGCAGCTTGGCCGTGCCAGCCGAATATGGCAAATATACTAACATGTGGTAATGTGTTTGTTGCGATTGCGCCGCTGTTGATCATTCTGTCCGCTAATCGCCCTTTGCGGACGGAATGGGTTGTGTCGCATCGTGGTTTCGGATATACATCGCCTCATGTGTATGGTCGGAGTAGGTGCGTGCAGGTCGGAAAATGGGGCAATAGCTTGGCCGTGCGACTGCCGGCCGCTGTTGTCGACGCGCTCCAGCTCAAAGAAGGCGATGAGATCGACATCGAGATCGCGTCCGATCGACACTTTTTGATCGGACGCGATCCCAGCCGCGAACAGGCGCTCGCTCGGTTGCGGGCGCTGGCCCGACCTCTACCGCCGGGCTTTCGCTTCAGCCGTGACGAGGCGAATGGGCGCTGATGCCTGCTGGGGTCTTCCTCGACAGCAATGTGCTGCTCTACACGCTGGCCCGCGATGATCCCCGCGCCACCGTCGCAGGCCGCCTGCTGCTCGAGGGCGGAACGATCAGCGTGCAGGTGCTCAACGAGGTCGCCAACGTTGCCCGTCGCAAGCTGAAGCTCTCCTGGGCTGAGGTGTCGGAGGCACTTGCTGCTTTACGTCTGCTTTGTGGCACGCCGGCACCCCTCACGCTGGCGACACACGAAGCGGCTCTCGCGCTGGCCGGCCGCTATCAGTTCTCGCTCTACGACGCGCTGATCGTGGCCTCTGCGCTGGAGACAGGCTGCACGACCCTGCTGTCCGAAGACCTGCATGACGGGCTGGTCGTCGCCGATCGTCTCACGGCCCAGAACCCCTTCCGGGACCGGTAAGATCATGGATGATGCTTCCAGCACCGGCACAGGCTCCCTGCCCTCCTCGACCGACCTCGCCACCCTCCCCGAGTCCGGCACGCTCGGCCCGGTCTGGGACGCGTTGGCCGAGCGCGCGGCCCATTACGCCACTCGCGCCCGCGGCGAGGGCACCCGGCGCACCTACCGCTCCGCCTGGATCCATTTCTCGGTGTGGTGCGCCAGCCTCGGGCGCGAGCCGCTGTCGGGCGATCCCGACCTGGTCGCCATGTATGTCGTTTGCCGCGCTGATGATGGGCTAGCCGTCTCCTCCATTCGCGTGGCGCTGGCCGCCATTCGCACCGCCCATCAACTCGCGGGCGTCGGGCTCGACCTCAGCCAGCCGCGGTTCCGCCTGACGCTCGAAGGCGTGGTGCGCAGCCGCGGCGTCAGGCCGACCCGGCAGGCCGCCCCCGCCGTGCCGGACGTGTTAGCAAAAATGCTGGACGCAATCCCCTCCCCCGTTTCCCCGCTCGGGATCCGCAACCGTGCCATGCTGCTGCTCGGCTTCGGGGCGGCGCTGCGGCGCTCCGAGCTTGTCGCTCTGTGCATCGGCGATGTCGCCTGTGTGCCCGGGCGCGGCCTGACCGTATTGGTGCAGCGGTCCAAGACCGATCAGCACGGGCGAGGCCAGCAGATCGCCATTTGGGCCAACCCGACGGACCCCCTCACCTGCCCGCTTAGCGCGCTTGAGCGCTGGCTCGCCGTCCGCGAAGCTGCCGTGGACATAAGTAGCTGCTTCTCGGCGGAAGCGCGCAACGCACGGCCGCTGTTTTGCGGCATGAGCAAGGCCGGCCGGCTGTCAGGGGTCGAACTGTCCGACAAGGCGGTAGCGCGGCTGGTGAAGGCGGCCGCCGAGGCCGCCGGGCTCGATCCGGAGAGATACTCCGGACACTCGCTGCGCGCAGGGCTGGCCACGGCGGCCGGGGATCAAGGCGCGGGGCTCGCCGATCTCATGCGGCAGACCCGGCATAAATCGACCGAAGTTGCGCTCGGCTACCTCCGCCCGGCTGACCTCTGGCGCAACAACGTCACTGACGGGGTGTTCGGCGCGACGAGACCGCGGGACTGACCAGACCCTCCGCACTCACGTGCGGAGCGGCGGAAAGCTCTCCGGCAAGAGCGCGTCGATCGTACGCTGCGCCCGTTTGCCCTTCGGGGTTCCCGCCCACATCGTCTCCGCCGCCGGCCCCATGGTGGCGGTTAAACCCGCCATGTCCTGACCCAACCCGACCCGGTCGCGCAATATCCATTCGCCATCGACGATCGGGCTATGCAGGTCGTCGGACTGCGCGGGATAGACGATGTTGCGGATCGGATCGTGCAACGGCGTCATGAACATGCTTTGCTCGTCCCATTTCAGCAGGTCGGCCTTGGCCCCGCCGCGGCCCGGCCGAGATAGTCCTGGCCGAGCGCCTTCGCGCCTATCAGCGTTGCCGCACTGAACATGTCGGCGGCCGTTGCCACCTCCGTCAGCCGATCGACGATCTGGCTGACCCCCTCGGTCCAGCGCATCGCCTCGATCCTGCTCTGCCTCGCACACATGCCCCCTCGCCTGCCCAGCTAAAAACCTGCCTGTGCTGTCGTATCGCAAGAGTCCAAAGGAGAGGTGCTTGAAGGGCGGATGGATAAATACCCTCGCATGACGCTAACCGCTCGCGGGCATGCATGCTGAATGAGATTTCTAGCAAGGCAGCGCCAGACAGTGTCGGCACTCCATGCTTGGACTCTTGCGACCAACTGACCAGCGCTGGACTCTTGCGACCAGTACTTTGTGTGGAAGCGAGTCTCCCGAGCCGCCTCGCTCGGGCAAAAGAGACGCGTTTGTGACGTTGGCGATCCGCTCACCCGAACGGCCTTGGACTGTTGCGATCTTCCCATGGACTCTTGCGTTCATGCTTTGACGAAACCAATGAATTAGCGGTGTTATCCACTGGATTCCTGCGATCAAACTAATAGAGTCTACTACTAGCTTTTTTAGTAGCTTGTGCCGCAAGAGTCCAACTAGACGCTGGCAGACGTAGTGGGGCAGCTTGGACAGCATGTGCACTGATAAAAATGCTCAGGAGGCTAAACGTGGGTAAGGTGCACCATCTCATCGAGCAACTCGGCAGAGAAGGCGCCTTGAAAGCGGCGGAGACGATCGGAGACCGCCGAGCCGTCGAAGCAGCCATTGCCTACATGAGCGACGAAGAGACAGGTGTCGGGTTTCTGTATAGCGGATGGTGCCAGGCCGCCCTGCCCCATAAGCGCCTCGCCGATGACGCCGTTTGGAAAGTCCAACTGAACGGGTCACGCTAATGGTCGAGCCTGGAAGAAGAAACCTGAGCGGTGACTCAACCGCGTTCATCGGCGTGCCGTATGGATCGAGGGCGCGCCTTATCCTGTTGTATTTGCAGTCTGAGGCGCTTCGAACCAATAGCCGTGACATCGAGCTTGGGCGCTCGCTCCATGCATGGCTCGTGAAGCTCGGAATTCCAGTCGGTGGCAAATCGTTTCGGGACGTACGGGAACAGGCGGATCGGTTGTCTCGCTGCAGACTGACGTTCCATGTTCAACAGGGTGGCCGTGCGGGATTGCTAAACCAAAACATTGTCGACGCCGCGATGTTCGTGGACGATGGCAGCAGTCCCCAAGGATCTCTCTTCGTTGACACGGCCAGGCTTTCGGAGACGTTTTTTGAGCAGCTTCGCCGCCATCCAGTTCCTCTTGAGGAGTCCGCCATCCGAGCGCTAAGCAATAACAGCCAAGCGCTAGCCCTTCCTATTCACCAGGGTGAAGCGTGGACGGCATCCTGAGCGCTGAAC
>CAZZYH010000151.1:0-8368 GCA_964658225.1 Vulcanimicrobiota bacterium | reverse complement strand
ATCATGGTTGCTGCTGGAATCATGGTTGCCGCGGGTGGGCGGACTCCGGCCCGGGTGCATCGGTGGAACGGCTATGCCGGTGCGCAGCCACGTGTGCACCGGCGTCTTCCAGTGCCTCGTGGGTCAAGCGCATGGCCAGGCCGAACTGCTGGGCAGCGGCTTCGGCTTGCTCCTGCTGACGCCGCTGGTGCAAATAACCGACCACGGGCAGGAGCAGGGCGAAGAGCAGGGCGGCGGCGATCGCCCCGGCGCGCCCGGTTCCAAGCCCGGCTCTAAACCCGGCTCCAAGCAAGGGGGAGGGGAGAGGCCGTGGTGGACGGCGCGGCGGGCCTGCGCGCTCCACCGGGAGAACCCGCCCGAGGCTTTGCATCGGCGCCTCCGCCGGTCTCTCCCCGAGCCGGCCCAGCACTCCGTCGGCAAAGCCGGGCGGCGCCTCGACCGGGCGCAGGGCCAGCCGCAGCTCGTCTTCCAATGCCGATTCTTCGTTATGCACGCACGTACTCCTTGAGCACGGACGCCGCCTTGCGTCGCAGCAGCGCGAGCGCCCGTTGCAGGTTGGACTTAATGGTCGCCACAGGCTGCCCGAGCAAGGCGGCGATCTCTGCCGGGCTCAGCCCTTCCTGGTAGCGCAGCACGACAGCCATCCGCAGCGGCATGGGCAGAGTTTGCAGCATCTGTTCCAGGCGGAGGCCGACCGGGTCCGCGCGCGGGCTGTCTGCCTGCTCCAGGGCCTCGTTCCACTCCTCGCTCCGGCCTTCAAGGACTGCCTCCGGGCGCAGGACGCGCCGCCTGCGATAGTCCGTGGCCCGGTGCACGGCGACCCGCCGCAGCCAGTGCGCCAGGTGCTCGGTTGAGTCGATCCGGCCAAGCGAGCGGTAAAGCTCCAGGAAGACGTCCTGCGCGACCTCCTCTGCCGCCGGCGGCTCAGCCAGCAGCCTGAGGGCTATCGAGTAGACCATCGACTGGTGTTTGCGGACGAGGTCGCGGAACTGGTCCTGGCTTAGCTGCATAGGCTTACCCTGCTATACGCACGAGGGAGGGCGGTCGCATGCAAAATCTGCGAGCGGCGGCGTTCCGGTTTTCACCTTCTCTCTGCCTGCAGAGGCAGAACGCCGGATTACACTCGTCCATGTGAGCGATTCGAACCCCCTCAAAGAGCCTCCTTTCTGCCATCCGGTCTGGCTCCGTGGCAAGCATGTGCAACTGGCCCCGCTCTCGGTCGCCGATCGCGAGGGCCTTTGCGCGGCTGTGCGTGACGGCCGGCTCTGGGATCTCTGGTACACAAGCGCGCCCGCGCCGGAGGGCATGGAAGCCGAGATCGAGCGTCGTCTGGCGCTGCAGCAGGCTGGTTCCATGCTGGCCTTCACGGTCCTCGAGCAGCCCGGCGGCGCGATCGTCGGCATGACCACGCTGATGCATATCGATGCAGTCCATCGACGGGTTGAGATCGGTTCCACCTGGTACGCGCAGCGCGTGCAGCGGACCGCGCTGAACACGGAGGCCAAGCTGCTGCTCCTGGCACACGCTTTCGATGCGCTGGGCTGCATTGCCGTTGAGTTTCGGACGCACTTCATCAACCACCAGAGTCGCCGTGCGATCGAGCGGCTGGGCGCCAAGCTGGACGGCATTCTGCGGAACCACACCCTTGCGGCGAACGGCACGCTGCGAGATACATGCGTGTACAGCATCCTGGCCTCGGAGTGGCCGATGGTGCGTGCCCATCTCGACTGGCAGCTGAGCAAGCCGCGGTGAGTCTTCCCCCCCCGGGCCACCGTGCCGTTTGCGGCCGGGCGACGGGCGAAGTCTGCGCGATAAACTAAGCACATGGCACTCAGCGAACGCTACACGAACGAGCACGCGCGAGCGGGGCTCTCTCGCAACTTTCCCGAGATCGAGACCTGGGAGAACCAGTTTCAGGGTTACGAGATCGTCATCGACGACCCGGAGTTTACCTCTGTCTGCCCCAAGACGGGCCTGCCTGACTTTGGCGTGATTACCCTGCGCTACATGCCGCGCGCGACCTGCCTGGAGCTCAAGAGCTACAAAGAGTACCTTTTCTGCTATCGCAACCTTGGCATCTTCCAAGAAAACGTCGTCAACCAGGTGCTCGACGACGTGGTCAAGGCGTGTGAACCGGTCTGGGCCGTCGTCAAAGGGGATTTCCGGCCGCGGGGCGGGATCTCGACCGTTGTCGAAGCCCGCTGGCCCCGGCCGGTCGCATAGTCGGGCCCCGGGGTTTGGCCGCACGCATGTACCTGCCCGGTCCCTGTCGCGGTAAGACTCTCGATTGCTCGCGGTTGCCCATCTTGGCTTCCCCGCGGATGACACGCCTTTGCTCGGCGCAAGAGCCAAGCTGCTCCTACAACAATTCTCCCTGTGCAGGGAAGAGGGCTCCTCGGTGAGATTCGCCCCTTGGGTCGCAGGACTGGAGTGGCTGGTCGCGCTGGCCTGGATGGCGCGGTCGGCGAGCGCGCATTTTCATCTTCGCGACCTGCCGAACCTGCTCGACGACCGGTATGCGCAGCCCTACGAGCTGCTCAGCGACGCGCCGGCGCTGTCGGTGATCGTGCCGGCGTTGAACGAGGCAGCAGCGATTGGGGAGTGTCTCGGCTCCCTGCTGGCCAGCCAGGGCTTGCGGCTCGAAATCCTGGCTGTGGACGATCGCTCGACCGACGCAACCGGGGCGATCATGGACAGCATCGCGCGCACGGCACGCCGCGGCCCGCACACGCTCCGGGTCATTCACATCGAGCATCTGCCGGGAGGCTGGCTGGGCAAGCCGCACGCACTCGCGCTCGCCGCCCGCCAGGCGACCGCCCCTCTGCTGCTCTTCACAGATGCAGACGCCTTCTACGCGCCCGATGCGCTGGCTCGCTGCCTTCGCTTTGTCGAAGCCGAGCAGGCCGACCATCTCGTGCTGCTGCCGACGCCGATCCACAAGGGTGCCGGGGAACGCATGATGCTGGGCGCGATCCAGGCGCTCTCCGTGTGGGGTCCCCGGCTATGGAAGATTGCCGATCCCGAGGCTGCCGACACGATCGGCATAGGCTGCTTCAACCTCTTGCGCCGCGAGGCGTATGAGGCGATCGGCGGTTTTGAGGCGCTGCGCATGGAGGTGCTCGAAGACCTTCGCCTAGGCTATCTGGTCAAGCAGTGCGGCCTGCGCCAACGCGTGGCTCTCGGGCAGAACCTGCTGCGGCTGCACTGGGCCACAGGCGCTCTCGGCATCGTGCATGTGCTGGAGAAAAACTTCTTCGCTGTCTGCCGCTACCGGCCGCTGGGGCTGCTGGCGGCGCTCTGCGGTGTGTCTGCGATCACCGTGGCGCCGTTCGCCGGGTTTTTTGGACGGGCATGCGTAGAGCTGCCCTCGGTCGTGACCCTGCTCACCCTGGGGCTGCTGTACGGCTGGAATGCTCGCCGGACCGGGATTCCCCCGGTGTTCGTGCTGCTCTTCCCGATGGCGAGCTGCCTGCTGCTCTATGCCATGGCGCGCTCGGCAGCAGTGACGCTGGCCCGTGGCGGCGTTACCTGGAGAGGTACGTTCTACCCCCTGGCCGAGCTGCGCCGCGAGGCCGGGCCTTTGTTCCGCTGGGGGCTGCGCAGGCCGGGCTAGTGGGCGGTGCCGGCAAAGGCAGAGCCGCTCTTGTGGTGCTTCGCGCTGAGCGCAGGATCGCGGAAAGCAGTTCGGCTGTTCTCGGCAGAGAAGCCCGCCATCAGAGCCGGATTGGCGCGAAACTTCTCCGGGCCATCCTTGAACTGGCGGGCGTGGCTGAGCACGATGGTCGACTGGCCGCGCATCACGTGGACGATGCCGCGTATATGGATGTCTTGTTCGCGATAGCTTTCAAGGTCGCCCACCTCCTTGCGATCCGCGGCCAGGCTGAGCACGGTAAAGCGGCAGGCCGCGTCGTCGAGCTCGGGCTTGCAGACATCAAGGTAGCGTGTGCCGTCCGGGGACTGGACGACGTCGTAGACGTGGGCGGTCACGCAGATATCCTTCTCGGCGTGCTCGACGGCTTGCTCGGGGCTCACGCAGGGACGCGCGGCGAAGGCGACCGGGCCGGCCGCGCACAGGATCAGGACAGCAAGGCGCATAGGCACCTCTCTCTGGGGAGCTCTGGGGGAGTTGCGTCCAGAGTAAGTGGATTGGGTGCGGACACCAAGAGTACCGGAGTTACCGCCGGCGGAGAATTTTGCTTGACACGGCCGCGCCGGCCCCGAGGCGCGCGAGTCTCGCTCCAGGGGCGCGGCTGCGCCCGGCAAACTCAGCGAATCTCGACCAGCTGCGGGGTTTCGCGGGCAGGCGGGACGGCAGGGGACTCCCCGTAATGGGAGCGCACATACTCGTTCAGAATGACCTGGAACTCTTCGACGATGTGGTCGCCCTTGAGCGTGGTGACTAGCCGCCCATCGACATAAACCGGAGCCTTGGGATCCTCAGCGGTGCCCGGCAGGGAGATGCCGATGTTCGCATGCTTGGACTCGCCGGGCCCATTGACGATGCAGCCCATAACGGCCAGCTTCATCTCCTCCACGCCCGGATACTTCTGACGCCAGGCAGGCATCGAGGCCCGCAGGTAGTCCTGAATCCGCTCAGCCAGGGTCTGGAAGAAAGTCGAGGTGGTGCGCCCACAGCCCGGGCATGCGGTCACCTGCGGATTGAAGCTGCGAATGGAAAGCGACTGCAGAATCTGCTGCGCGGCCTGGACTTCCTCGGTGCGGTCCCCACCGGGCTTGGGCGTAAGCGAGACGCGGATCGTGTCGCCGATACCTGAGAGCAGCAGCGGCGCGAGGCCCGCAGCGGAGGCCACGATACCCTTCATGCCCATACCGGCCTCGGTCAGGCCCAGGTGCAGTGGGTAGTCGCAGCGGCCGGCAAGCATCTGGTAGACGTCGATCAGGTCACGCACCCCTGAGACCTTGGCGCTGAGAATGATCTGGTCATGGCGCAGGCCGTACTTCTCAGCCGCTTCAGCCGAGGAGAGCGCCGAGACCACCATCGCCTCCATCATCACATCCCGCGCCGGCAAGGGGTCGGGCAGGCGCGAATTCTCGTCCATCATGGTCGTCAGCAGCGCCTGGTCGAGCGAGCCCCAGTTGACGCCGATACGGACCGGCTTCTGGTACTCGACGGCTACCTCGATCATGGTGCGAAAGTTGTCGTCGTTCTTGCGCCCGATCGAAACGTTGCCGGGATTGATGCGGTACTTGGCCAGCATCCGGGCGCAGGCCGGGTACTGGCGCAGCAGCAGGTGCCCGTTATAGTGGAAGTCGCCGACGATCGGGGTGTGGATGCCGAGCTTGTCCAGCCCTTCGACAATGGAAGGCACGGCTTTCGCGGCCTCGTCATTGTTCACCGTCACCCGGACCAGCTCTGAGCCCGCGGCGGTGAGTGCGGCGATCTGCTCGATCGAGCCGTTCACGTCTGCAGTATCCGTGTTGGTCATCGATTGCACGACCACCGGGGCGCTCGAGCCGACGCGGACATTGCCAACCAGGGTGGTGACGGTTTTTCTGCGCTGGATATCAGCCATACAATCCTCACGGCTAGTTTATCAGGGCGGCCCTTTTGATCAGGTCGATCCCTTCATCCGGTCGATCCTGGGTGCGGCGGCGTATAGAATCCCAGGTAGGGCGCTTTTGCCCGGTGAGAGAAGCGAGACCTTGGCATCGAGCGTAGAAACCAGCCCCCTTACCTTTCAGCAGCTCCTGTTTCGCCTGCAAAGTTTTTGGGCCGAGCGCGGCTGCGTGTTGCAGCAGCCCTTTGACATAGAAGTAGGCGCCGGCACCATGTCGCCGGAGACGTTTCTGAGGGTGCTCGGGCCACAGCCGGTCGCGCTCGCCTATGCGCAGCCCTCGCGCCGGCCCGCCGACGGGCGCTATGGCGAGAACCCGAATCGGCTCTACAAGCACACGCAGTTCCAAGTCATCTTGAAGCCACCCCCGCCCGAGGTGCAGGAGCTGTACCTGGAGTCGCTGGCGGCCATTGGCATCGACCTCGGTGAGCATGATCTGAAGTTTGAAGAAGACAATTGGGAGTGGCCGGTGGGCGGGGCCTGGGGCGTGGGCTGGCAGGTGATGCTCGATGGGCTCGAGATTACGCAGTTTACCTACTTTCAGCAGTGCGGCGGCATGGACCTGGACCCGATCACGGGCGAGATTACCTACGGCCTGGAGCGGATTGCGGCCTTCCTTCAGGATGTCGATTCGATCTACGACATCGTGTGGGCGCGCGACCCTCGCACCGGCCAGGCTGTCACTTACGGCGATATGCGGCTGGAAGAAGAGCTGCAGCTTTCGGTCTACTCGTTTGAAGCAGCCGAGGTCGATAAGCTGTGGCAACACCTGAACCTGTATGAAGCCGAGTGCGCTACGCTGCTTGCTGCTTTTCACGATGCTGAGAAGAAGGCCGCGCGCCACCAGCAGCAGCACCATGACGAGCTGATCGATGACAAACGCCTCCGTGCCGCAATGAGTGGGGATAGCGCAACGGCACCGGCGCACGAGGTCAGCCTGGCTCGCCTGCCCGTTCTCGGTGCCTACGAACTGTGCCTCAAGTGCTCGCACTTGTTCAATCTGCTGGATGCGCGGGGGGCTGTCTCGGTAACCGAGCGCGTGGCGGTGATGGCGCGTATTCGCACCCTTGTGGTGGGCGTGGCAAAGGCCTACGCAGCGCAGCATCAGTAAGCAGGAAGAAAGCAGAGCATGGCAGAGTTACTCCTCGAAATAGGTTTGGAAGAGATACCCGCGCGCATGATCGCCTCTGCCGAGGCGGAGTTAGCTGCGCGCGTGAAGGACTTAGTCACACGCGAAAGACTTGGGGCTGCGGAACTCACCGTGCGGAGTTACTCGACGCCACGGCGGCTTGCGGTGCATGTGTCCGGCTTGGTCGCAGCACAGGCGGATACGGAAGAAATAGTGAGCGGGCCGGCCTGGGCGGTGGCTTTTAAAGACGGCGCACCTACAGCCGCCGCGCAGGCATTTGCGAAGAAGGCCGGGGTTGCGGTCGAGGCGCTCCAGCCGGTCACCACGCCCAAGGGAGAGTACGTGTCGGCCATCGTGCATCGTGCCGGACGCGTGTCTGCCGATGTATTCGCAGCCGAGCTTCCAAAGCAAATCGGCGCAATCGCGTGGCCCAAGAATATGTACTGGCGCGCGCGCAAACCGGAGCGGTATGTGCGGCCGGTCAAGTGGCTGCTCGCTTTGCTTGACCATGCCATTATTCCTATGTCCTTTGCTGGGGTGCATGCTGCAAACCTCAGTCGCGGCCATCGGATCCTGCATGGAACCCATGCGGTTGCGATCAGCCATCCGGGTGAATATGTCGCAGCGCTGGCAGGCGCGAAGGTCATGGTGGACGTTGCGGCGCGGCGACATAAGATTCGAAAGGCGCTTGATCATGCGACACGCGCCGTCCCCGAGGCACGCTGGCGTGAGGACGCACCGCTGATCGAAACCGTGGTGCACCTTACCGAGTGGCCATCGGTCGCGCTGGGGCAGTTTGACGCGGAATATCTCGCACTGCCTGAAGAAGTGCTGGTGACCGTCATGCGCGATCATCAGAAGTACTTTGCAGTGGAAGACGCGCAGGGCAGGCTCGCGCCTTACTTCCTGACTGTACTGAACACGGAGGCGGATGCGGCGGGAGTCATTCGTCATGGCAACGAGCGCGTACTGCGCGCACGCTTCAACGATGCACGCTTCTTCTGGAACTTCGATCAGAGAATCGCACTGGCAGATCGCCTCGAGCTACTCAAGTCTGTCACGTTCCAAAAAGATCTTGGCAGTTATTACGAGAAGACAGAACGCACGGCCGCTATCGCCCGCGCGCTGCTGCCTCGGGTGCAGACCCTGGCAGTAGACGGCGGCGCACTGCAGCGGGCGGCAAAACTCTCCAAGGTCGACCTGACGACTGACCTGGTGAAAGAGTTCACCGAGTTACAGGGCATCGTCGGCGGCCTCTACGCGCGTGCTGCCGGAGAAGACGAAAAGGTCGTCGCCGCGATCTATGCGCAGTATCAGCCCGCGGCGATCACCGATCCAATCCCGCCGACCGTTGAAGGACAGCTTCTCGGTTTGGCTGATCGCATCGGAACCATCGTCGACATGTTCGCACTTGGTTTTGCGCCAACAGGTTCCAAGGATCCTTATGCGTTACGGCGCGCGGCCAATGCCGTGGTCAGCATCCTGGCGCAGTCTGGCCTGACGATCGGGCTCGACGATCTGATCGCTGCGGGCTACTCCGGTAAGATGGCGGGCACGGACGGCGCGCTTGAAGATGCGGTCGCGGCTTTTTTTCGCGATCGCGTCGAGTTTTACCTGCGCGAGGTGCTCGGCTTCAGCTTCGATCTCGTAAACGCCGTCCTTG
>CAZZYH010000150.1:0-8395 GCA_964658225.1 Vulcanimicrobiota bacterium | reverse complement strand
CAAGCGGACCGGTCCTCGAGCAGAGACTGTCCGGGCTCACCTGGGTCTGCAGTCGATCAGTAAACTGGAAGAGCTGTGTGGCTCGCGGCCGAGGCGAGTCCCGCCGGCCAGTGCGCAGTTCTCGCGAGCCATGCCGTGGGTGTTGACGGCCCCTGCGGCCATCAGCTAGAACAGCCTGCGAGGCGCATGGGAGCTACTTTGATGGCCGATCCAGTTGCGCGCGGTGCCCTGACCGCGCTTCCATCCTTTGCCGCGCGCTCCCGGGCCTCGATGGCCGCGGCGACGCGTGCCGGCTCCCGGGAGCGGGCACTTCGTTGCTTCGCCGGGCGCTTCCGCGATCGGATTCTCTATCAGCCGGCCTGACCCTACGCGCATGGCTGGCGCGGGCCGCAGCCTGCGCAGCCACCAGGCCGTTACCCTCTCGCTGCTCTTCCTGGCCGGCGTGGTGAACTTTCTCGACCGGTCTTCTCTCTCCATTGCGAATACGACCATCCGCGCAGAAATGCACCTCAATGCCACCGAGATCGGGTGGCTGCTGTCGGCCTTTTCGCTGGCCTATGGCTTTGCGCAGCTTCCGCTGATCGGCTGGCTCGATCGTGCCGGCACCCGCTCGGTGCTTGGTGCCGGGCTGGTGCTCTGGTCTACGGCGCAGATGCTTACAGGGCTTGTCCGCGGATACACTGCTTTCCTCGTGCTGCGCCTTTTCCTGGGAGCAGGAGAGGCGCCGTTTTACCCCTCCGGGGTGCGCAGCGTACGCGAATGGTTTTCCAGCCGGACCCGGGGCCGCGCCACCGCGGTCATGAGTATGTCCCAGACCATCGGCCTCGCCGTAGCGCCGCCGGTACTCACCGCGATCCTGCTCCGGGTCGGGTGGCGGGCCATGTTCATCCTGCTGGGCGGCGCCGGCCTGGTCGTTGCGGCGGCATGGATCGTCTGGCATCGGCCCCGACGCAGCACAGCCTTTGGGCAAGACGAGCAAGCCCCGGCCGCCGACGAACAAGGAGCGTGGCAGGCGCTGCTCCGGCAGCGGACCGTCTGGGGCATGATGCTTGGCTTCGGCGGTATCAACTACACAAACTGGCTCTACATTGCGTGGCTGCCGGGCTATCTTCAGGCCGAGCGACATCTATCGATCGGCAGAAGCGGCGCGTTGGCCGCGCTGCCTTTTCTGGCCGGGGCCCTCGGTATGCTCTCGAGCGGGGCCCTGGCCGATATGCTCGCCGGCCGCGGCCTGTCGCTTGCAACCGTGCATCGCGGGAACCTCATCGCGGGCATGGCGCTCTCGGCAGCGAGCACCTTCGTTGTCGCGTACAGCAGCTCGACAGGCGCGGCCGTTGCCGGGATCAGCGTGGCCCTCTTCTTTATTCATTTCGCGGGCACCTCCGGTTGGGGATACGTGCAAACCGTGAGCCCGGCGCGCTATGTCGCCTCGCTCAGCGCGTTGCAGAACTTCGCCAGCTTCATGATCGCCTCGGCCGCTCCCGTGCTCACCGGTTGGCTGGTCGATCGCACACAGTCCTTTAGCATTGCGCTGGGCGTTTGCAGCGCCGTTACCCTGCTCGGCGCATTGAGCTACGCGACCCTCGCAGCACCGGGCGGGATGCGCCTGGAGGGCGGGGCAGGTAGGGCAGGTTGAGGGTGCGGGGGGCAGAGCGTCCGGGGGTTGAGGGTCCGCGGGGGTTGAGCTTCGAGGACAAGCTTGATGCCATGCCGCCGGTCTCGCTCCGCTCCCCGTAGATACTCAGCAGGAGCGCGCGCGCACGGATGCGCCGGCCGGTGCCAGGCAGCGCGCGCAGGGGAGGATGCCTGAATCGACGCGAGTCTCTTCTCAACTCCGGCGCTGCTGCGCTGGGTACAGGACTCGGCCGGGCGACAGGCGAACTCGCACCTCGCCCCCGAAACGAATCCATGTCGCCCGAGCTGCGCCTCCGCATCGAGCCCTGCCGCCTTGCAATAGCGCCAGGCGTGATCGTCCAGACGGTCGCTTGCGGCACGCGCTGGCGCCACACCCACCCCATGGCGATGGGCGATCGCTCGCTGGCAGCCTACACCGGGCAGTCTCGATTCCTGCTGGTCGACGGTGCTCCTGACCCGGGCCGCGACGACACGGAAGTCGAGCTCGCGATCCACCCCGCTTGTGCACTGTCACCCCGCGGCTACCCATGGACTAGGGCTTCATGCAGCTCATCGCGTGCGTTGGATCGCAAACCGCCGGCACGGGAGAGCGCCTGCAACCGGAGGCGGCGTGGTCATGGCCCGCACTCCTGTGGGCTTCCATGGCTACAATACTGTACGCGCAGCAAAGTGACCGGGCCTTGCGCCGGGCGCATACGACCATCATCGAAAGATTGCAGATCAGGAGCATTGCATGCCGACCAGCCGGCGAGAATTTTTGAAGCATACGATCATCGCGGGCGCGGGCGCCTCGCTCCCCGCGCTTGCCTCTCCCGCATCTGCATCCTCGTGGCAGCAGCCTGAACAAGCAGCATCTCCGGCCGCCGACGCTCCCGGCGCGTACACGCGCGGGGTCGGGAACTATCCAGGCCTGCCCTCTGAGGACTTCAGCCCCTCGCTGGTCCCAGAGGGTTCCACATATCGCAATCTGGCTTTGCTGCGGCCCGCCTATCACTCGAGCAGCTACGATTACAACCTCACCGCACAACTCGTCACAGACGGTATCAAGGATACGCATCTTCCCAATTGGATCGCCACTTCGATCAGCGCTCATGGGCCTTTGCCGATCAACGAGCGCGAGGTCTTTGTCGACCACTTCCCCACCAATGTCCTCGAGCTCCACGGTGAGCATCCTTCGGTCCAGATGCAGCTGGGCGGCGAGACGGCGCCCGCGGTGGACCGCATCGCCGTCTTTGTCGTGGTGCCCAAGCAGATGACGGTCGACACGCTGCGCTTCACCATCTCGGCTTCCGACGATGGGCGCGTCTGGAAAGAGGTGGGCAGCGCCGTCGCACCCGAGCCCGTTGCGCCCGGCCCATATCCACCCGATCTCGCGCGGAACTCGCTCCTTGTCTATCCCTCGATCGCGTTGAGCGAGGTTTGCCATAGCCGCTACTACCAGGTGGAATGCGCGGCCACCAAGGCTCCCGACGACGGCACCGCGATCCGTTGGTCGATGGGCCAGATTGCCTTTTACAGCGGCGAGACGCGGGTCGAGATCGGCGGCCCTTACAGCTTTACCAGCGCCTGGATGAGCGCAGGGAGCGGCGAGGAATGGGTATATGTCGACCTCGGCAATCGCTGCACATTCGATCGCATTGCTCTCTACTGGCTCGCGCGCGCGGCCGAAGGCAAGCTGCAGGTTTCAGACGACGCGCAGTCTTGGCGCGATCTGCAGCCGCTGCCGAACAGCACGGCGCTGATCGATCAGATTCGCCTCTCCTCGCCGGCAGAGGGCCGCTATGTGCGCGCGCTGATGACGCGGCCTACTTCACCCCAGGGCTACGTGCTGAGCGAGTTTGAAGTCTATGGACGCGGCGGCCTTGTGGCACGGCCTCGCCCCAGGCTCGCTCCCAGCGCGGATCGCGTCGGCCTGGCGGGCGGAGACTGGCGGGTGCAGCGGCTCAACCTTGTCGGCGCGCCCGGCGAAGCGCTTTCCAGGGCGGGCTTTGCTGATCGCGAGTGGGTAATCGCCACCGTGCCCGGCACAATTTTGTCTTCCTATGTAAATGCCGGCGCAGTCCCGGAACCCAACTTCGGTCAGAACCAGCTGCATATCTCCGACTCCTACTTCTACTCTGACTTCTGGTACCGGACAGAGTTTGAGTCGCCCGCAGTTGCGGCCGGTCAGGTAGCGTGGCTGAACTTTGACGGTCTCAACTGGAAGGCCGATATTTTTCTAAACGGGGAAAAACTTGGCCGCATCGAGGGCGGCTTCATGCGCGGCCGCTTCAATGTAACGGGCAAGCTGCTGAAGGGCCATGCGAACGCTCTTGCGGTACGGGTGGAGAAGAACGCCACGCCGGGGAGCGCAAAGCAGAAGACCTATCAGAATCCAGGCAAGAACGGCGGCGCGCTGGGCTTGGACAATCCTACCTTCCATGCGTCGATCGGGTGGGACTGGATTCCCACGGTTCGCGGCCGCAACACGGGCATCTGGGGCGACGTCTTTCTATCTGTTACCGGCGCGGTTACGCTTGAGGATCCCCTGGTCACAAGCAATCTTCCCGACGGTTCGCGGGCCGACGTCAGCCTCGAAGTGGACCTGGTCAATCATCATCCCCGCCCGATCTCCGGCACCCTGCGAGGACATTTTGGCTCCGTTGCCTGCGAGCAGGCAGTTACCCTCGAAGCTTCCGCACGCAAGACCATCAAGTTCGATCCATCGAACACGCCAGCCCTGCGCATCGCCGACCCGCAGTTATGGTGGCCGGCCGGGTACGGGGAACCGCATCTCTATGACGTCACCCTTCAGTTTGATGGAAAAGATCACCGGACACACGATAAGAAGACGTTTCAGGCGGGCATCCGGCAGATGCGGGCAAGCGAAGAGGGGGGCGTGCTCAAGCTCTTCATCAATGGGAGGCGCTTGATTGCCCGGGGCGGCAACTGGGGCTTTGGCGAGTCCATGTTGCGGTACCGGGCTCGCGAGTACGACATAGCCGTTCGCTATCACCGCGACATGCACTTCACGATGATCCGCAACTGGGTCGGCCAGATTCCCGATGACGCTTTCTTTGAAGCGTGTGACAGGCATGGCATCGTCGTATGGCAGGACTTCTGGCTGGCCAACCCCTTTGACGGACCGATCCCTTCCGACAACGCGCTCTTCCTGCGCAATGCAGAAGACTACATCCGGCGCATCCGCAGGCACGCCTCGATCGGGCTTTACTGCGGCCGCAACGAAGGTTACCCGCCGCCGCCGCTCGAACAGGGTTTGCGCAAGCTGCTGGCCGACTTACACCCCGATATGCATTACATCGGTAGCTCCGCAGATGATGTCGTAAGTGGCCACGGCCCATACATGACCCTGCCGCCTTCTTTCTATTTCCTAAGTGCCGATACAAAGTTACACAGCGAGATAGGCGCGCCGACCATTCCACCGATCGAAAGCGTGCGGGCCATGATGCCGGCCGGCGCTGTGTGGCCGCAGGCGCTCGACTGGGGTCTCCACGACTTCTGCCTGCAGGGCGCGCAGGGCGGCACCAGCTTCCTTACCATCATCAATGAAAGCTATGGCACAGCCGACAGTGCGGAAGAGTGGATCGCGCTCGCACAGATTGTCAACTACGAGACCTATCGGGCCATGTTTGAAGCGCAGAGCAAGTACCGCATGGGCCTGCTGCTGTGGATGAGCCACCCCTGCTGGCCCTCCTTTGTCTGGCAGACTTACGATTACTACTTTGAGCCGACCTCGGTTTACTTTGCCTGCAAGAAAGGTTCCGAGCCGCTGCACATCCAGTGGAACCGGACCATCGACACGGTCGAAGTCGTCAACTACAGCGCCGGCGACCTGAAGGGACTTACCGCCCAGGGCGAGATCTTCAACATGGACGGCACCAAACAGTGGTCGAAGACGGCGCAGCTTGACCTCGCCGAGGACAGCGTGCAGGCCTGCATCCCGCTGCAGGGGCTGCCGCGCTTAACGCCTGTGCATTTTCTGCGGCTAAGCTTGACGCAGGGCGGAGCCACGCGCTCGACCAACTTCTACTTGCGTGCGGTCGAGGAAGGAAATTTTCGCGCGATCCGCCAGCTTCCCAAGGCAAGGCTCTCTGCCGCCACCACCGCTGAGCGGCAAGGCGATCGATGGCTGCTGACAACAGAGCTCTCCAATCCCTCCGGCACGCCCGCCTTGATGACCCGGCTGAAGGTGGTGCGAGAGACGAGCGGCGATCGCATCCTGCCGGCGATCTACGAGGATAACTACATCTCGCTTCTGCCCGGCGAACGCGTCACCCTGAAGACGGAGGTAAACCACGGCGACACGCGCGGGGAAAAGCCGCGGATGGTCGTCGAAGGTTTCAACGCGATCACGAGCTAGCGCCGCGGCCGGCTTCCGCAGAAGACTGCGGCTACCGCGAAGAGTGCAAAGCCGGTAAACTGAAACCGGCAACACGCGATGCGAAAGTGGCGAAATTGGCAGACGCACCAGACTTAGGATCTGGCGGGGTAACCCTTGGGGGTTCAAGTCCCCCCTTTCGCACCAACGCTTCCCATCCCGGTGCCAGGCACCTGGACAGGGCCGGTTCCGGAGCGCTGCCAAGCCTTTTCTCGGCTTGGACCCGGTTGGAAGCCGCGGGACGCGGTACCCTAGACCTATCTATGAGCAGCCAATCACAACCCCGTTTTGCCGTCACGCAAGGTAGCCAGTACCGCGAAACCTATGCCAACAGCGTCCAGGTACGCGTCAGTGTTTGGGACATTTTTCTTCTCTTCGGCCTCGCGCATCCCAGCGCGCCCGATGAAGTCACGATCGAAAACCAGCAGGGAATCTACCTGAGCCCGCAGCAGGCCAAGGCTCTCTTCAATGTGCTGGGCCAGAATCTCGCCCAGTACGAGCAGACCTTCGGGCCCATTGCGCTCGAGCCGCTGGGCGGCGACGAAGGCCAGGTCCAGTAGCTTCGGTGCTCGCTCGAAAAGGGCACGCCCCGGCGAGTCATTCCTTCTTCGCCCGCCGGGGCCGCCCATCCTTGCAAGGCCTGGCTCTGCTTTCGCTCCTGTTCTCCGCCCTCGTGCTCACGCACTGGCCACTGCTCCGCCTGCCCTACTACTGGGACGAGGCCGGCTACTACATTCCCGCGGCCTACGATTTCTTCCGCAGCGGCGCGCTCATCCCCTACTCCACGCTCTCCAACGCCCATCCCCCGCTGCCGTCGATCTACCTGGCGGTGTGGTGGCATCTCTTCGGGTTTTCGCCGCTGGTCACCAGGGTGGCCATGTGCCTGGTAACGAGCCTGGCGCTGCTGGCGGTTTGCTGCCTGGCGCACTGCTTGACCCAGGACCGGCGCGTATCGGCGGCGACGGCGCTGCTGACCGCGCTCTACCCGGTCTGGTTTGTGCAGAGCACGCTCGCCCATGCAGACGTGTTCGCAGCCGCGGGCACGCTCTGGGGGCTGTACTTTCTGCTGCGCGGGACCCGCGGGCTCTCTCCGGAGCCGGCTCGCCCCGGTGCCCGGCCGCGCGCTCTGGCAGCCGCTGCCTGCTGTTTTGCGCTCGCCGCGCTGTCCAAGGAGATCGCAGTCGGTACGCCGCTCGCGCTCGCTGCCTGGGAGCTGTGGCGCGCCTGGCGCGGCCGCCGCCTCGCCGCCCTCGCCGCCAGCCATCTGCGCGCCGCGCTCCTGCTCACCGCTCCCGCCCTGCCGCTTGCCGCCTGGTTCGGCTATCACTGCCGGCGCACAGGCTTTCTCTTCGGCAACCCCGAGTACCTGCGCTACAACGCCACGTCGACGCTTACGCCGCTACGCATCGCGCTGGCCCTCGTGCATCGGGCGCTCCACTTGACCGCGCATCTCAACCTGTTCGTACCGGTGCTGATGACGCTGGGCTGCCTGGTATTGCCGCGCCGGGTCGAAGGGGAGCCCCTCGCTGCTGAAGATCGGGCGCGCCTGCTCGTGGTCATCGTCGCCAACTGGATCTTGTTCTCCGTGCTGGGCGGCGCCTTGCTGACGCGCTATCTGCTGCCTCTTTACCCCCTGGTCCTGCTCCTGTGCGTGCACGCCTGGAGGCAGAGAGTCGAGCGCTGGGCAGGGCTGGTCGCGCTGGCCGCGGGAGCCTTCGCACTGGGCTTTCTCGTCAACCCGCCTTATCGCTTCGCCCCCGAGGACACGCTCGCCTATCGCGATTCGATCCTGCTCGAGCAGCATGCGATCGGCCAGGTGCAAAGCCGCTACGGCGGCCCCACCGTGCTCACGGCGTGGCCGGCCACCGATGGGCTCAGCAAGCCGGAACTGGGCTACGTTTCGCGGCCGCTGCCGGTGATCGCGATCGACAACTTCTCCTATGAGCAGATCAAGGTAGCCCAGACCAGGGCGACCGAGGAGGCCGGAGGCCGGCCCTATACCGTAGCCCTGCTCTTCTCGACCAAGTACGAGCCGCCGCGGCTGCTTTCCCACCTGGAAGGCGGCCTGGGCAGAAGAAACCGGGAGCTGGACGAACGGTTCTTTGCCTTCCACGCCGACCTGGCCCCGGAGACAGTGGCGCGGCTGCTCGGCGGCTCGATCGTGTGGCGGGAGCAGCTCGGCGGCCAGTGGGCCGCCGTGCTGCATTTTGACCGGGCGCAGCTCGCGGCATGGCGGCCATCCTCCAGCACGGGCGGCGGCGACCAAGGGCAGCTCCGCCCGGCCCGGCGCTCCCCGGTGCCGGGCCGTACGCCCGGGGAGCAGGCCGCAGCCAGCCGCCCAGCACCCTGCGCAGGCCCACTATAATCACCCTCGTGAGAGCA
>CAZZYH010000149.1:0-8506 GCA_964658225.1 Vulcanimicrobiota bacterium | reverse complement strand
GCTGGCGTTTGGGCTGGCGTGTTGTCGCCGGCTTGGTCACATAGGCTCGCAGCGCATGGAACGTATCGTTTGTGACCAGGCCCCGCCAGACGAGCGACCACAGGGCATCAAGGGTCTCCCCCGGGTATCCGCCGCCCGCTGCCTCGTGCAGTTGCGTGAAAAACATCGCGCCGCCCCGGGCAAGTTGCTCGAGCAGCACCTGCTCTTTCGGCGGCAGCGCTTCGCCCCGCACCTCGACCCGGCGAGGCAGCAGCGTGCGCAGCGCGTCAGACAGATAGAGCGAGACGCGGCCATCGTGCTCGCCCAGCGCATCGAGCCCGCACCAGACCACTTCACCGGCAGCGATCAGCGTATCGAGGTCGCCCGGATGGTAGCGCGCAAGGCGCGCCGGCAAGATGGCCGACTCGAGCAGCGAGGCGGGCAGCGGGGCTCCCTGCAGGTGCTCGATCGTGTCGAGCAGCGCGTCCAGGTTGCGGGGGGCGCCGCGCCGGCGTTGCAGAACGCCCTGCCAGTGCGTCCCCAGCCGCGCCAGCATCTGCTGCTCGACCGGCTCCACTTCTTTTCGTAACCGTGCCAGTGACTTTCTGCGGATCAGCCGCAGCACCTCGGCGTCGCACCACTCTCGATGCACGCCGCCCGGGCGGAATCCCCCCTCGACGACGCGGCCGTCGAGCAGCAGTGCCCGCAGCGCAGACTCGGCCTGCTCGGCGCCGAGGCCAAAACGCGCCTGCACATCGCCCAGCACAAACGGCCCATGGGTGCGCGCGTACCGCCGCACCAGCTCAAGCACCGGCGTGGCCACCGGGGCGAGCAGCGCCGTCGGCAGGCCCGGCGGCAGCGGCACGCCGAGCGCATCGCGATAGCGCGCTGCGTCTTCGACCGCGATCAGCCGCTTCTCCCCGGCGATGCGAATCTCGAGAAGCCGTTTTGCGCGCAGCAAACGCTCCAGTCCCTCGAGCAGCTCCGGTGCGGTGAGGCGTCTGGCCAGTTCTTCGCGGGTCAGATCGCCCAGCTTCAGCAGCAGGTCGTGCATGCCGTCCGGCGAGCGGGCGCGCATGGTCTCGGTGAGCGCCTGCAGTTGCTCTTCGACCTCCGCGATGGCCTCGCCGTCGAGCAACTCGCGCAGATCCGCATCGCCCATCAGCTCACGCAGCTGCTCCTGGTCGATCGAGAGCGCCTGGGCGCGGCGTTCGGCCAGCGGCGCGTCTCCGTCGTAAATATAGTTCGCAACATAGGAGAAGAGCAGCGAGGAGGCAAACGGGGAAGGCGTGCGCGAGTCGGCGACATGCACCCGGATCTCGCGCTTCTCGACAGCCCGCAGCACCTCAAGAAACGCCGGCATGTCGAAGACATCGCGCATGCACTCGCGATAACTTTCAAGCAGCATCGGGAACCCGGGATAGCGGGAGGCGACCGCAAGCAGGTCGTAGGCCCGCTTGCGCTGCTGCCAGAGCGGGGCCCGGCCTTGCGCGCGACGCCGCGGCAGCAGCAGCGCACGCGCCGCGCTCTCGCGAAACTTGGCCGCAAACAGCGCCGTGCCTCCTAACTGCCGAAGTACGTGCGCCGTGGCTTCTTCCGCATCGAGCAGCAGCAGATCGGCATCGGGCGCTGTGTCGGTATCGGGGAAGCGCAGAACAAAACCGTCATCGGCCCACATCGCCTCCACGTCCGGGCCGCCCGCCGCGCGCATGCGCCCGGTCACCGCCATCGCCCAGGGTGCGTGCACGCGGCTGCCAAATGGAGTCAGCACGCACACGCGCCAGTCCCCCAGTTCGTCCCGCACGCGTTCGATCACGATCGTCCGGTCATCTGGCACAGTGGTGGTGGCGATTTCCTGGTCGGCAAGAAAGCGCAACAGGTTTTCAGCCGCCACCGGCTCCAGATCATGCTCACGCGTCAGCCGGGTGAGCGCGGCGTTGCGCGGCATCTGGCCCAGCTCCCGGATCAGCTGGCCGATGCGCCGGCCAAACTCCAGGGGGCGGCCCACGTTGTCGCCGTGCCAAAAAGGCATCTTGCCCGGCTCGCCCGGCGCCGGGGAAACGAGCACCCGGTCGTGGGTGATCTCGTCGATCCGCCAGGTCGACGCGCCCAGGATGAAGGTGTCGCCGGTGCGCGACTCGAAGACCATCTCTTCATCCAGCTCGCCGACCCGGATCGGCTTCTTTTCCGAACCCGAAAGAAACACGCCATACAGTCCACGATCCGGGATCGTGCCGCCGTTGAGGATCGCGAGCGACTTCGCGCCTTGGCGCGGGGTCACCGTGTTCGCCACCCGGTCCCAGGTCACCCGGGGCCGCAGCTCGGCAAATTCGTCCGACGGGTAGCGGCCGGCCAGCAGGTCGAGTACGCCTGCAAAGGAGCCGCGCGTCAGCCCCGAGAAGGGCGCCGCGCCGCGCACCAGGGCAAACAGCGCCTCCACGTCCATCCCGCTGCCGGGCTGCTCCTCGAACTCCTCTGCCGCGGCGGAGCGCATCTTCCTGCGCTCTTTCTCCGTCAGCCATGCCAGCCCCGGCGGCTGCGCCACGATCGCCACCATCTGCTGCGCGAGCACATCGAGCGGGTTGCGCAAAAAGCGCGTCGACTCGACCAGCCCCTCGTGCATCGCTTTTGTAACCGCCGCGCATGCAATTAAGTCCGCGCGATACTTGGGAAAGATGATGCCTTCGCTCGCCGCGCCCACCTGGTGGCCCGCGCGCCCGATCCGCTGCATGCCCGAGGCCACCGAAGGCGGCGCCTCGATCTGGATCACCAGGTCCACCGCGCCCATGTCAATGCCCAGCTCGAGCGAAGAGGTGGCCACCAGCGCCTTGATCTTGCCTGCTTTGAGCAGCTCCTCGATCTCGGCTCGCTGCGGCGCGGCGAGCGATCCGTGATGCGCGCGCGCGACGTTTTCCTGCGCCAGCTCATTCAAGGCGCCCGCCAGCCGCTCGGCGATGCGGCGGCTGTTGACAAAGATAATGGTCGAGGTACGCTCCCGCACAATCTCGAGCAGACGCGGATGGATCGCGCTCCAGATTGAAGTGCGCTTAGGGCCCTGCGAGGCAGCGCCGCTCGGCAGCTCTTCAATCTGTCCCAGCCGCGCCATATCTTCTACCGGCACCTCGATCTTCAGCTCCAGCAGCTTGCGCTCGTTCGCGTTCACGATGGTGACCGGGCGATAGCGAACCGGGCACGCATCCACGTTGGCCTCAGGCGCGTTTGCCGCGGGCCTCACCGGCTCCCCGGTCGCCTGGCCTGCGAGCGCATCCGCGTCCGGAGTTTCTGTCGTCCAGGCTCGCTCGCTCTCGCCGAACGCCTGGTCCGGAGTTGCAGCAGCCGTCGTCTCGACGGGCGCCGCCTCCGCGCCCGCCAGAAAGTGTGCCACCTCTTCGAGCGGCCGCTGGGTCGCAGAGAGCCCGATCCGCTGCAGCCGCCGTCCACCGCCCGCGCTCACGATCGCCTCCAGCCTTTCGAGCGAAAGCGCCATGTGGGCGCCGCGTTTGGTCGGCACGAGCGCATGGATCTCGTCGACGATGACCGTCTCGACGGTGCGCAGCGAGTGCGCCGCGTCCGAGGTCAGCAGCAGATAGAGCGACTCGGGCGTGGTGATCAGGATCTCGCCCGGGTGCCGGCGAAAACGGGCGCGGTCCTTCTGCGTGGTGTCGCCGGTGCGCGTTGCGATCTCGGGCAGGTGCGCCGGGATCCCTGCCTGCCGGGCCATGTTCGCAATCCCGGCAAGCGGCGAACGCAGGTTGCGCTCAACATCGACCGCGAGCGCCTTGAGCGGGCTGATGTAAATGACCCGGCAACCTTGTTCCTCGGAAGGGCCGGTGGGCGGCCGCTGCAGCATAATCTGGTCCAGGCACCACAGAAACGCAGTCAGCGTCTTGCCGGTACCGGTCGGCGCCAGGATCAGCGTGCTCTCGCCGCGGGCGATTGCCGGCCAGCCAAGCCTCTGGGGCGTCGTGGGCTGCTCGAAGACCGCTCGAAACCACTCCGCGGTGACGGGGTGAAAGAGCGCGAGCGCATCGTCGCCGGACCCGGGCTCGACGGTCTCGGCAGCCGTGCCCCGACTCGCCGGCGAGAGTGCGGCCCGGGCCGGATCGCCTTGCGCTGTTTTCTTCTTCGCCATGGCCTGCTTGCAGTATCCTTCCCCCTCGACCTTACACCGCCGGGGAGGCAACCTACAGCCCGGCCCGGTACAGGGATCGCGGCGGATGAAAAGCGGCTTGCAGCCCCGGCGCAGAGAGGTTAGCCTCGCCCTACGATGCCTCTCGACCCAGCCCTGGTCCAGACCCTGCAGCGCGCGGCGACCGAGGCCTCCTCGCGCGCCTACGCGCCCTATTCCCGCTTCCAGGTCGGCGCCGCCCTGCTCTTTGATGACGGAGCCGTGGTCACCGGCGCCAATGTCGAGAACGCATCCTACGGGCTCTCCTGCTGCGCGGAGCGCAACGCGCTCTTTCGCGCGGTGAGTGAGCGTGGTCCCGGCCCTAAGATCGCCGCGGCTGCGGTCTTCCATGACGGCCCCGAGGCTTGTCCGCCCTGCGGCGCCTGCCTGCAGGTCATGAGCGAGTTTGCAGCCGAGGCTTGTGTTGTCTGGTTTTCCCAGGGACGCGATTTTGAGAGCGCTCTGCTCGATGCGTTGATGCCGGTTCGCTTCGACAGAAGTCAGCTCGTCAGCGGCCAACAAGCCGTTGCTTCGGCTCCTTGCGTCCCTTCGCTGCCCCCGCGGTGAGGGGCCAAAGCTAGGGCACTTCAACGCAGCCAGCGCAATCACAGGGAGACATCATTTGGCGCACTATACCGGCATTCTCGGCCTCGTCACCATGCTGGTACTGGCCTGGATCTTTTCAACCGACAGGCGCGCCATCCGCTGGCGCACCGTTTTGTGGGGTCTGGGTCTGCAGTTTGTCTTTGCTTTTCTGGTGCTGCGCTCGCTGTGGGGCCAGCGCGGCATGGCGGCGGCGGGCGGGGCGGTCAACTGGCTGCTCTCCTTCGCCTTTGCGGGGTCGTCGTTCGTCTTTGGGCCGCTGGGCGAGAAGGTCTCCCCCCTGGGCAGCTTTTTTGCCTTCCAGGTCCTGCCCACCATCATCTTTATCTCGGCTGTTTTTTCCGTCCTCTACGCGCTCGGCATCATGCAGGTGGTCATCGGCATCTTTGCCCGGCTCATGCAGCTGACCCTGCGAGTCAGCGGCGCTGAGAGCCTCAACGTGGCGGCGTCCATCTTCATGGGGCAGACCGAGGCCCCGCTTACCATCCGCCCCTTCCTGCCCGGCGCCACGCGGTCCGAGCTGATGACCATCATGACCAGCGGCATGGCCCACGTCTCGGGCGGCATCATGGCCGCCTACATTCTCTACGGCATCGAGGCCAAGAACCTGCTCGCGGCAGTGATTATGACCGCGCCGGGAACCATCCTCATCTCCAAAATGCTCGTGCCTGAGACCGAAAAGCCGGCCACAGAGGGCTCCGTCGTCATGCCGAAGGATGAGACCCACGCAGGCGAAAACCTGCTCGGCTCGATCGCTCGCGGCACCCTGGACGGCGGCCAGTTAGCCTTCAACGTGGCCATCATGCTCATCTCGTTTCTGGCGCTGATCGCGCTCGCGAACGGCTGCTTCTCCGTCGTCCACGCACGCATCAGCTGGTTCCCTGCTTCGCTGAACACCCTGCTCGGCGTGCCCTTCGCGCCCATCGCGTGGCTGATCGGCATCCCCTGGCACAGCGCGCGCGAGGTCGGCAACCTGCTCGGCACGCGCATGGTCATCAACGAGCTGGTCGCCTACAAGCTGCTTGGCGCCATGAAAGGAGCGCTCGACCCGCGCTCGTTCACCATCGCCACCTTCGCCCTGTGCGGCTTTGCCAACCTGAGCGCGATCGGGATCCAGATCGGCGGCATCGGGGCCCTGGCGCCGGCGCGGCGGAACGATCTCGCTCGCCTGGGCCTGCGCGCCATGTTCGCAGGCACGATGGCCAATCTCATGTCGGCCTCGATCGTGGGGCTGTTGCTGCGGTAAGGCGCGTCGGGAGCTGCTTGCGCCTACCGCAACCGATCGCCTCTTGATTTCCTGCTTCCTGCAGGACCGGCGGCTACACTAGAAGACATGTTCGCTCCGCCCTCCCTTACAGAATCGGTGGCCACGGCCGCCGAGTTTCTTCGCAGAAAGTTCGCCCCGAGCCCGGCGGCCCAGGCACGCATCGGCATCGTGCTCGGTTCGGGCCTCGGGGCCTTCGCCAACCAGCTGCACCAGGCCATCGGGATCAGCTATCGCGAGATCCCCTACTTTCCTCCATCCGGGGTGCCGGGCCATGAGGGCAGGCTGGTGGCCGGGCTGGTGCGCGAGACCCCGGTCATCGTTCTGCAGGGCCGCGTGCATGGGTACGAGGGCTACTCGGCCGAGCAGCTGGTCTTCCACGTGCGCACCCTCGGGCTGATGGGCGTGCAGGCGCTCGTGTTGACCAATGCTGCCGGGGGCATCCGGCTGGACATGCACCCGGGTCAGTTCGTGCTCATCTCCGACCACATCAACCTGACCGGTCACAACCCCGCCGCCGGCGCGGCGCAGGCGCCCACCCAGGTGCACACCGAGCCTACGGCCAAGTGGAACCGTCCGGAGACTGCGAGCTTCTCCCAGCGTGCCACCTTCGGGCCGCGCTTCTTTGACATGACCCAGGCCTACTCGGCGCGGCTGCGCGAGCTCGCCCACGCCGCAGCCGCCGAAGCCGGAACCACCCTCGCCGAGGGCGTCTACCTCGGCGTGCAGGGCCCCAGCTATGAGACCCCCGCCGAGATCCGCGCCTTCCGCGCCCTGGGCGCAGACCTGGTCGGCATGTCGACCGTACTTGAGACGATCGCGGCCCGGCAGATGGGCATCGAGGTGCTCGGCCTCTCCTGCGTCACGAACATGGCGGCAGGCGTCGAGGCCGCGCCGCTCAGCCACGACGAGGTGATGGAGACCGGGCGCGCCGTCGAGTCGGAGCTGGCCACGCTGCTCCGTGGCATCGTGCCGCGCATCGCCCGTGGCCTCGCGCAAGCGGGCGTGGCGGAGGGTGTGAAGCAGAGCGGCCCGCAGCAGGTCGAAGACGGTGCTCGCGCGTGAGTGTGGCCGGCGGCGGCCCCGTTCTGATTGCCCTTGCCGGCTGCTCCGGCTCGGGCAAAACGACGCTGGCCGAAGAGCTGGCGCGCGAGCTCGAAGGCACCCACTTTCGCCTGGACCACTACTACCGCGACCTCGGCGAGCTGCCTTTGCCCGAGCGCGAGCAGCGCAACTTCGATGACCCGGACGCACTCGAGCACTCCCTGCTCTTCGAACAGGTAAGCCAGCTCAAGCAAGGCCGCGCGATCGAGCGGCCGGTCTACGACTTTCTCACCTATACGCGCGTGCGCGGGGTCACCGAGCGCATCGTCGAGCCGCATGTACTGCTGATCGACGGCCTCTTTGCGCTGCACTATGCGGAGCTCCGATCGCTCGCGGACCTCGGCATCTACGTCGATGCCACCGACGAGGTCTGCTTTGAGCGGCGACTGGCCCGCGATGTGCGCGAACGCGGCCGCTCGCCCGAGTCCGTCGCCCGGCACTATGCCGCGACCGTGCGCCCCATGGCCGAGCGCTACGTGCGGCCCTCGGCGCAGTACGCCGACCTGATCGTCGAAGGCGCAACCTCGCTCGACTGGTCGGTCGAGCAGGTCCTCGGCGCCCTCCGCCAGCGCGGACTCTTGCACACTGAAGCGGAGCTGCCGCTCGGGCTTTCCTAGCCGCAGTTGCGCGGGCGGCCCCCGCTCTCACGGTTGAGGCGCGGGTCTGGCGTCCCAAGGCGAGCGCGAGCATGATCCTGCTCTGAGAGCCGGCGATGGACCTGCGACCCTTCGATCGCGCGCCCTGTCTCCCGGCTTCCATCTGCTGAAAATCACCCGCACGGCGTCGGCCGGGCACGGCTCAGAAGCGCCTATGCTCACAATGGGAGAATCACGCATGGCGGAAAGTTACGTAATCCTGGGCGCGTACGGCGGCATCGGCAGCGCCCTCGCACGCAGGCTGGCGTCCAAGGGCAGCCGTTTGCTGCTGGTGGGCCGCGACCCGGAAAAGCTCGGCGCGCTTGCCGCCGAGCTGGGCGCCGAGCACGCAGTCGCCGAGGCGACCGACAGCGCGCAGGTCGAGGCGGCGATCGATCAGGCAGCAAAGAGCTTTTCCGCTTCAGGCTCCGGCCAGCTGGACGGCATTGCCAACTGTTTCGGTTCATTGCTGCTTAAGCCAGCACACGCCACCTCCGATGCGGAGTTCGAGTCCATGCTCGCGATCAATCTCAAGAGCGCCTTCGCAACCGTCCGCGCCGCCGCCAAATCGATGAAGACCCCAGGCAGCATTGTCTTTGTCTCGAGCGCCGCCGCCCGCCACGGCCTGGTCAACCACGAAGCCATCGCCGCGGCCAAGGCCGGCGTGCAGGGCCTGGCCCTGGCGGCCGCAGCCAGCTACGCCCGCCGTGGGCTGCGCTTCAACTGCGTAGCTCCCGGGCTGACGGAAACCCC
>CAZZYH010000148.1:0-8507 GCA_964658225.1 Vulcanimicrobiota bacterium | reverse complement strand
ATGGCGGGGACGACGGGGCTCGAACCCGCGACCTCTGCCGTGACAGGGCAGCGCTCTAACCAACTGAGCTACGTCCCCAAATGGTTTTCATCAAACCGGGGATTCTCGTATAGAATCCACAGGTTTGCAGGTTTGCTCACTTCTACCGTTTCATCCCTGGGCTCAATCTCGCCGGGCGAAAACGCTAGCGGACCCCAAAGTCACTCGTCCGCCTTGCGGCACACTTTGAGTGTAGCAGGATTTAGTATGCACAGCTCCTCGCGTAGGCGAAAATACGCCCCCTGTGAGCCTGCTGGCGTAGCACGCAAGATGGGGCCGGACCCAGGAATGGGGCAAGTGTCATGGTCTGGAGGACGCAAGCTGACGAATTGCACACCTCGTTCGGACTCCATCTCGAGAGGCGGCGTAGGGACTCGCCTCACTCGAGCCGGGCGCGCAAAGAGGCCTGCTCACGGTTTTTCTGAGTCGTAGTGGCAGGGCTGCGGTGCAGGCCGGGCCGATCGTCAGCGGGATTGAGGACCAGCGCCGACAGCAGGCTCTCAGAAACGCTTATGCAGCAACGAGCCGATCACTTGACAAGCCCTAGGGAATGCCGTCTTACTTCTGGATTCTGTAGCGCTCTTGCCGTTCTTTCCATTCTTTGTCCTGCTTCTGTTTGTACAACACGTCGCGCGGGTCAGCGGCGAGTTCGGGAGCCAAAGCTGCTTCGGTTGGTTCCCGCCTTGCACCGATTCTATACAGTGCGGGTATGCGCGATGCACTGGAGGGCAAACCCGCAAAGCCTGACCACTAACTAATCACTTTCAATAATCTTGGCGCTGGGCTTCGGGTTCGTGTAATTGGGGAAGGGCTGCGCCTTTGGTTTAGGGAGCGACGCACGCCAATTGTCATTCAGCCGCGCGTACTCGGGCTGCGGCTGTTTCGGCGCAGGTTCGGGAACAAAAATGTATGAGATCGCGAGACACACGAATAACGCGACACTGATCCAGCCCGCGACATTCACCAAAAACATTACAAGCCACATACGACGCCTTCCTCCAATCCCGAGAATGATAGTTCTGCCTCCACGGAAATCAGTGGAGCCACAAGTTCACCCAGTAGCTCAGCTGGATAGAGCACCACGCGAAAGCGGCTAAGGCCCCTCGCCCTAATGAGAATTAGCCTTGGCCGCGACTAGATGATCTCACCGTCGTCTTTTAGACAGCGGGTGTCAAGTGAAGTGTGACAAATCGTCAATTCCTCTCTTTCGGACGTCCCTTTCCGGACAAAAGATATCCATGCTTAGACAGGACGACTATCAAAAGGCGCAACTGGTTACGGTCGGCTGGCGGTGGGGCCGGGAGTACGGGGGGGGGCACATGGCGACCTGTCTGGTGATGGGCTGCCTGATGAACCGGGTGCGTCTGGGATGGGGCTCGGTCCTTGAGGTCTTGGACCGCATACCGAACTACGCCGCGATCCCGGCGAACGAGATACCGGGGGGTACGCCAAGTGTCTGGGAGCCGAACTTCGTCCGGCTCCTGCACGAGGTCGAAGGGATTTTCGACGGAACCCAAGACCCGAGCAAAGGGGCGGTGTACTGGTGTGACCTTCGCCGGGTGACGACGCCTTTCTTTAAGGACAAGATACTGGCGTACCCGGAAGAACATCCCCGGCTGGTTGACATGAACACTTTGGTTTGTTTCCGGTAGGTTTCAGCAGGAGGAAATGAGGCTTCTGCTGATCGATCAAAAGCAATGGACAGACACCGCTGGCTTTCTCGTCAACAGCGTCAAGCCCTACATCTGGATTGCAAGTATTGTATGGGCTGCAAGCAAGGTGTACGCCTGGATCAAGGACATCCTGACCACCACGCAAAGGTCTGTGACCTGCCTTCAGGAAGAACTAAAGGTGCAGACGGACGCGGTCGTGCGTGAACTGACCGAGATGCGGAATGACTTTCGCAGCTTCTTTACCATGTTTTACGTTCAGCCCGCCGTGCGCAACCGTGCTCTCGACCCGACAAGTTCTCCAAGCGAAGGGATGATTGAGCCTTCGGCTTCCCCGGTCATCTACACGACTACCACGACCATTTACCCCTTCTGCAGAATGTCTAGCCGCGTCGCTAAGCCTAACCAGATCGATTGGAACGCTGTGAAAGCTGTCGGCCGGCGACATTCCGAGGTAGAAGAGTGTCAGAGCCTCAACCGAACCCCTTGGGCGACCACCGTGTTCTCCAGCAGATGCATGGCATTTGCGGGAGCCTGCAATAAAGTAGACGCAACTGAGAGTAGCGCAGGCAAGGAGTTCACTCTGAGAGCGATTTCCGGGGGCGTGTGACAAACCCATTTCACGCTTGATCCCCCGGCTAAAGCATACGGCTTCGCTGGGTTGGATGTTCGGGGCCTCGCGGCGTGGGTAAGGAGAACACAGGTCTTCAAGCAGGCTCACAGAGTTCGTTCTCAAGGAACAAAAGACTTCTATGAGGATCGGCGCCATTGGCTCTGGCAACTTCGGAACAGATGGGCACCAGGTTGTGCTTGTTGGTCCAGCTGTTCGCATCGAGGTTCTAGTTCTCGAGAGAGCCGGAAGCGCTGCCGTGGAAGCTGTTGCCGCCGGCCCCTGGTCACGAGCAGCACGGCGCCGCGATTTTACGTTGCCAAACTCGGCATTGGCATTGGACGAAATGACGCGGATCTGATCGAGCGCATGCCGGCCTCGGCGTGTAGCCGATGCTGTTGTTGACATTCTCGTTGATCGCCTCGCCATCGAGCAGGTAGTTGTTCGACTGCTGGCGGTTTCCACGCACGTTCGGGAATGGCATTGCCGCCGGTGTCGCGCTCAGAGGAACCCCGCCCGCCGAACTGCCCATACTGCCCATAGTTGGTCGACGCCGCAGCCGGGGTGAAGACGGTCAACTGCGAGAAGTCGCGTCCGTTCCGCGGGATGCTATTGATCGTGTTCTCGGCCAACGTCTCGCCGACCCTGGCATTTTCCGTGTTCAGGATCGGCTGCAGTTGATCGGAGACCTCGACGTTGGTCGAGGCCGCGCCCGGCTTGAGAGGCAAGTTGAGCTTGGCTGTCTGATCGATCTCGAGCGGGGACGGGCCGTACTTGGCAGTTGCAAAACCAGGCGCCGCAACCGTGAGCCGGTACTGGCCGATCTGCAGAAAACGGATCGCGTAGGAGCCGGACGGAGCTGTTTTGTCTGACGTGGTCACGCCGGTCGCAACGTTGGTCAGGTCGACCTGGGCGCCGGCGATGGTCGCGCCCGTCGCATCGGTGACGGTACCGCGGATGGCGCCCGTCACCGTCTGCGCCATGCCGGCGATCGGCGTTGCCAGCACGAGCAATCAGCTCGAGATACAGAGTGATTTCCCATTGTTGCCTCCAAAATGAATGCTTGTGCAGCTTGTAGGCCCAGTAGCGCCTGCATGTTCAAGGCCGCGGAAGCCGGTTACTATCGTGTGAATGCAAGCGATAGGTGGGTTTTCGGGATTGAAACATCGCGTGAGCGGCAAAAAATGATCAGAAAAGAGCGTGGTCTCAGCCCATCCGCTCCTTCCTTGGAAGAAAGGCGCGATATGCCAGAGTTGATGTCGCCCGCGATCGGCATCCGCGCCGAAGGCCGGCACCTGCTCCGAGCCCCGGCAGAGCGCAGAGCCGGGACCTGCGGCGCCCGGCTCGCCCCGGCCACGCTTCTTGCCTTGGCGACGGCAGCCGAGGCCAACACGCTTTTGCGGCTCGAGGCGCTGGTGCGGGCCGAGTCGCCCTCTGAGGACAAGGCTGCCGTGGATCGGGCCGCGGCGCTGGTGGCGGGCTGGGCTGAGCAGATTGGCGGGCGGGTGCGGTGGCATCGTCATCGCCAGTACGGGAACTCCCTGCGCGTTGTCTTCAAGGCCCAGAGATCCGGCCTAGCGCCGGTGCTGCTGCTGGGGCATCTGGACACGGTATGGCCAGTCGGCACGCTGGGCAGGATGCCGTATCGCGTGACGCGCCAGCGCATTGCCGGCCCGGGCGTGCTCGATATGAAGGGCGGGGTCGCGATGGCTCTGTCCGCGATCGAACTACTGCTGGCCCAGGGTGCGCTCACCCAACCCGTCTGCCTGCTGCTGCACGGCGATGAGGAGGTCGGCAGTCCCGCCTCGCGATCTGTAACAGAGACAGTTGCTAAAGGGTGCAGTGCTGTTTTTGTACTGGAACCGGGGCAAGGCGCCGGCGGGGCGTACAAGACTGCGCGCAAGGGGGTAGGCCACTACCGGCTGGATGTGGCCGGGATTGGCGCGCACAGCGGCGTCGACTTTGAGCGCGGGCACAGCGCGGTGCTTGAGCTGGGTCGGCAGCTGGAACGGATCGCCGCGATGACCGATCTCTCCCGTGGCTTGACGGTGAACCCCGGCGTGATCGGTGGAGGCACACTCTCAAATGTGATCGCTGCAGAGGCCTGGGCGGAGATCGATGTGCGGATCGCGCATGCGCGGGATCAAGCGCGGATCGAGCGCGGTCTGCGCGGACTCCGCGCTCAGGACAAAGCGTGCAGGCTTCGGCTGAGCGGGGGCATCAACCGGCCGCCCATGGAGCGCTCCCCGGCCACGGTCGCGCTCTTTGAGAAGGCGCAGGGGCTAGCGCGGCTGATGGGTTTCCATCTCGAAGAAGCGGCGACGGGCGGGGGGTCGGACGGCAACTTCACCGCCGCGCTCGGCGTGCCGACGCTCGATGGGATGGGCGCGGTCGGCGAGGGCGCGCATGCCGCCCATGAGCACCTGCTGCGCGCGCACCTGGGGCCCCGGACGGCAATGTTGGCCGCGATGGTGCAGGGCGAGGCACCGCGAGGGGAAGCCGGTAGACGATAAAGCACGTCGCTCTGCTGCAGGACGCAGATGCGGCGCCCGCTTGTGCTCGACATTCGTTCGGGGCCGCTCTGCAGTTCGCTATACTAGGCCATTCAACCCCGCCGGAGCGCGCCTTGCCCCTGAAGTTTTTTGAGCCTTTTCGCCGCACCTCCGCTCCTTCCAGACCCACGGGCAAGGAGGAGGCGGCCTGCCTCAAGGGCCCCGAGGCCCGCGCATGACAGGGGTGCAGACGCTGATCGCGCGCGGCGCCCTTGGCATAGCCGGCTCGCTGGCCGGCATCGCGCTGGTTTCGATGCGACGCCTGCGTACCCTCCCCGACGAGTTGTTCCGGACGCTCGCGATCGGGGGCCTGGTCGTGAGCCGGCTGGGCCTGTTCGGCCTGGTATTCCTCATCCTTCGTCTGCAGGTGCGCGGCGACATTCCCGGCTACTACTGGCCCGAGGCGCAGGCCGCGATCCACGGCCGGCTGCCCTACAGAGACTTCGTCACGAGCTACGCACCGCTGCACGCTTTTCTGGACGCGGCAGCGGTGCAGCTCTGGCATAGTCCGCTGGCCATCATCCTGATCGCTATCGCGGCCGAGTGCGCGCTCCTGCCCCTCTGGCTCTCTGTCGGGCGCCGGCTTTTTGCCGAGCAGGAGCTGCGCACGGCGGCCTTGCTCTACCTGGCCAATCCCATGAGCCTGATCTTCGTCTGCATCGACGGGCAGGATAATGTGGTGATCGCGCTGCTGCTCGTCGCCTCGCTCGCCTTGCTGCTCCGCCGCAGCGCGGTGATTGCGGGCGCGGCAGTAGCCGTCTCGATGGCTGCCATCAAGATACTGGCGCTGTTGTTCACGCCGATCTTTTTCTTCGCCACGCCGCGACGCTGGAGCTGGGCAGCCGGCTTTGTGTCGATCTCAGCCATCGTTTACGGCGCGGCCGTGGCGCTGCATCTGCCGATCGCCCAGCCCTTGACCAACGAGAGCGCTCTGCGGACGGCGGGCAACCTGCCCTATCTGCTTGAGGCGGGAACCGGTCACCTGCTCCTGCCCCGGCTGCTCGATGCCGTCGTGCTGGTTGCGCTGTGTGCCACCCTGCTCTTTGTGGCGCGGGCGGTGCGCGATCAACCCGAGGGGACCCGCCTGCGGGTGATCACCTTTGCCATGCCCGCGCTCATCCTGGTCCTGGTCATCTTTTCCAAGAAGGGCTGGCCCAACTACCTCATGCTGGTGCTCTTTCCTCTCTGCCTGCTGGCGCGACGGCTGGGTCGGGCCGGCCTGGGCCTTTTCTCGGCCTTCAGCGCCATTGCCGTGGTCGAGCACAGCTACTGGGCGTCTCTGTTCAGCCAGATCGATTCGCCGGGCCTGCACCGGTTGCTGATCGTGGGACACCCTGCGCCCGGCGAACTCCTGCTCCTCGGCCACCTTCTGCTGGAGTCGCTGCTGATTGCAGGTTACGGCTGGCTGCTGGCCCTGGCCCTGGGCGAGATCGCTCTAGCCCGCCACCCGGCTGCAGCGACGGCTGAGGCAACAATCGATCGTTGATCGCAAGCGGTTGAACCCGGCGGTTCGGGCTGCCGGCCTTCTCCGCGTTCCGCCTACAATACGGCCATGGCGCGTATCACGCACACGGTCTGTTCGCTTGACTGCCCCGACTCCTGCGGGGTGCTGGTTACCATCGACGAAGGCGGCCGTGCGGTGCGCCTGCAGGGCGATCCGGCGCACCCGGTGACGCGTGGCTTTCTATGCGGCAAGGTCGCCAAGTACCTCGACCGCGTGTACGCGCCGGACCGTCTGCTGACGCCTCTGCGCCGTCGCGCCGGGGTTGCGAAAGGTCCGCTGGCGCGAGGCCAGGAGCTTGCTGCCTTCGAGCCCATCGGCTGGGAGCAAGCGCTGGACGAGATCGTGCGCAGGCTGGTGCAGGTGAGCGAGGAGCATGGGCCCGAGGCGATCCTGCCCTACTCCTACGCGGGCACGATCGGCACCCTCGGCTACGGGTCGATGGACCGGCGCTTTTTTCATCGGCTGGGTGCCTCACAGCTCGACCGGACCATCTGCGCGAGTGCCGGGGGCGAGGCGCTGCTCTCGGTCTACGGCAGGAAGCTCGGCACCGATACCGAGCACTTTCGCCACGCGCGCCTGATCTTGGCGTGGGGCGCAAACGTGCACGGCAACAATATTCACCTGTGGCCGATGATGGAACAAGCAAGGCGGCATGGAGCCCGCCTGGTTGTGATCGACCCGTACCGCACCCGCACAGCCGCGCTGGCGGACCGGCACTTCGCAATCCATCCAGGCACGGATGCGGCGCTGGCGCTGGGGCTGATGCACGTGATCCTGCGCGAGGGACGGGAAGATCGCGCGTATACAGCGGCCCATACCCGGGGATTGCCGGAGCTGCGTGCCCGCGCGGCGGAGTACACGCCGGAGCGCGTGGCCCACTGGACCGGCATCGCTGCGGGCGAGATCGAAGCCCTGGCTCGCAGCTATGCCGCGGCGCGCCCGGCAGTCATCCGGTTGAACTATGGCGTGCAGCGGTCAGAGAACGGCGGTGCCGCTGTGCGCGCGATTGCCATGCTGCCCGCGCTGACCGGCGCCTGGCAGCATCTGGGCGGCGGCCTGCAGCTTTCGACCTCGGGGGCGTTCGAGTGGGATAAGGAAGCGCTCGAGCGGCCTGAGCTGGCCGCCGCCAGCCCGCTCGGCCGCCCTGCACGTGTGATCAATATGAGCTTGCTGGGGGAGGCGTTGTGCGCGCGCGGCAGCTATGACGGCGGCCCGGCGGTGCATGCCCTGTTTGTCTACAACTCGAATCCGGCTGTGATCGCGCCCGACCAGTCTCAGGTGCTCGCCGGTCTGAGCCGTGCAGACCTGTTTACCGTCGTGCATGACCAGTTCCTCACGGATACGGCTGACTACGCGGACATCGTGCTGCCTGCAACCACCTTTCTCGAACATAAGGATGTGCAGGGCGCTTACGGCCACTATTACGTGCAGCTGTCCGACCGGGCGATCGCGCCGGTGGGCGAGGCGCGGTCGAACGTGGCGCTGTTTGCTGCGCTGGCCGAGCGCTGCGGGTTTCAGGAGGCATGCTTCCGCGATAGCGAGGATGAGCTGATCGCGCAGGCGCTCCGTGCGGACGCGCCGGACCAGCCTGCGCTGATGCGGGGCATGAGCGCCGAGACCCTGCGTCAAGCAGGCGGTCACCAGAGGCTGCGCTTTCCAAGCGAGGCTGCGGGCAGGCCGTTTCAGCCATTTTCGGATGGAGTGTTTCCGACGCCGAGCGGAAAGATCGAGTTCTACTCCGCGCGCCTTGCCGCGATCGGGCTGGACCCGCTGCCGGGCTTTGTCCCGCCGCGGGAGTCTCGCCACGCCGGGCAGCCGAGCGCGTACCCGCTCGAGTACCTGCCGCGCAAGGCCGACAATTTCATGAACTCGACCTTTGCCAACCAGCCCGGGCACCAGCGGATGGAGTCGGCGACCGCGAACAGCCTGGAGATGCATGCCGAGGATGCGGCCGCGCGTGGGATCGCTTCGGGCGACGAAGTGGTCGTCGAGAATGATCGGGGGCGGCTGACGATGACTGCGCTGGTGAGCGGGCGGGTGAGCCCGGGTGTGGTTGCCTCGCGCATGCAGTGGAACAAGTGCTCGCCTGGGGGGGCTGGGGTGAACCTGCTTACCTCGCAGCGGCTGACTGA
>CAZZYH010000147.1:0-8543 GCA_964658225.1 Vulcanimicrobiota bacterium | reverse complement strand
TCCGGCTCATTCCGGTCCGGCTCCTTCCAGGTTCGGCGTGGCGGGTCCGGCCACCGGCTTGCGCGACCCCTCGGGTTCTCTCACCGGCCGGGTTGCGCGGCGGCCGGGAGCGTAAAGCGGAAGGTCGAACCTGCGCCGGGAGAGCTCTCAACGGTCAGGGTTCCCCCGTGCGCCTCGACGATCGCACGCGCGATCGGCAGGCCCATGCCGGAACCCTGCACCCGGTAGCGCTGCACAGGATTGCGGTAGAACTTGTCGAAGATGCGCCTCTGCTCAGCCGGCTCGATCCCCGGGCCCCGGTCAGCCACCGAGACCAGGACCGACTTGCCCCGCGGCTCGACCGACACGGTGATCGGCGCACCCGCGGCCGAGTACTTCGCCGCATTTTCCACCAGGTGCAGCAGCACCTTGGCCACCAGCGCGCGATCGATATGCGCCCGGCAGCCGGGGTCTGCCGCGTGCAGGCGGACGGCGCGGTCCGGCCAGCGGGGAGCGGCGCCTTCGAGCACCTCCTCAAAGAGCGGCACGATCGCATCGGCCTGCCGGTCGAGCCGCACCGAGCGCGCATCGAGCTCCGCCATCTCGACCGCTTCCGCGATCAAGCGGTTGAGCCGGTCGCTCTCTTCGTCGATGACTGTCAGCAGCTCTTCCCGCTGGTCGGCGCGCAGGGCGGTCTGCGAGAGCAGGCTGGTGACAGAGGCCTTGATGGAGGTGAGCGGCGTGCGCAGATCGTGAGTCACCGCGTCGAGCAGGGTGGCGCGCAGGCGATCGCTCTCGGCCGCGGCATTGGCGTGGACCAGCTTTTCGACGGCCGCGGCCCGCTCGAGCGATAGCGCCACCAGGCTGCTCATCGCCTCCAGCGTCTCTGCCGAAGGCAGACCCTGGGCGTGCGGGAAGATCTCTGCGGTCTCGCACGCCAGGTAGATCGCGCCGACCGGACGCACGCCGACGGCAAGCGGCACCAGCACGGAGCCGGCCACGGGCCCGGCGAGCGGACCGCGCGCGTCCGCGGCCGCCTGCAAGCGCTCGATCGGCGGTGGCGGGCCGTGGCCCGACACATGCACCTGGGCGCCTTCGACCAGGTAGACCGCGGAGCAGGCGCAGCGGAAGGCGGAGGCGATCGAGAAGGGCAGGGCGCGCAGCAGCTCGGCTGTACTGTCGGGCGCGAGTAGGCGCTGGCCGAGATCGTAGAGCAGTTCGAGCTCGCGGCCGCGGCGGTCGCTGGCCGCGCGCGCTGCCTGCAGACGGTTCGCCAGGTTGCTGCCGATCAAAGCGGTGGCGAGAAAAGCGGCCAGCGCGATCCAGTTCTGCGTCTCGGCGATCGTAAAAGCCCCGATGGGCGGCAGAAAGAAGTAGTTGAAACCGAGCGCCGCGGCGCCCGAGGCGGCGGCCGCCAGGGCCAGTCCCCAGTAGGCTGCCAGCCACTGGATGAGCAGCAGGAAGGTGAGCGCGACGGTGGTGGGATTGACCCGCAGCCAGTGCGTATCCACGAAACAGATCGCGGCCAGCAAGCAGGCTGTCACTGTCCATCGCGCGGCGATTGTCGCTACACTCAATCTCACGAGCACGATTGTAACGAGCGCGCAAGACAAGAGAGCCGCGGCATGCGTGAGACCATCCTGATCGTCGATGACGAGCCCCAGATCACGCGCGTCCTGCGCACCACGCTAGAAAGCAGCGGCTACCGCGTGATGGTGGCGCGCAATGGCGTGGAGGCGCTGGACAAACTGCACGCCGAGCCCGCCTCGCTCATCATCACCGATCTCTCCATGCCGGAGATGGATGGCGTCGAGTTGACGCGAGCGGTGCGACAGAAGATGCAGACGCCGATCCTGGTCCTCTCGGTGCAGAACCAGGACGCAGCCAAGGTGCGGGCGCTTGATGAAGGCGCCGATGATTATGTGACCAAGCCCTTCAGCATCCAGGAACTGCTGGCCCGGGTGCGGGCGCTGCTGCGGCGCGGCGCGAGCATGGAGGAGACGCCGGAGCCCATGCTGCGGGTGGGCGACTTCACCATCGATCGCGATGCGCACCGCGTCAGCAAGGGTGCAGAGGATATCCACCTGACGCCGAAAGAGTTCGACTTACTGCTGTACCTGGCGCGCACCCCGGGCAGGGTGCACACGCACAAAGCGCTGCTGCGCGCCGTGTGGGGGCCTGCGGGCGACGACCAGCCGGAGTACCTGCGCGTGCTGGTCGCGCAACTTCGTCGCAAGATCGAACCTAGCTCCGAGCCGCGCTACATTCGCAATGAGCCCTGGGTCGGGTATCGATTTACCCCGGACGGCGAAGCCGGCTGAGTCCCTTTGCCCCTGCACACAAGCCCCGTGGCTTTACAACTTCCTTACACCCTTTCTACGGCTTTCCTACCCGCGCGGGCGTTTACTTGTCTTAAGTCAAACGCCTATGAACAACGCCAAGCTGCTCCATGCACCTCTTGCCACACTCTTGCTGGCCATGCCTTTTCTTGTACGCAGCGCCCCGGCCCAGCAGCCGGAACACACGCCCGCGCCTGCAACCACCGGGACGCTCGCACCGGCGCCCTCGCCGGACTTCCTCAAGCGGCTGATCCACGCCTATGCGCTCGACTGGCACCCTGCGCGCGCGGTGCCCGACGCGGTGCCGGCACCCGCACCGGCGCGGCGTCTGCAGGAATCGCCCCTCGACTCGCCGCCCTTCCCTGCCGCGGACTGGACCTACGGCGGCGCGCCGGTGATCGGCGAGCCCGACACCTCCGTTTACCCGCTGATGTCGGCCATCTATGGCAACAAGAATGGCGAGGCGTGGAAGCGCAGCCATGTCAAGGTATATGGCTGGTTCAACGGCGGGTTCAATGTCAGCAGTTCAAACAAGGGTAAGTTCGCCAACGCACCAACGTCTTACTATGTCAGTCCGAATACGGTCACGGCGGATCAGGAAGTGCTCTTCATCGAGCGTCTGCCCGATACCGTGCAGACCAGCCACTTTGACTGGGGCTTTCGGCTCACCCAGCTCTATGGACAGGATTATCGCTACACGACCGCGAAGGGCTACTTCAGCCAGCAGTTGCTGCAGAAGAATAATCTCTACGGGTATGACCCGGTGATGATGTATGTCGACCTGTATCTTCCCCACATCGCCGAAGGCTTGAACCTGCGCATGGGCCGCTACATCTCGCTTCCGGACATCGAAGCCCAGCTCTCGCCGAACAACTATACCTACAGCCACTCCCTGCTCTATACGGTCGATCCTTACACGCAGACCGGCATCATGGGCACTTTGCGCCTCAAGGAGAACCTGCTCGTGCAGGCAGGCTTTTCAGGCGGCAACGACGTCGCCCCCTGGACCAAAGACGCGACGCCGACTTTTACCGCGTGCGTCAGCGTCACCTTCCGCAACGGCAAGGACAATCTTTACCCGTGCGTCAATTCGCTCAATGCAGGCAAGTATGCCTACAACAACATTCAAATGTTTGTGAATACCTGGTACCACAAGATCTCGCCTACCTGGCACACCGACACCGAAACCTATTACATGTACGAGCGCGGCGTACCCGCACTCAATGGTCCGATCACGCCCGAGATCGGCGCCAATCCCGCGTACTGTTCCCCTGGCGAGGCGCGCTGCTTCGCTCCTGAGTGGGCCTTTGTCAACTACCTGGAGCATGAATTCTCCAAGCGCAGTTCGATGACCCTGCGCACCGACTTTCTCAATGATCTGAAAGGCCAGCGCACCGGCTACCAGACCAAGTACAGCGAGTTTCTGGCCGGCTACAACTTCTGGGTGGGCAGCACGGTCACCATCCGTCCGGAGCTTCGCTACGAGCACTCCTGGGATGCCAGGGCCTATGACAACGGCACCAAGCAGAACCAGGGCATCATTGCCGGCGATGTGATCTATCACTTCTAAGTCGATTGCAAGGAGTACCACGATGGCCGATATTTACGCTCTGCTCGGGTCCGTGTTGGTCTTCGCTCTCGCGCTCGGCTATACGAACGGGTGCGAGCACCTGCAGAGGAGCCGTCACCATGGGTGAGACGATCGTGTTGCTGGCCCTGTGTGCGCTGCTGCTTGTCTACCTTGTGTACGCCATGCTGCGGCCGGAGAAGTTTTAAGATGAGCGCGAATGGCTGGTTGCAGATCCTGTTGTTCTTCGCCGCGGTGCTGCTGTTGGCCAAGCCCATGGGCCTCTACATGGTCGCGGTCTTTGAGCGCCGCCGCACGTGGCTGGACCCCGTTCTCCGGCCGGTCGAGCGGCTGCTCTACCGGGCCACGGGCGTGCGTGAAGAAGCAGAGATGCGATGGACCGAGTATGTGACGGCGCTGCTGATCTTCTCGCTGGTCACTCTGCTGATGACGTACCTGGTCGAACGCCTGCAGCATCTGCTGCCGCTCAACCCGCAGGGGTTGCCGGCCGTCAGCCCTGCCCTGGCCTGGAACACGGCGCTCTCGTTTACGACCAATACGAACTGGCAAGCCTATGTGCCCGAAACCACCATGAGCTATCTCACCGAGATGGTGGGTCTGGCGACGCACAACTTCTGGTCTGCCGCTGCCGGCATGGCTCTTGCCGTGGCCTTCATGCGCGGCATCGCGCGGCGGGAGCAGAAGACGCTGGGCAATTTCTGGGTAGACACCACGCGGGCCATTCTTTGGATACTGCTGCCGATCTCACTCCTGCTGGGCACCGCGCTCGTCTCGCAGGGGGTGGTGCAGAATCTGCGCGCCTACGACACGGTCACCCTGCTCGAACCGCAGACAGCCACCGGCGCAGACGGCAAGACGCAGACCATCTCGACGCAGAGTATCGCGCAAGGTCCGGTCGCCTCGCAGGAAGCCATCAAGATGCTCGGCACAAACGGCGGCGGCTTCTTCAACACCAACAGCGCTCATCCGTTCGAGAACCCGACACCCTTGTCCAACTTTCTCGAAATGCTCGCCATCTTCCTGATCCCCGCCGGGCTGACCGTTACGCTGGGCCGGATGGTGGGCTCGCCGCGTCACGGCTGGGCGGTCTTTGCGGCCATGTCCATCTTCTTCTTCCTTGGCGTCGCGGTGCTGTACTCGGCCGAGTCGCAGCCCAATCCCCTCTTCCATGGAGTGGCCCAGGCCGCGACCCAGGCGCAGGCGGGCGGCAACATGGAGGGCAAGGAGGTTCGCTTCGGCATCGCCAACTCTGCCCTGTTTGCGACTGCGACCACCGACGCGAGCTGCGGCGCGGTCAATAGTATGCACGATAGCTTTACCCCGCTCGGCGGCATGGTACCGCTGGTCAACATCCTGCTCGGCGAGGTGGTCTTCGGAGGCGTGGGCGCGGGTATGTACGGCATGCTGGTCTTTGTCGTGCTGGCCGTTTTTGTGGCAGGTCTGATGGTAGGGCGCACGCCCGAATATCTGGGCAAGAAGATCGAGGCCATCGATGTCCAGATGGCCATGCTCTATCTGCTGATCTTCCCTGTCGTGATCCTGGCCTTTACCGCGATCTCGGTGCTCTCACCGACGATGGGCCTGTCGAGCCTGGCCAATCACGGGCCACACGGGCTGTCGGAGATCTTCTACGCGTACAGCTCGGCGGCGGGAAACAACGGGTCCGCATTCGGCGGTCTGAACAGCAACACAAACTGGTACAACATTACGCTCGGCATCACGATGTTCGCGGGACGCTTTCTGATGATCGTGCCGATGCTCGCTATTGCGGGCTCGCTGGCGGGCAAAAAGATTGCGCCCCCCTCGCAGGGCAGCTTTCCGGTGACCACGCCCTTGTTCACGATCCTGCTAGTCAGCGTCATCCTGATTCTCGGTGCCCTTACCTTTTTCCCCGCGCTTTCACTCGGGCCGATCCTCGAGCACCTTCTTCTGCACGCCGGCCATACTTTCTAGAGGCACGCCCATGTCGAACTCTCGCCAGAAATCGCTCTTCGATGCGCAGATCCTGCGCCGGGCCAGTATCGATGCCCTGCGCAAGCTCAATCCGAAAAGCATGATGAAGAATCCGGTCATGTTTGTGGTCGAGGTGGGCAGCGTCGTCACTACGGCGCTGCTGGTCCTCGGGGCAGCCCAGCACCGGGCCGGCTTTGGCTTCAACCTCCAGATCACGCTCTGGCTCTGGTTTACGGTCTTATTTGCAAACCTGGCCGAAGCCATGGCGGAGGGTCGGGGAAAGGCGCAGGCCGACACGCTGCGCAAGGCCAAGTCCGAGACGCGTGCCCAGCGCCTGCGCAAGGACGGGAGCGCAGAAGAAGTAGCCAGCTCGATGCTGAGGGTCGATGACCGGGTGCGCGTGCTTGCCGGCGAGATGATTCCCGGCGATGGTGAAGTGGTCGAGGGCGTGGCGTCGGTCGATGAGTCCGCCATTACGGGCGAGTCCGCGCCGGTGATTCGCGAGGCCGGCGGCGATCGCTCGGCCGTAACCGGCGGCACGCGTGTCTTGTCTGACGTGCTGATCATTCGCATCACTTCCAACCCGGGCGAGACCTTCCTCGATCGCATGATTGCCCTCGTCGAGGGAGCCGAACGGCAGAAGACGCCCAATGAGATCGCACTCAATATTCTGCTGGCCGGGTTGACCATTGTCTTTCTGCTCGCCGTGGTTACCCTGCAGCCGCTTGCGATCTACTCGGGTGCGCCGCAGACGATCTTCGTCTTAGTCTCCCTGCTGGTCTGCCTGATTCCTACGACGATCGGCGGCCTGCTCTCGGCGATCGGGATTGCGGGCATGGACAGGCTGGTGCAACATAACGTTCTCGCCATGTCCGGGCGCGCGGTTGAAGCCGCGGGCGATGTGAATACCCTGCTGCTCGACAAGACCGGAACGATTACGATCGGCAATCGTCAGGCAACCGAGTTTGTGGCCGCGCCGGGCATTCGCCCGGACCAGTTAGCGGATGCGGCGCAGATCTCTTCGCTTCCGGATGAGACGCCGGAAGGGCGCTCGATCGTGGTGCTGGCAAAAGAGCAGTACGGGCTGCGGGGGCGCGAGCTTTCGACCATGCATGCGGAGTTCATCCCGTTCAGCGCGCTCACCCGCATGTCCGGCGTCGACATGGATGGCCGCATCGTGCGCAAGGGTGCTGCCGATGCCATCGAAAAGTATCTGCAGGCGCTCGGCTCCAGCCTGCCCCGCGAGGTGCGCGAGGCCGTCAATGAAGTTGCCCGCTCGGGCGGCACACCGCTGGTGGTTGCAGAAGGGGACCGCGCCATGGGGGTGATTCACCTCAAGGACATTGTCAAGGGCGGCATGCGCGAACGCTTCGCCGAGCTGCGGCGCATGGGCATTCGCACGATCATGATCACCGGCGACAATCCGCTGACCGCTGCTGCGATTGCGCGCGAGGCAGGCGTCGATGACTTTCTCGCCGAGGCCAAGCCGAAGGACAAGATGGACCTGATTAAGCGCGAGCAGGCCGAGGGTAAGCTGGTCGCGATGACGGGAGATGGGACCAACGACGCACCTGCGCTGGCCCAGGCCGATGTGGGTGTCGCGATGAACTCGGGCACGCAGGCAGCCAAGGAAGCCGGCAACATGGTGGACCTGGATTCCAACCCGACCAAGCTGATCGAGATCGTCGCCATCGGCAAGCAGTTGCTCATGACGCGGGGCGCGCTGACCACCTTTTCGATCGCCAATGACGTGGCGAAGTACTTCGCCATCCTGCCGGCGATGTTTGCCGGGGTCTTCCCGGTGCTGGAATCGCTCAACATCATGCATCTGAAGACGCCACAATCAGCCGTCCTCTCGGCTGTGATCTTCAACGGGCTGGTCATTGTTGCGTTGATCCCACTGGCGCTGCGCGGGGTGAGCTACAAGGCCATGTCGGCCGAGGCCCTCCTGCAGCGCAACCTGCTGATCTACGGCGTGGGCGGGGTCATCGTACCGTTTGTCGGCATCAAGCTGATCGACCTCATCATTACCAGCGTAGGCCTGGCATAACCCACCCCGCGCGGGGGCGGAGTAGAGACTATGAAGCAGACACTGATCACGGCAACGCTCTACACCTTGATAACCGCAGTGGTGCTCGGCATCGGATATCCGCTGCTCATGCTGGGCATCGCGCAGACATTTTTTCGCAGCCAAGCCGACGGGCAGCTCATCCTCGACAATGGGAAGCTGGTCGGCTCGAAACTGATTGGCCAAGCATTTACCGGGGCTGCTTATTTTCACAGCCGGCCCTCGGCGGCGGGCACGGGCTATGACGCTGCCAACTCCTCCGGGTCCAACCTGGGCCCGACGAGCAAGGCGCTTCGGGATCGCGTGGCCCAGACCGTTGCGGGCGAAAAGAGTGCTGCCCCGGTACCGGTGGACATGGTGACCACATCGGGCTCGGGGCTCGACCCTGACATCACCGTGGCTGCGGCGGAGTACCAGGCCGCACGCGTCGCCAGGATGCGCCAGGTCTCCGAGTCGGCGGTGCGACGGCTGATCGCCCAGGATACCGTCGGCCGTCAGTTCGGCTTTCTGGGCGAGCCGCGGGTGCCGGTGCTGCTGCTCAACCGGGATCTCGACCTCATGAGCCGGAAGCATTGACGGCCTCGCCGGGCTTGTGCGGACAATGGGCGCACCGTCG
>CAZZYH010000146.1:0-8625 GCA_964658225.1 Vulcanimicrobiota bacterium | reverse complement strand
AGCCTCGAGCGGAGCCTCGAGCGACTTGGTGGGCGGCTGGCTGCGCGGGGTGCGACGCACGGGCATATCTTGTCTTACACCGGCAGGCGAGGCCAGACAAGGCGCCGCCCGGGGAGACTTTCCCAAAACTGACCGGCGGTCACCGTTCTGTGCACTTCCGTGTCCCGCGAATCGAGCCCCGCAGGCTACAATATACGGAGCGCTCGCGAGCTGTGTTCCGCTGACCCGAAGCGTTTTGACTGCATTGAGACCGGCTTGACGCTTTCCTGCGACGTAGCCTTGCTCTTGGCGTCTAATGGGTGGGATGAACCCGGTGTGAAGTGTCTGCCGCGGTTTTTCGTCGCACTCCTCTTCGCAGTGCCGGCGTCCTGTACGAGAATCGAGGGTTTCGCGTGAATTCGACAGTAAAGACGATCATCTTCTGGGTCTTCATCTTCGCCTGCTTGATCCTGCTTTGGCAGGTATTCCAGAAGGGAACCGGCTCTGGCCACGACCAGGAGATCTCCTTTTCAGCGTTTCTGCAGGACGCGCAGCAAGGCCAGCTGAGCGAGGTGACGGTCAACAACAGCGAGGTGCACGGTGTCCTGAAGGCCGGCAACGCTGCTTTCCACACCACCGTCCCGGCCAATTACCCGCGCCTGTTCGACATCCTGGACCAGAACAAGGTCAAGGTGACGGTGCGCAACAACGAGGGCAACTCCTGGCTGCCGATCCTGTTGAATTTTTCGCCGATCCTGATCATCGCGGCGCTCTGGTTCTTCATGCTGCGGCAGATGCAGTCGGGCGGGAACAAGGCGCTGTCGTTCGGCAAGAGCCGGGCGCGCCTGCTCTCGATGCAACAGAAGAAGGTCACCTTCAAGGACGTGGCCGGCGTCGACGAGGCCAAGGAAGAGCTCAAGGAGATCATCGAGTTTCTGCGCGAGGCGCAGAAGTTCCAGAAGCTGGGCGGACGGATCCCGAAGGGGGTGCTGCTGGTCGGACCTCCGGGAACCGGCAAGACGTTGCTGGCCCGGGCGGTCGCGGGCGAGGCGAACGTGCCGTTCTTCTCGATCTCCGGCTCGGATTTCGTGGAGATGTTTGTCGGCGTGGGCGCGAGCCGGGTGCGCGATCTCTTTGAGCAGGGCAAGAAGAATGCGCCCTGCATCATCTTTATCGACGAGATCGATGCGGTCGGGCGTCATCGCGGCGCCGGGCTGGGCGGCGGACACGACGAGCGTGAGCAGACCCTGAACCAGCTGCTGGTCGAGATGGATGGCTTTGAGTCGAACGACGGCGTGATCCTGGTCGCCGCGACCAACCGGCCGGATGTGCTCGACCCCGCGCTGCTGCGGCCCGGTCGCTTTGACCGCCGCGTGATTGTCGGCCGGCCGGATGTACGCGGCCGCGAAGAGGTGCTGGCCGTGCATGCGCGCAAGGTGCCGCTGGACGCCGACGTGGACCTGCGCGTGATGGCGCGAGGCACACCGGGCTTCTCTGGCGCCGACCTGGCCAACATGGTGAACGAGGCAGCCCTCAGCGCTGCGCGTCACAACCGCAAGGCTGTTTTGATGGTGGACTTCGAGTCGGCCAAGGACAAGGTCCTGATGGGCGCCGAACGCAAGTCCATGCTGCTCTCCGATGAAGAGAAGCGGGTCACCGCCTATCACGAGGCCGGGCATGCGCTGGTCGCGGCGGTACGCGATCATGCAGACCCACTGCATAAGGTCACCATCATTCCCCGGGGCATGGCGCTCGGCGTCACGATGCAGTTGCCTGTCGACGACAAGCACACCGTCACCAAGGATTACCTCGAGACCCAGCTTGCCATCCTGATGGGCGGCCGGATTGCGGAAGAGATCTTCCTGAAGCAGATGACCACCGGCGCGGGCAACGATATCGAGCGTGCAACGGAACTCGCGCGCAAGATGGTCTGCGAATACGGCATGAGCCGGATGGGGCCGCTGACCTTCGGCAAGAAGGAAGAGCAGATCTTTCTCGGGCGCGAGATCGCGCAGCATCGCGACTTTTCCGAAGAGACCGCGCGCCAGATCGACGCCGAAGTGCGCAGCATGGTCGACGAGGCATACAAGTCCGCGTACAGCATTCTCGAAGGCCAGCAGGATGCCATGCACCGCATGGCGGCCGCGCTGCTCGAGCGGGAGACCATCGATGCGAACGAGATTCGTTTGATCATCGAGAACAAGCCGCTGCCTCCGATGAAGCCGTCGGGCGGATCGGGAACCCCGGTCGGGGACATGCCCCAGCAGGTTCTCAAGCCGGAGCCGAAACACGGCGGGGCTTTTCCTGAGGGGAGCCCTTCTCCGGCCTAAGAGAAAAGTCGCGTTTCTCTGCAGGAGGCAGTCCCGGACGGGGCTGCCTTTTTTGCTGTTCGTTTCGGTCCACGTGCCGGTCGATCAATCGCTGCCACAGCGAGCCCATCGACCGAGCCCACCCATTGAGGCTGGAAGCTGCGGCCCGCACCCGATCGATCCCATCTCGATACGCTCGGAAAGCTCTGCCTTCGGGAGGCCCCCCGGCGCCGCTCTGTAGTCCCGGCGCGGAGCCGGCCGCTGTTAGAACTTCGCGATCAGGCTGACGCCTCCAATCAGCAGGAGCACGCCCAGGCTCCGGGGCCAGGTAAGGGGATGCTGCTGCATCCGCAACCATCCGAAGTGATCGATCAGGATCGAGGAGACCAGCGCCGCGCTCACCGTGACGCCCATGAAGATCCCGGCGCCGACCTTGTTCACCTGGGTGAGACCGGCGTAGACCTGCACCGCTCCCACGAGCCCGCCTACCGGCGCCCACCAGGGCATCGACATCAGATCGTTTGTGGTTGGCAAGGGGTGCGGGAGGATGAAGAACAACCCGACGAAGAGAAAGGTAATCAGCGCGAAGGATACGGCGGAGGCGAGATAGGGGTTGACGAGGGATTGTTTCAACTGGCCGTTCATCGCCGCGCCGGCCGACTGCAACGCACCGCCGACGACGATCAAAGGGATGATCCAAGCTGCTTTCACGAGTTGCTTCCTTCATGTGTCTGAAACGAGCATTATTGTTGGGTGATCCGGTGCAGGGCCAGAAGGCCCGCGACCGAGACCAACATCGCGGCCGGCATGGCGATCAGTCCCACCTTGAGAAAGTCCCAGGCGCTGACATCGAGCTTCTCCTTGCGCAGCGCGAGGAGCCAGAGAATGGTCGCCAGAGACCCTGTAACGGAGAGGTTGGGGCCAAGATCGACGCCGATGAGCACCGCGTTGGCCAGAACCCCCTTCAGGTGCGCTGCCTGGACCGTGGCTCCAGCCACCAGGCCGAGCGGCAGGTTATTGACCAGGTTGTTCAGCACCCCGACTCCAAAGCTGACCGCGAGTGCGCCCGCTGCGCCCGGAAGATGCTGCGCCCAGCCGAGCGCGTGCCGGGTGTAGCTTAGAGCGCCAAGGGTTTCGACCGCGTCGACCATGATGAAGAGCCCGGCAACCAGCAGCAGCGTTGGCCAGCTGATCTCCCTGGCCAGGGTGAGGGGGTTGGTCTTCTCCCGGACGCAGACCACGGCGGTAATCAGCAGAGCGGCGAGACAGGTGGGCAGGCCGAGATCGACGTTGCACGCGGAGGCGGTCAGCAGCACCGCCACAACCAGTCCCAGTCCCCAGAGAACCAGTTTGCCGGCCGGCGACAGCGCTGCCTGCTCGGGCTCGCAGGCGATCCCGGCCTCCAGTTCTTTCCGGAAATATAGGCGCAGCACGAGGTAGGTGGTTGCGATCGAGAGCAGCGAAGGAACAAGGAAGGAGGCCAGCCAGCGCCCCAGCGGCGGCATCCCGGTGTGGAAGACCACCAGGTTCGCGGGGTTGGAGATGGGCAGCACGAAGGAGGCAGCATTGGCGATCATGGCGCACGCAAACAGATGCGGCAGCGGTTCCACTTTCGCCTTGCGAACCGCGCCGAGCACGGCAGGGGTAAGCACCACGGCAGTCGCATCGTTGGACATGCAGATGGTGACAACGGTGCCGACGCCATAGATCAGCGTGAATAGCCGCGCCGAGTTTTTCTTCGACCCGCGCACGGCAGAGGTGGATACCCATTCAAAGACCCCGTTCTTGTCCGCCAGGCCGGACAGCAGCATCATGCCGATCAGGAAGAGGTAAACGTCCGAGCCTTCGCCCACCGCCTTGCCGGCCAGATGCAGAGGGATCAGGCGAAGGATCACCAGCAGCGCCGCTCCTGAGCCCACCCACCAGACTTCCGCTATGTTGCGCGGGCGCGCCAGCATCAGAAGGATGCTGAGCGCCACGATCGAGAGAAGGACCATGTGAGCGATCGCCGGAGACACTACCACTTCCTCCCGTTCTTGTTCGGCCCCAGCTGGGTACCGAGCAGGTCACGTTCCAGCCAGGCTCCAAGAGCATGCTCGGCGTCGCCTTCGCCGGGCTTCGGCGCCGGCGCCGTTTGCCCGACGAGGATGCGAACGCGATCCTCGGCCGTGGTTCCATCGGTGCATCGGGCCAGGACGCGCAGCTCATGCTCGCCCTCGAGGACGTGCGCTCCAGCGACCGTCGCTGTCCAAAGATCGCCGGCCAGTTGCATGGGCACAGAGATCGCGAAGGCGTGAAGTTCTACGGACGCGATGGGCTGCGCGCTCCATACCCGGGCATCGACGGCCAGGGGATCGCCCGGGCGCGGCGCCACCGGGCCGCGCGCGGTGCTGAGCCTTCGATCGCAGGGACTCACGATGCAGACCAGCGCGGGTGTTCCCAACCGGACGAACTGCCAGCTAAAGCTCTCTCCCTTGAAGCTCAGCACCGAGTAGCCGACCGGTCCTTCCTCGATCTGGCCGGTGGACCGGGTCGCACAGAAGAGCGTCGTTCCGTTATTGCTGATCTCGTTGTAGTGGGTGTGCCCCATATCCACCACGCGCACGTTGTGTTCCCTCAGCAGCCGAGCCAGACGCTCACGCCCTTGCTTGAGATCGCTGGGGTAGCAGTGCATCAGGATCACGGTCGGCTCCGGGCGGTCCTGCAGCTCCCCTTCGAGCCAGTCCAGCTGCCCATCGTCGACGTGGAAGGAATCGGGGCGCGGCTCGGAGAACGTGTTGAGGCGCACGAAGTGAATGTTGCCGAGCGTGAAGGAGCCATGCAAGGACCGGCTCATATACGTTTGAAAGTTCAGAAAGCTCTGCTCGTGCACGTCGTGGTCCCCCACGATCGCGCACCAGGGCAAGCGGAGCCTGTCCAGGCACGTGCGCACGGCGGCGTAGGCGCGCGCACTCCCGTCGTCGGCCACATCCCCGGGCAGGTAGACAAAGCTGACACCCTTGCCGGCATAGAGCGCGTTGATCTCATCCACGATAGCCTCGAGATTCTGGTAGTTCTGCTCCCCGGCGCGGACCATGTGCAGATCGCCAAGGTGGATCCAGGTAACCACCGAGCCCAGGTCGACCGGAAGCGGTTCGAAGTCTTTCATCAAGTTCATCAATACCTCACAAATGTGTAGCCGTTGCGAAACGATCCTCTTTCCCGGTCTCCGGGACGGCAAAGAGCAGGAGAACGAAGGCAGTGCAGGCGACGCCGCCCAGGGCGAGGAACGAAGTGTTGTAGCCGAAGTTCTGGATCAGGTGGCCGCCGAGGGTGGTGCTGAGCGAGGCCCCGAGGCCCACAGCGGTGGCCAGGGCGCCCTGGCCTAGGTTAAAGCGTCCCGTGCCGCGCGTCCGGTCTGCAATCACCAGGATCGAAACCACTCCGAAGATCGAGTTGGCAACCCCGTCGAGGAGTTGCACGGCGAGCAAGGCCGGCACCGCGTGGAACAGGGTGTAGAGCAGGGCGCGGACCGGGAGTACCCCAAAGCCGATCAGAAGAAGGCCCTTGCGGCCGTGGGCGGAGGAAAATCGTCCCACAAAGTTCGCACTGAGCATGATGGTGGCCTGGGTGATGGCGATGCATGCGCTCATGAAGGGAGCCGCGGCTTTGGCGGATCCGTGCGCGAGCAGCTCTCCGAGCTGGGGCAGCATGGCGGCGTTGGCGAGGTGAAACAGAAAGGCGCAGACCAGCACCGCCAAAAGGGCCCGGTCGCCGGACAGCTGCTTGCGAAGAGAAGCCCCGCCCCCCGCGCTTTGCTGTTTCTCACATCCGCCGCGAGCCAGCTCCGGGTCGATGTCCTGGCGGTGGATGCTGAGCGTGGCGAGGATGGTGGGCAGGGTGAGCCCCGCAGCCGCGAGGAAGATGGCGCGGCCTCCGAAAAAGTGGCTCACGGCCGCAATCAGCGCGGCGGCAAAGAGATTGCCTGCCGAGTTGAAGCCCTGGTTGCGTCCGAACTGGCGGTCGAACGCATGGATGCCGACGATGCCGAGGGTGATCGCGGCCAGCGTCGGGCCGAGAAATGCCCCGGCGCCACCGATGCACATCTGCGAGAGATAGACCGCGACCGGCCGCTGCGAAGCGGCCAGCAGCAGTGCGCCCGCCGCCAGCACGACGGTTCCGGCAACGAGGATCAGACGCTTTCCTTCGATCCGATCGACCAGCCACCCGGCAGGCGCCTGCAAGAGCACGGTGACGATGCCGGCCACGGTCAGCGCCTGGCCTACCCGGTCCGGCCGCCACCCTTGAAACGCGAGGTAGGCCGCCACAAAGGGTCCCAGGCCGGTTTGCACATCGGCAAGAAAGAAGTTCGTTACCTCAAGCGCACCGATGCTCGACTTCTTTCCACCGGTCGAAGTCGAGCCTGTGGTCTCGAACTGGCCTGCCCTGTTCACGCTAGCGATCGAGCCTCTTTGCCGCCGTGCCGGGCGCAAGAGCGGGCAAAGGGCGAGCATCGAGATGGGTCAGCGCCTCGGCGCCCCGGGAGAACTCGAGTGCGGCTCGATAGCGCTTCGACGCCAGAGCCTGCGATGCCGAATCGGCCATGAATCGGTAGAGGCTCGTGACCTCGGCAGCGCTCGTTGCAGCTTCGCCGTGTTCTTTCGCCTTGGCCCGGTGATGCTCGATCTCGTCATCAATGGCTGCGACGAGATCTTCCGCGATAGTCTCATCGGGCAGGTCCGCGAGGCGCAGAGAGCCGAAGGCGAGGTGCTCGGCGGCGCGCAGCAGATCGGCAGCCTCCCTTGGCTGCCCTGCCTGCAGGGCTCGTTGTGCGAGCGCGGTGAGTTGCTGCACTTGATCGCGCGCGGCAGGGTCCTGAAGACCGAGCAGGGACTGCACGCGTCCCAGGTGCTCATAGGCGCGCCGGGTGTCCTTCGGCGCGCGATGCGTATCGTGGCCAGGAGATTTCCTGGCGGCCTTCTTTGCTACGTTCTTGGCGACCTTGGTCGGGGGCATGGGCTGTCTTTCTGAGCCCGGCATCCCCCAAGGGATGCGGGGCTCGGTTGTCATTGGCTATCGGGAGCGCGGCTTTACTGTTGCGGAGCCGGAGGCTGAGATCCACTCCCCGGAGCTGCCGGGACCCCGGGCGCGAGGGAGGGGGCAGGGGGAGGAGGCGCATCCTGGTTCCGGCTGTCGGGCGGCGGGGGCGGGACGTTGGCTGCCGTGGGGCCCGGGGGCGGCGCGGGAGCAGGGCCGTGCCCTGCCGCGCCCGGCGGTGGAGGCAGAGGGCCGCGGCCCGGCGGTGGAGCACCGGGGCCCGGGCGGCCGTTCAGGCCGGCAAACTGCCGGGGATCCCTGGGCCGTCCGGGCAGCGGAGCCTCGGCGCCTGGCTGCGGAGAGGCGATGAAGGTATTGCTGCCGATGCGCAGGGTGAGCGCCTGGATGGTTACCGAGCCGGCGAGCGTCTGCGCCGGACCGGAGACGGTGACCGCCCGGCCCTTCAGGGGTAGGGACGCGAGTTGACCGCTAAGCTGGGGCGACAATGCGACCGCAGTGCCTCCTCCCAGGAAGAGCGCGCGGACGCCTCCGTCCGGCCCGGCCAGGACGGCCTCGACGCGGCCGTGGCGCGTGGTCGCCGCGGAGCCTACCTGGGCGGACCCGAGACCGGGGGCCGGGGCGGTTTGCGCGATCGAGGCGCAAAGGCCGAAGGTCATCGATGCGAGGAAAACGACTGGTTTGTTCATGCAGCACCTCACCCCCGTACTAGCAAGGCGCTGGCCATTCGCGAACCGATTCACAACAAAGCAGTTACGGGGATGCATCGGCGAAGACCGCCGCCCGGCGACAGGAATCTGTACGTTTTCCGTACACGGTTCCTGCCAAAAGCGTCCAATCGGATCGGGGTGCGGGCGGGAAGCGCCGTAGTCGGGCCATCCGGTTTGGATGGTGAATTGCTCGCAAAATGGAGGAGCAGCAAGAAGTGGCAGGAAGGAGTCTCTCGGATGCCGGCCAACACGAACGCCTGGAGCCTGCGGGGACGGGTCTGGCTGCTCGCGGGCAGCGCCCTGCTCTTACTCCTGATCACCCTCGGCATCTTGATCGCTGTGCTGCGCAGCGGCCAGGCGGCCTTGGTGAACAACGCAGCCGCACACCTGGACCGTGTCGCCTCGCGTGCCGCCTCGGCCTACCAGGCGCGTTATGACCGGTCCTACGACCTGCGCTCGTTGCACGGCCCTCAGCGCCGGCCACCTCCGCTGCCGCCGCAGCTCTCTGCGCCGCCGCCGCCGCCCACGCACGGGCCGGAAGCCGGGGCGCAGGACAGGCGCGGACCAGCCTCGGAACCAGCTCCGGGACCAGC
>CAZZYH010000145.1:677-8651 GCA_964658225.1 Vulcanimicrobiota bacterium | reverse complement strand
CACCCGCTGGCGATCGCCAAACAGTACGGCACGCTGGACCGGCTCAGCGGCGGCTCAAGAGCCTGGCAAAGAGGCCCTTCTTCTTGAAGGTGGTCGCCGACCACTGATCGTAGACGCGCAGATGCGTCGCTTCCGGCTGAGGCCCGATCTCCTCGCCATAGAAGACCGCCCGCGGATTGTGGACACACAGACGCTCGGCCGCCTCCTTGCCGCAGCGATTCGCCACCGCCTCGTAGCCGCGGCTCAGAATGGGCGGGCGCGACTCGAGGTTATGCGCGTCGGTGGCCAGGAAGTGAACCCAGTTGCGGTCGAGGAATTTCTCCGCTACCGCCTTGGCCGTGCGGCCGAAGCGTCCGGTAAGCGAAGACGCGGTCACCTGGACGAGCGCGCCGTCGCGCACCCAGTCGGCCAGCCGCTCCGGATGCCTCTGCAGCACGGGGTTGCGCTCAGGATGGGTGATGATGGGCCGCTGCTTGACGATGGTCAACTCGAAGAAACTGTCGTTGATGCTCTCCGGGATGATGGTCTCGGCGAACTCCACCAGCAGGTACTTCTTGCCATTGATGGTGTAGCGCCCGGGATGGTCGAGCGCATCCTGGATATTGTCCCAGGAGAGATGGAAGTCGCAGCCCAGGCCGAGGGTTACCCTGTCGCCGACGCGCTGGCGGATCTGTTCGAGCACTACCTCGTTGCGCTGCCGGTCGTACTGGAAGCGATGATTGGCATGCGGGGTGCAGACGATGTGGGTGATCCCGTCCCGCGCCGCGATCTCGACCATTTTGACCGAGGTCTCGAGGTCCGCCGCGCCGTCATCGAGCCCGAAAAGCAGGTGGTGATGGATGTCGATCATCGAGCTACCTTCCGCTCCTGACTGGCGCCGAGCGCTGCGCACAGAGAGGAAAAGATGCCCAGGCCGTCCGACGATCCGAGCAGCGCTTCGCTCGACCGATCAGGATGGGGCATCATGCCCAGCACATTGCGGCCCCTGTTCAAGACCCCCGCGATATTGGCCAGCGAACCGTTGGGATTGGCCGCCGGACTCATCGCGCCCTCAGGCGTCGCGTAGCGGAAGGCGATCCGATCCTCCCGTTCCAGCGTGGTCAGAGTGTCGGGATCGCAGTAGTAGTTGCCTTCCATGTGCCCGATAGGCACCTTGAGGACCGCACCCTTGTCCAGCCGGCGGGTGAAGATCGAGTCCACCGTCTCCACCCGCAGATGCACCTGTTTGCAGATGTACTTCAGCCCGGCATTGCGCAGCAGCGCGCCGGGCAACAGCCCGGCCTCGCACAGGATCTGAAAGCCGTTGCAGATGCCGAGCACCGGGCCGCCCTCGGCCGCAAACCGGCTGACCGACTGCATGACGGGCGAGAAGCGCGCGATGGCCCCGGTGCGCAGATAATCGCCGAAGGCGAAGCCGCCGGGGACCACGATCGCGTCGCAGTCTGCCAGGCTCGGCGAGTCATGCCAGAGCATCGTGGTCTGCTGTCCGGCTACCTCGGCCAGTACGTGGTACGTATCCTGGTCGCAGTTGGAACCGGGAAATACGAGGACCCCAAACTTCATACTGTGTAGGCTAGCAGTTTTGATGCCATCTTTGGCATCGTCCCCGGTCCCGCCGGGGATGCCCATTGTGATTCCGGGGAAGATTTCTCCGCGGCCAGCCGGGTGCGGCCCCCTTCGACAGCCGGATTTGTTCCCGATCGCGCGGCGCCGGTCGGCATCCTCCGGGGTGCACGCGCAGCTTGGCGGGCTCGGGATGCATCCATGCCTACATGGAATACAGACAGCTGGGCTACTCCGGGCTCAAGGTACCGGTTCTCTCCTTTGGCGTGGCTACCTTTGGCGGCGGCAACGAATTCTTCAAGGCGTGGGGCCAGACGGACGTGGACGAGGCCCGACGGCTGGTCTCGATCTGCATGGAATCCGGCCTGAACTTATTTGATGTGGCCAACATCTACTCGCATGGACTGGCGGAGACGATCCTGGGCAAGGCGATCGAAGGCCGCCGGCACGAGATGCTGCTCTCGACCAAGGCCACCTTCCGCATGGGCGAGGGGGCCAACCATGTCGGTTCCTCGCGTCTGCACCTGATCGAGCAGTGCCATGCCAGCCTGAAGCGCCTGGGCACCGATTACATCGACATCTACCACATGCATGGGTTTGACGCCGCGACGCCGGTCGAGGAGACGCTTGAGACCCTCGACACGCTGGTCAAGGCGGGCAAGGTGCGCTACATCGCGGCGTCCAACTTCTCCGGGTGGCACCTGATGAAGTCGCTGGCTGTGTCGGAAAAGCATAGCTGGCAGCGCTATGTCGCGCACCAGGTGTACTACTCGCTGATCGGCCGGGACTACGAGTGGGAACTGATGCCGCTCGGCCTGGACCAGAAGGTGGGCGCCCTGATCTGGAGCCCGCTGGGCTGGGGACGCTTGACGGGCAAGATTCGGCGCGGCCAGCCTCTGCCCGAGGTCAGCCGCCTGCACAAGACGGCCGAGCATGGCCCGCCGGTCACAGACGAGTCCCTGTACACGGTGGTCGAGGCGCTCGATGAGATCGCCCGCGAGACGGGCAAGTCCGTGCCGCAGATCGCGCTCAACTGGCTGCTGCAGCGCCCGACGGTCTCGAGCGTGATCATCGGTGCGCGGAACGAAGAGCAGCTCCGCCAGAACCTGGCCGCTGCCGCGTTCACGCTGACGCCCGCGCAGGTAGCCAGGCTCGACAAGGCCAGCGAGCCGCAACTGCCCTACCCTTACTGGCACCAGCAGGATGCCTTCCGCGAGCGCAATCCCTCTCCGGTGGCTTACGGGTTAAAGGGCTGAGCCTTGCCCGCACGCGCTCAGGAGAAGCATGACCACGATCACGCTTGAAGAACACTTTGTCACCGAATCGTTCGTCCGCGCTACCGGCTCCTTTGGACAGGGTGCGCCGCCGGGGCTGGCCGCGATGCGCTCCAGGCTGCTCGATCTGGGCAGCGGGCGCGTCGCGGCCATGGATGAGGCAGGCATCGACGTGCAGGTGCTTTCGCTGGCTTCGATGGGGCTCGACGCGCTCGATGCTGCGACCGCCACCGCGCTTGTCGGCGACATCAACGATGAGCTGGCCGCGGCGATCCGCGCCCGCCCGGCGCGGCTGGCAGGCTTTGCGGCGCTCGCGCTCAAGGCTCCTGCCAAGGCGGCTGCGGAACTCGAACGCTGCGTCACCAAACTCGGCATGGTAGGCGCCATGCTCGACGGGACGACCGACAGCAGGTTCTACGACGACCCGCAGTTTCTCCCTGTCTTTGAAGCCGCTGCCAGCCTGCGCGTGCCGATCTACCTGCATCCGGCCCCGCCCCCGGCATCGGTTGCCAAGGTCTACTACGCGGGGCTGCCGGGCGAGCTCGGGCACCTGCTTTCGATCGCCGGCTGGGGCTGGCATGCCGAGACCGGGCTGCACACCCTGCGGCTGATCGTCTCCGGGCTCTTCGACCGGCTGCCCGCCTTGCAGCTGGTGATCGGGCATATGGGTGAGGGTCTGCCCTATGCGCTCGCCCGGACGAGCGCGGTGCTCTCGGGCGCTGCCGGGCTCAGGCAGTCCGTGGCTGAGTTCTTCCAGTCCAACATCCATGTGACCACCAGCGGGTACTTTACCGAGCCGCCGCTCCGGTGCGCGCTCGCGGTGCTCGGGATCGACCGGATGCTGTTTTCGGTCGACTATCCATTCAGCCCGAACACGCGGGGCCGGGAGTACCTGGACAAGCTCGCAGGTTGGCTCAGCGCCGAGGACCTGGACAAGCTCACGCACGGCAACGCGCAGCGTCTGCTCCGGCTGCCGGGCTAGGCCCCTCGGGCTTCTGCCCGGCGTCTCCGCACCGGGATCAACGAGGCGCGCGCGCGGTGCACGCCCGGATCCGCCACGGCGCACGGCGGAGGCCCCGAGCGCTGGTGTGCAACTGCTATACTGGGCAGTCCGCGGGGCGCAGCGCGGGCATTACGAATTTTCGAAACGACTTTTCAAAACGAAGAGGTTCTCGCATGTCCGGCCATTCAAAATGGGCGACGATCAAGCACAAGAAGGGCGCCGCTGATGCCAAGCGCGGCAAGATATTCACCCGCCTGATCAAGGAAGTAACCATGGCCGCGCGCCAGGGCGGCGGCGACCCCGATGGCAACCCGCGCCTGCGCACGGCGATCCTGGCGGCCAAGTCAGAAAACATGCCGGCGGACAATATCAAGCGCGCCATCCAGCGCGGTACAGGCGAGCTCGAAGGGGCCAACTACGAAGAGATCAGCTTTGAGGGCTACGGGCCGGGCGGCGTGGCTGTGATCGTCGACTGCACGACCGACAATCGCAACCGCGCGGTCGCCGAGATCCGGCACGCGTTTACCAAGAACGGCGGCAACCTCGGCGAGCCGAATTCGGTGCGTTTCATGTTCGCAAAGAAGGGCCTGATCGTCATCGAGAAGTCTGCCGCAGACGAAGAAAAACTGATGGCGCTGGCGCTCGAGGCGGGCGCCGACGATCTCTCCGACGAAGGCGAGACCTGGGAGATTACGACCGACCCAGCCGCCTATGAGGCAGTCGCGCAGGCGATCAAGGCCGCCGGAATCGAGCCCGTGGTGTCAGAAGTGACCATGATCGCCAGCACCTACACCAAGCTGGAAGGCGCCGCGGCGAACCAGATGATGCGTCTGCTCGAGGTGCTCGAAGACAACGAGGATACCCAGAACGTGTATTCGAACTTCGACATGGAGATGGAAGAGGTCGCGGGCTGAGTCCGGGCTCAGAGCGCCCGGTGCCAAGGGAGGGCCGCCCGGCAGGCGGCCTTTTCTTTGCTCTCCCGATCGACCGCCGCGCGGAGCGGGTACGCAACCCGGCTGCCGGGTGCGGGAGGGTCTGCGGGGCAGTTCCCCGCGCAACGGCCGAGCGGGCCGGGCGCCCACCCAACCTGGCTGTAAGCTTGCTCTAGAGCCGGCCACGCTACCCCCGGGTCCGCGTCGCGAAGAGCATCTTGAAGAACATCCCGAAAAATATGACGAAGAACTACCAATTGCTGCTTGCTGCCTTGCTCTGCGTGCTGGTCTCCGCACTGCCCCTCGCGGCCCAGCGCCCGGCCCCGGCCAGCGATCGTCCTGCCTCGGCCGCGCTCGCCACCCGCCCCTGGGAGTACGGCGTATTCTTCGCAGGAGGCGTCGGGATCGGGGACCGTTCTGATTTCACCTTCGCCAATGCCGGCCTGCGCGCGGGCAAGGTGCTGACCGGGCCGTTGCTGCCCGGGCTGCTGCGCGGGCAGTTCGAATACGCCGGCGAGTTGATGCCTTACTGGCAGTCGTTTACGCCGCCCCCCAACGTGCACGACGCGCACGTGATCCTGCCCGGGGGCGTCTCCACGTTCCTGCCCGAGCCCTACAACGGCGGCACGTTCACCGGGGTCAGTATCACGCCGATCATCCTGCGCTGGAACCTGCAACCCGGCCGCCGGATCGCGCCCTTTCTGCAAGGCGCGGGCGGCCTGATCTGGACCAATCACAAGTACCCGCCGGACATCATCGTGCCCGCCGGCACCCCCGGCGGCACCAGTGTGTGGAACTTCACCCCGCAGTTCGGCATCGGCGCCCACTACTTCATCAAGAACAGCCGCTCGATCGACCTCGCGGCGCATGCTGTCCACATCTCGAGCGCGAGCCTGGGCGATCGCAACCCGGGTGTCAACGCCTCGGTCCAGTTCCAGATCGGTTATACCTGGTGGCGCTGAGAGCGCGCGCCGCGCACAGAGGACCCCGCGGGTGTATGCTCCCTCTCGGCAGGCAAGCCGGATGAGCGACGCGATGATCGAGTGTGTTCCCAACTTTTCCGAGGGCCGGGACGCAGGCAGGGTTCTGGCCATCGTTCGCGCCATGCATGTCGATGGCGTCCACCTGCTCGACTACTCGCTCGATCCGGACCACAATCGCTCGGTGGTCACCATTGCCGGCAGCCCGGCCGGCGTGCTCGAGGCAGCCGTGCGCGGGGCCGGCCGGGCGGCCGAGCTGATCGACCTCTCGACCCAGCACGGCGTGCACCCGAGGATCGGGGCGGCCGACGTCATCCCGTTTGTGCCGGTCGCCCACTACTCGCTCGAACAGTGCGCGCGGACCGCGCACCTGGCAGGCCAGCAGCTCTGGCACCGGTACGGCGTGCCCTGTTACTACTACGAGGCCGCGGCGATGCGCCCGGACCGGGCGCTGCTTGAAGACGTCCGCCGCGGACAGTTCGAAGGGCTGCGTGACGCGGTCAAACGCGAGGTGTCGCGTCGGCCGGACGTGGGCGGACCGGAGCTGCATCCGACCGCGGGAGCCTCGGCGATCGGCGCACGGCGGTTTCTGGTGGCCTACAACGTTTACCTGGACAAGGCCGACATCGGGACCGCGCGCGCGGTCGCGCGCGAGATTCGCGCCTCGAGCGGCGGGCTGGTGGGCATCAAGGCGCTGGGCCTGATGGTCGAGGGCAGGGCGCAGATCTCGATGAACATTACCGACTTTCGGCAGACGCCGCTGCGCGCGGTCTTCGCCGCCATTCGCGAGTGCGCGCGCCATGCCGGCGCGCAGCCGGTGCGCGGGGAGCTGATCGGGTTGCTGCCCGAGGCAGCCTTTGAGCAGGATGCGGAGTGGGTGCGTCAATTGGATGGCTTTGTCGCCGAGGAGAAGGTGCTGGAGCGCAGGCTGGCGCACCCGCTGGAGTGGCCGGCCGGCTAAAGCATACCGGATGCCCGGCTGTGCCAGGCTGGGTTACGGCCGTGCTGTTTCAAGCGATCAGGGGAACGCGAAATAACCATCGCCCGGTCCTGACGGTCTAAAATGTCGACAGGCGATCGCGGTGCTGGGAGCTGGCGGACACAAGCCGGTTGGAAGGCACGGGCCTGGGCAGCGATGCAGGGGCCGGTGTTGGTCGAAGGAGAACGTAGTGAGCAGAGTCATTCGGCAGTACCCGGGCCTGATCCGGCAACTCTCACGGTCGGCGGCGGCAGCAGCCCTGCTGGCTCTTGCCTGCGCGCTGCCCCTGCAGGCGGCGCAGCTGACCGGCGACGCGCGCGGAGCCATCCCCAAGGACGTGCAGCAGCTGATCGTGGTCGACTACCGGGCGATGCAGAACTCGCCGGCCGCCATGGATCTGAAGGCGCGCGTGATGCCGCCCGAGCTCAAGCAGCTGGAGAAGGCGCTCACCACCTCCGGGCTCAATGACAATCACGATGTGGAGTCGCTGGCGTTCGCTTCCTTCCGGACGCCGGACAGCGGTGACAATGCCAAGATCATCGGCGTGGCCCAGGGCCAGTTTTCGGTCGCCGACCTGGTTGCGACCTTCAAGAAGCAGAAGGTCAAGCCGCAGATGCTCAGGACCAACAAGATGTATCCCATGGGCGGCAGCGGGATGCTGGTCACCTTCGTCAACCCGACGACGATGGTCTTTGGCGCCTCCGATGCGATCAAGTATGCGCTGAATGCGCGCGATGGCTTCGCCCCCAGCATGCTCGCCAACCAGGCCATGCTCGATCAGATGGCCTCGGTCGATACCGAACCGCTCTGGAGCCTGCTCGACCAGAAGGGAACGCAGATCATGATGCGCAGCGTGATGGGGCAGGCCTCGCAGCTGGCCGACTTTGAAACGGTCCGCAAGCGGCTCATCAGTTCCCGTTACAGCATGAACTTCGACAATGGCGTGAAGTTCAACCTGGCGGTGATCACCCCGGACACCTTTACGGCTGCGACCATGTCCTCCTTGATGAACGCGGCGGCGATGTATGAGAAGGTGAGCGGGAATCCGACCGAGAAGCAGGCGATCGACTCGACCGATATCTCGTCTAATGCCGGGATCCTGGATGTGAAATTCTCCTCCTCCGACAGCCAGTTCACGAGCCTGTTGAAGTCGCCGCTCTTCCAGTCTGTGGTGCACTAAGACAGGTGTCCGCTGCGGAGCTTGTGGAGAGAAGGTCGAGTTCGGCGGACGCTCACGAGTTCG
>CAZZYH010000145.1:0-667 GCA_964658225.1 Vulcanimicrobiota bacterium | reverse complement strand
GCGCACGCTCAGAGGTTGCGGCCGATGCGCAAACCCCGGGGAAAACGCGGCTTGCGAAGTTGCATGAGGTTGCAGACGGCTCAGCGAAGGCGAAGAACCACGGCGGATCCTCTCTCCGCACCCGCCCCGGCCCAGCCCTCCGCCCAGCGGCCCTTCGATCAAGAGCGTTCTCAGCCCGGTGTGCCCAGCGCGCGCCATCGATGAAGCCTATCGGGCGCACCTTCCGGCATGACCTTTCCACGGGCCTGATGGTTGGCTCGCAAGCAGGCAGGCTCGGTTCGAGCAGCAGGCGGGCTTGGTTCGAGCGCGGAAACAGCCCGGCTAGCGGGTTTGAAAAGCCGGCTCCCAGCCAACCACTCCGCGCGCCCTGATGTGCACAGCTAAACTGCCGCCCTGTCCATCCTGAAGCACCGGGCCGGTGGCCGTATGCACGGCGCCGGAGGCCTCGGCATAGCTCACCGACAGCGGCCCGGAACCGATGGCCTTGAAGCGATAGCTGTATACCCCTTTCGGCGCAAGCGTGCTCACGCCGAAGCCCGCCCCGGGATAGTCCAGTTCCACTACCTTGATAGGCTGATCGGTCTCGTTGGTGATGGTGGCCGTGACAAACCGCGACGCACAGCCGGAAAGGGTGGCCGCGACCGCCATCCCCAGCAACGCGACCGCC
>CAZZYH010000144.1:0-8666 GCA_964658225.1 Vulcanimicrobiota bacterium | reverse complement strand
CAACGCCACAGGCTGGTCCGCCGGCTCCTTTCTATGGCGATTACGCGGGCGGCAAGGTGCGAGGGCACGGGTGCAGCCGGTGCGTTGGCATAGTTTTCCATGGCCGCATCAATCCTGGCCTGCAGGTCATCGTCCTGGTCGTACACCGCGTCTCTCCTCAATCGCCGCGATTTTGTCGCGGAGTAGTTTTCGCGCACGCAGCAGACGGGTGCGCACGGTTCCCTCGGGTATGCCCATGATGGCCGCGATCTCGCATGAGTTCATCTGGTTGAGGGAGGCGAGGGAGAGCGGCTGTCGCAGGTCTTCTGGGAGCCGGTCTGCAAGGGCATGCACCATCGCGCTGAAGTCGGCGGCGATGGCCAGGTGCTCGGGGTCCGGTCCCGTGGCGGTCAACTCGATTCCCTCCTCTCCTAGAGCAGTTGCCGGGCGGCGCTGCCGGAGCTTGTCAACCGCTACGCGCCAGGTAGCCCGGGCCAGGAACGCCCGTTCGTCCTGCAAGTCAAGCCATGCCCGGCGGCGGTACAGGCGCAGCAACATCTCCTGCACCGCATCTTCGGCATCGTGCGCGTTGCGCAGGACCGAGTAGGCCACCTGAAAGGCAAATCGTGACTGCCGCTCGACCAGTGCAGTAAAGCTGGCTTCGTCACTGCTTTGCACGATCGCGAACTCCTCGGCATCCCTGTTCGCATGCAAAGACGGGAAGGGTGCGGGTGGTGTTCATAAATTTTGTTCCGAGGGAGAAGAGAGGCGGGAGGACAAAGCTGAGGGCGTCTTCGATTGATGAGGGCGGGTTGCTCAGGCTGGGTACGGAACCACCTTGCCGGCAGCCCGGTGAGCAACGGGGCGAGGCGGCTTGAGGCGGCCCGTTCTGCGCCGCCTTACTTCGGCCGCTCGAGCGCGAACCTCTGCGTCGTGCGGACGTAGTCCGAGCCGGACATGCGGCCCACCGCCATGAGCCGGTCGGCATCGATGTGCAGCGCCTTGCCAAGCACCTCCCCGGCTATGTGGAAGCGCACCACCTCGCCCAGCACCAGGCTTCCGCCTAGCGGCAGCCTGCTCACCTCCACGATCTGGACCAGGCGGCACTCCATCTGCACCGGCGACTCGGCCACCCTCGGCGCCTGCACCATCTCGCTCGCCAGGGGGCTGAGGCGGGCCAGCGCGAACTCGTCGACCGAGGGCGGCACCTGGGCCGCGGTCTGGTTCATCTGCTCCACGATCGCCTCCGAGACCACATTGACCACGAACTCGCCCGTGGCGCGGATGTTCTCCAGCGTATCCTTATGGGCGCTGAGCGGGGAGCCGTAGGGGTCTGTGCTCGGCTCGCGTACGGCAGGAGAAAAGCACAGAACCGGGGGATTCGCGCTGACCACGGTAAAAAACGAGTAGGGCGCCAGGTTGCGCACGCCCTGCCGGTCCAGGCTCGAAACAAGGGCGATCGGACGGGGAAGCACCGAGCCGGCGAGCAGCTTATAGTTCTCCTCAGCGGTCAGCCTGGCCGGGTCAAAGCTTTCGATCGAAGGAGGGGCAGGGGGCGTAGACGGGCCGGCAGAGAACGGGTTTGGCATGGACGGGGTGAGGGCTCCTGGGGGTTCTCGATGCCGCCGGCCTCCAAATCCGCCTGCCCGGCCGGCCGCCGGCCGCCTGTTTGCGTCTCAGGCTGCCCGCTTGCGCATCTATCCACTTGATTCTACTTCCGCGCCAGGCCGGAGCCGCCGCCGGTACTTCGCTCTCACGCACGTCTCATCGAAGCCACGATCCAGGGAGTCCAGACGTTCATGTTTGAATTTCACATCTCGCGCGAAGCCCGTGATCTCTACCAGGTCAAGGAAGTGCTCTTCTCCTTCAATGGCAACGCCATCTTCGCCAATCCCGCGGCCAGCCGCAGCCTGGCCCACCGCATGAACCAGGTGCGCGGGGCAGCGCAGGACCCGGCCCGGCAGGTGCAGCCCGGGGCGCTCTTTGCCATGGGGCTGATCGACGAGGCTGCGCACGCGCTCATTGCCCACTACCGGGAAACGGTCGCCCCTGGCGTGATGGAGGATGCGCTGACCTGGTTTGCCGGGCAGGTGGGCGAGGAGCAGCTGGACGCACTGCTGCTGCGCTTTGTCGAGCGCTTCCCGGGCACCAGCGTCTACAGGGGTGAGCAGACACCTGCGCAGTGGCTGGCCGACTCCAGCCCGGATGCGACCGGTGAGCGGACGCACCGGGCGGTCATCTTCGAGGAGCTGCTGCTGCTCTGGTTCGCCAATGCCAACCCGGCCTTCTCGCCCTTCCGCGAGCTCTTTGACGACACCCCGCTCAAGGCGGCCACGGTCTACGACCAGGTTACCCGCGGGCTGCCCGACTACTTCGCGACCCAGCCCCCGGCCGGCCCCGACGGCCTGGGCCTGCTCCACCTGCTGACCAGCATCTTTGACCAGGGGGAGGGCACGCTGAGCGAGCAGCTGGCCCGCATGCGCGCGCGCTGGAGCTTTGCGTTGGGTGACCTGCTGCGGCGCGCGCTGCTGGCCGGCGACGTGCTCAAGGAAGAAGAGATCGCGCTGTGGATCCGGTACAACCCGCCCAGCGCGGAAACGCTGGCCAGGCGGAATCGCTTAGACGGCTTCTCGAAGGGCGGCGCAGAGGTTCCCAGCTTCTCCACCGCGCCCGAGCAGTACGAGGCCTTTTCGCCCGACCAGGAGTGGATGCCGCGGACGGTGCTGATTGCGAAAAGCACCTACGTCTGGCTGCACCAGCTCTCGCGCACCTATGGCCGCGAGATCCGGACGCTGGACCAGATCCCGGATGAGGAACTGCAGACCCTGGCCGGTCGCGGCGTCAATGCGCTGTGGCTGATCGGGGTATGGGAGCGCAGCCGCGCCTCGCAGACGATCAAGCGGCTTTGCGGCAATGCGGATGCGGTCGCGTCGGCCTACTCGCTCTACGACTATGCGATCGCTCACGACCTGGGCGGCGAGTACGCCTACGGCGTGCTGCGGGACCGCTGCTCGCGCTACGGGCTTCGCCTGGCCAGCGACATGGTGCCCAACCACATGGGCATCGACTCTACCTGGGTCATCAATCATCCCGAGTGGTTTCTCTCCCGGAGCGATTCGCCCTACCCGGCCTACAGCTTTGAAGGGCCGGACCTATCCGGCGACGACCGGGTCGAGATCAAGATCGAGGACCACTACTACTCCCAGACCGATGCGGCCGTGGTCTTTCGCCGCCGGGACAAATGGTCCGGGCACACGGAATTTGTCTATCACGGCAACGACGGCACCAGTTTTCCCTGGAACGATACCGCGCAGCTGAACTATCGCAGCGCCACGGTGCGCGAGCAGGTCGTCCAGACCATCCTGCACGTGGCGCGGCTGTTTCCGATCATCCGTTTCGACGCAGCGATGACGCTCGCCAAGGTGCATGTGCAGCGGCTCTGGTTCCCCACCCCGGGCTCGGGTGGGTCGATTCCCTCGCGCGCCGAGTCGGCCATGACGACCGAGGAGTTTGACGCCGCGCTGCCCAACGAGTTCTGGCGCGAGGTGGTGGATCGGGTGGCGGCCGAGGTCCCGGGCACTCTGCTGCTGGCCGAGGCCTTCTGGCTGATGGAAGGCTATTTTGTGCGGACCCTCGGCATGCACCGGGTCTATAACTCGGCGTTCATGGTCATGCTGCGCGATGAGGACAATGCAAAGTATCGCGATGTGCTCAAGAAGACGCTCGAGTTCGACCCCGGCATCATGAAGCGTTATGTCAACTTCATGAGCAATCCGGACGAGCGTACCGCGATCGACCAGTTCGGCTCCGGAGACAAGTACTTCGGCGTGGCGACGATGATGGCCACCCTGCCGGGCCTGCCGATGTTCGGCCACGGGCAGGTAGAAGGCTTTACCGAAAAGTACGGCATGGAGTACTACCGGCCGCGCTTGGAAGAGGTTCCCAACCAGGGGTTGGTGGATCGGCACAACCGCGAGATCGCGCCGCTGCTGCACAATCGCGGGCTCTTCGCAGAAAGCGAACACTTCCTTCTCTACGATCTGTGGAAAGACGATGGCTCGGTGGACGAGAACGTCTTTGCGTACTCCAATCGCCGCGGAGATCAGCGCGCGCTAATCGTGTACCACAACACCTACGGTGAGACGCGTGGCACCATTCACCAGTCGGCCGCCTACATGGACAAGGGCGCGGGCGTGCTGCGCCGGCAATCCCTGCAAGAGGCGCTCGATCTGCCGGATGACTGGAACCGGTTGTTCGCCTACCGCGAGAGCGCCTCCGGGCTCACCTACCTGCGGCGTGCGGCAGATCTGGTCAAGAAGGGAATCCGCTTCGACCTGCACGCCTACCAGTACGCGGTGCTGATTGACTGGCGCGAGATGCACACGGACGCCGAGCACAACTGGGCCCGCTTGTGCGATGTCCTGGGCGGCCGCGGGGTCGACGACCTGGACGGGGCGCTCCTCTCGCTCGAACTGGCGCCGGTACATGAGGCGCTCTCTCGCGCCCTTGAGCCGATGCTGGTGCGGCAGATTGCTTCGCTGGTCGAGCAGCCGTTGACCAGCCTGCCCGGGGCGACCACAGGCGCCCCGCAGCCTGGGGCGCTGCTGGCGGAGAGCCGGACGACGACCGAGTTTCTCGCCCGCGCCCTTGCTTTCATGGAGCAGGCGCGCCGCGCCTATGCCCAGCGCATCGAGCCCGCGGCGGCGGCTTTATCGGCCGCCCCGGCGCCTGAAGGAGTCCCGGCCGGGATCGAGGCCGCGCCGCAGGCCGAGCTGATCTCGGCTGCCTCGAAGAACGAGACAGCCCTGCTCGAGACGCACCTGCGCGAGCGCCTGCATGCGCTCCTGCGGGTGCCTTCGCTCGAGGCCCAGTGCAGCCGGCCCTGGCCTGCTGAGGCGCGCAGTGTGCTGCCGAGCAGCAGTCCGGTCCTCGACGCCGGTGCGATCTGGTCGCCGGTTCTTGGCTGGGCGTTGCTCTCGGTGCTGGGCGAGTCGCTGGACCTGGCCGACCCGACCCGAGCGGCGCTGGCTGCTTTTGATCAATTCCGGCTGCGGCAGGTGCTGGCGCAGGCCTTCGCCGGTCTGGGCCTGAGCCACGAAGACACCTGGCGGGCGGCGGCGCGCGTGCGCATCGCGCTTGCCGCGGGAGTTCAGCCTTCCGCGCCGAAGCCGGAGGCCGTGGTTGCATCTGTGACTGTTACAGATACAAAAACTCCAGCGCCCGGGTTTCCTGAGCAGGTGTGGCAGGACGGCGACGTGCGCTGGCTGACCGGGGTGCACGATGCGGACGGGGTGACTTACTTCAACAAGGAGAGCTTTGAGGCCCTGTTGTGGTGGCGCGCTCTGCCCCGGCTGGCCGGGCTCGCAGCCCAGCCCGCACCGGCCAAGCCTGGGCTGGAGGCAGTCGAGAGCAGCCTGGCTGAAGCCGCAGAGGCCGCGGCCAGGGCGGGCTACCGACTGAGCGAACAGGAGCCGGATCTCCATCCGCAGGAGGCCGCGCTGCAGGCCGCTCCCCCGGAGCCGGTAGCCGAGGAAAGGTTTGTCGATAAGCTGCTCACCGTCCTCGGGCTCAAGAACAGCGAACCCGAGCGGGAGAGCGGGCCGGCGAAGGAGCGGGCTGCCGGCGCTCCGTCCGCGCAGGAGACGGAGACCACCCCATCTGCAACCACCATGGTTGCAGATAGGGAACAGCCGGCGGCCGCAAGCAAGAAACCTCCCCGGTCCCCGGGCAAGAAGTGATGGCGCGCGCGCACCGGCCACTTCCCCGCACCCGATCGCAGCTGCCGGGTGCAGGGTGCGCGCGCCGGCCTTCGTGAACGGAAACGGGCGAGCGACCGGCCCAGCCTAGGGGTTCTCCCGCCTCGCCCCGTGCAGCGCCCGCACCGCCTCTTCGAGCCGCGCGGTGATCGCGTGCGCCTCTTCTCCCGCGTGGATGGTCACGGGGGCGCCGATCGACACCGTGGCTGCATAGGGACGCAGGCCCTCGTGGTTGCGCGACTGCGAAAGCGCGATCGGCAGCACCGGCACCGCAGCCTGCTGCGCCAACAACCCGATCCCGCCGCGGAAGGGAGCGATAGGACCCCCGTGGGAGCGCCTGCCTTCCGGGAAGATGAGCACGCTCAGGCCTTGATCGAGGGCCTGGCCGGCATGCTGGAACGAGCGCGCAAAGCCATGGCGGTGGGGCAGCGGGAAGACATTGAAGAGCAAGGTCAGCGACCAGAAGATGGCCGGGCCAAGCGGGTTGCCACGCGCATGACGCCAGGCTTCGAGCATCTCGCCTGCGGCTGCTGTCGCCACGCGCCGACGTAGTCGCGGCGGCAGCACAGAGAGCAGCAAGGGCAGGTCGTAGGCACTCACGTGGTTGGCCACGAGCAGCATGGGCCCGGAGCTGCCGAGCGCTGCTGCGCCGCCGGGCGTCTTGGTGCCGCGGGCCGCTTCTGCCCCGCCGGGCGCTTCAGTGCCGTAGAGCACCCGCGGCGCTGCCAGCAGCCACACCAGGGGCCGCACACAGGCTTCGAGAAACAGGGTGCGCAGCCACCGCGCGGGCCTGCTCCAGGGCCAGCGAAGGTAAAGAAAGCTCTCGCTGCGAGCGATCCCGGAACCCATCGGCTTCGCAGATCGAGGGCCCTCGGCAAGCACGGCCGCAGGATTCTGCCCCTCCTGCGCTCGACCTTCCGGGCCGGTCGCGCCTTGTTCTGCGCCGGGCAGCCCGGCCATGCGGCGCAAATCCTTCACCGTGCGCGCGCCGGCCATCTCCGCCTCATCGATCGAGCGGCCGCCGGCCTGCTCGAGCAAAACCTGAAGCTGAACCCGGGCCAGGCTGTCGATACCGAGCGACGCCAGGCTTTCGGACTCGAGTTCGGCCGGATCCCGCGCGGCTAGAGCAGCCCGGCTTCCCGCCGCCGCGGCGATCCATGCGAGCAAAGCGTCGTGCGGCTCGCTGCGGGTCGCAACCGGGGCCGACTCCTCAAGGAGACGTTGCCGCACCCATGCCTCGACCAGGTGCCTGCGCACCTTGCCGGTGGCCGTTCGGGGCAGGTCCAGGCCGGGCCAGGGCCACCAGCGTGTCACGCGCTGGTGGGGAGCAAGCGTGGCGTTTGCCCGCTCCACCGAGAGGGCCGCCTGCGTGGCTCTCAGGACCGCTGCCGGCTCCGGTCCGTGGGGGCCTTCGATCCCGAGCGCCACCACCGCCTGCACCCCCGGCTGGGCGGCCAGCGCTGCCTCCACATCCTCGAGGTAAACATTCAGCCCGGCCGAGGTGACCAGGCGCTGGCCGGTGCGCCCGAGATAGATGAGCCGGCCCTGCTCATCAGGGCGGATCAGATCGCCGGTCGGGAGCCAGCCCTGTTCGTCCGCGCCTGCGCTGTGGAGCGCCCCGTTCTGCCACGCGGCCGTTGCGACCATAGGCCCGCGGACCAGCAGTTCGCCCTGCTCGGAGATGCGCAGCTCGCGCCCTGGCAGCGGCCTGCCCAGGGTGCCGCGCGCCGGCTTGAAGGGGTGGTTGAGCGTGACCAGCGCCGAGGTTTCGGTCATGCCATAGCCCTGGATCAGGGCGGTGCCGAGCGTATTCCAGAAGTCTTCGAGCTCTGGCGCCAGCGTAGCCCCGCCGCAGACGATCGCCCAGAATCGATAGCCGAGCCGGGCATGGACGCGGCGAAAGCGCCACCAGCGTTCTGCGATCGGGGCGCATTGCGCGCGCAGCAGCTCCCCGGGCAGCTCCGGGTAGAGAGAGAGCAGTTCGGCACGCAGCAAGGCCAGCGCGCGCGGTACCGCGGCCAAAACCGAGATGCGCTCCCGACGCAGCAGCCCGAGCAGGCGCCCGGCCTCGGCCCGCGACTCGTAGTGCACGACCGCGCCGAGCACGGGCGCGATCCAGAGGCCCATGAACTGGCCGAAGACATGGCTAAGCGGCAGGGTGTGGAGCACGTGCAGCGGATGCACGAGGCGCTCGTAGCGGCGGTACCTGGCGATCTCGCGCTCGATGGGGCTGAGTGAGGCAAGCAGGTTGCCGTGGGTGTGCACGATCCCTTTCGGCTCGCCGGTCGTGCCGGAGGTGAACAGGATCTGCAAGGGTGTGTCGGGACCAAGTTCTGCAGCCTGCGGTGGCGAGACGGGCATTGCTGGCGTCCGCATGGCTGTGTCCAGCCGGGCCAGATCGAGCTGCGCAGTGCGGCTCGCGAGCGCCTGCAGCAGGCCTTCGTCGCCAACCACCAGGCGGGGCGAGGTTTCCTGCACCACGCGCTCGGCAAAGGGGACCGTGCCCGCTGCATCGAGCGGAACCACCAGCGCCCCCCGCAGCACGCAGCCGAAGAAGCAGGCGATCCAGGCGGCGCTGTTCTGGCCCCACAGCACCACCCGCTCGCCCGGGCCGACCCTGCGCCGGACGAGCTCGGCTGCGAACCACTCGGCCCCTTGCGCGAGCGCAGCGTAGCTGGCGGAGAAGCGGCGCACACCGCGATGCTCGACGACCGCAGTCTGGCTGCCCAGACGCCGCATATCCTCGAGCAGGGAGCCAAGATGGGTCCGAGTAGCCCTCATCGACGTTCCTGTCAGCTTACGCCCGGCCCGCGGGCAGCCGGAGCGGAAGGCCCGGTTTGCGCATCGAAGTCGAGAGCGGGCCCAGGCCTGCCCAAGAGATGCCGACAGGAGCAAGTGTGATGAGCCAAGCAGTTCCGGTACTGAACAGGG
>CAZZYH010000143.1:0-8715 GCA_964658225.1 Vulcanimicrobiota bacterium | reverse complement strand
GCGAGAACATGCTCGCCCCAGTCTAGCCGCTCGACCGCCGCCAGGTCGCGCCGCAGCCATGGCGCCAACCCCGTCATCCCGCATAATGGTGGGGTGAGGGTGCTCGTCCCCGAGCACCCGGCAAAAGGAGTTTTCCTATGGCATTGAAAGCAGTGATCTTTGACTACGGCATGGTCCTCAGCACGGCGCAGGAGCCGGTCGCCTACGCCAACCTCAAGGCCATCACCGGGCTCGACGGGGAGCAGTTCGAGCAGGCTTACTGGAAGCGCCGCCACGACTACGACCTGGGCTTTTTGAACGGCACCAGCTACTGGCAGTCCATCTCCGACGATGCCGGCCTCGCGATGTCGAGCGCCCAGATCGAGCGGCTGATCGAGAACGATGTGCTCATGTGGTCCACGCTCAACGAGCAGATGCTGGCCTGGGTCTACGCCGTGCAGGATGCCGGCTTCAAGATCGGCATCCTCTCGAACATGGGCGAGGAGCTGCTGCGCTACATGCGCCAGGAGTTCGGCTGGCTGGGCCGCTTCGATCACCACACCTGGTCGTGCGAGTTGAACATCGCCAAGCCCGACCCGGCCATCTATCTGCACACCTGCGAGAAGCTCGGCGTCAAGCCCGAAGAAGCGCTCTTTCTTGATGACAAGCTGGTCAACATCGAGGCCGCCGAGTCCGTTGGCATCACTGCCATCCACTTCTCGACGGTCGACAGCCTGCGCGAAGAGCTGGACCGGCGCGGTCTGCTGGCGGTGCTGCCCACCCCGGGCGCGGTCCGCGCCTAGGCCAACGATGAAGGAAGATCTTGCCACCGGGGAGCTGAGAGATGCGTGCCGCCGCAGGGATCGCCGCGCCGAGGCTCACAGCCGCAGCCGTCAAGCGTGAGCTCGCCGCGCTCGAGAACCCCGAGCGCGCCCGCATTCTTCAGCGCTTCTTCCGCACCGGTGTAGGCGAGTATGCCGAGGGCGACCGCTTCCTCGGTATCACGGTCCCGGAGCAGCGACAGGTCGCGCGCGCTTTCGCCCACCTGCCGACGGTGGAGCTCAGCAAGCTCCTGGCCTCGCCGATCCACGAGCATCGGCTGGTGGCGCTGGTCATCCTCGTCGCGCGGCACAGGCGCGCCGACCAGGAGCAAACGCTCCCCCTCCACCGCTTCTACCTCAACCATCTCGAGGCGATCAACAACTGGGACCTGGTCGACACCTCGGCCGCCACGCTGGTAGGCGAGCACCTGCCAGGCAACCAGGCCCTCCTCGCGCAACTCACCAGCTCGTCGAACCTCTGGCATCGTCGCATCGCGATCGTGAGCACCTTCGCCGAGCTTCGCGCCGGGCGTACCGCGCTCACCTACCAGGTCGCTGTAGGGCTGCTCGGCGACAAGCACGACCTCATCCACAAGGCTGTGGGGTGGCTCCTGCGGGAAGCCGGCAAGCGCGATGCAATGGAGCTTCTCCAATTCCTTCGCAGGCACTATGCGCGCGTCCCACGCACGACCCTGCGCTACGCGATCGAGCGGCTCGACCCAGCCGACCGCAAGCGCTGGCTGACTGGCCCCCAGTGATCCCGCACCGGCGCTCTCAGCTCAGTGAGCGGGTGCGGCAACGGCCTGAAAACTCAAAGGGATGAACTGATGCTTTGCTTTTGACCAGGTCCAGTAGCGTCGCTCGACCAGGGTCAGCCGATCGTCCAGAGAAGTGCTACGGCTCTCCTCAAGGGCGCCATTCGGCATCGGCAGAAAGGTGCTCGACCGGACCCGCTCAGGTCCGCCGATTTCGTCCTGCCGGTCATAGTCCTCTGTAGAAAGCACGCGACGCAGCCGCCCCTGCGCGGGCGAAAAGAGCTCCGTGTTGTCGGTGACCATCCCGGAACCATGCCCGCGGTTCACGTGATGCAGCAGGATGTCGTCCGCATCCTGGTTCTCAACCGGCACGAGCTCGAACGAGCAAGAAACCCGCCAGCAACTGGGCTGCTCATGATCGACCGCCTTCCACCCGGGCGGCTGCCCTGTGTCGTGCGTCTGCTCCAGCAGGAAGAGATCGGCGTAGCCTCTGCTGCCATCCGGGAGAAAAACCACTGCGAGCGACGCTCCGGCGGCTCGGCGCAAGGGGCGAAGCGCGATGGCTTCGCCAGGAAGGATCGCCGCGACGGCTCGCTCGGCCAGATCCTGATCGACGCCCAACCTCACCAGCAGGTCGATCTTCTGGTCCGGATCCGCTACCGCAAGAGCCTGCTCCATCTGACTGAGCCCGGCCATCTGAATCTGCCCCGTCACCCCGACCCGCGCGTACTGGGCGGCCGATGGAAACCAGCACAGCCCACCTGCAAGGACGGCGAGAAGCAAACGAGGCCTCACTTAGCTCGCGGCTTCGGCCCGGGTGAACTCCGGCACCGGCACCTGCTCCACGATCTCGACCCCAAAGCCCTGCAGGGCCGGCACATGGGTGGGCGTATTGGACATCAGCCGGATGCGGCGGATCTTGAGGTCGGAGAGGATCTGGCCGCCCAGCCCGGCCTGGCGCAGGATGCGCTGGTGCCGGTCATCGTGCGTTTCCGGCGACCGCTGCTCGCGATGCGCATTACGGTGCAGCAGGATGTGCGGCTTGGGGGTGGTGCGGTCGATCTCGAACCCCCGTCCGCCGTTGTGCAGGTAGATCAGCGCTCCGCGGCCGGCCGCGGCGATAGCGCGGAGCGATCGCTGGACACCCGCCTGGCAGTCACAGAGGGTGGAGCCGAAGACCTCGCCGGCCAGGCAGTGCGAGTGCACGCGCACCAAAACGGGCTCGGAGCCGGCGAGCGGCTCAGCCTCCGCGCCTGCCTCCCCCGGCCCTTGAGCCGCCTGCGCCACGTCCCCCATCACCAGAGCGACGTGGCTCTGCTGCTCATCGGTCTGGCTCTCGTAGGCAATCAGCCGAAAGTCGCCGTAGGCGGTCGGCAGCGTCGACTCGGCCACGCGCAGGATCGACCGTTCATGCTGCAGACGGTAGCGGATGAGCTCCGCCACGGTGAGCATCTTCAGCCCGTGCACCCGGCAGAACTCAACCAGGTCCGGCACCCGCGCCATCGAGCCGTCATCGTTCATGATTTCGCAGATCACGCCCGCGGCGACCAGGCCCGCCATGCGCGCCATGTCGACCGACGCCTCGGTTTGCCCGGCCCGCACCAGCACGCCGCCCTTGCGGGCGCGCAGCGGAAACACATGCCCGGGCCGGGCGAGATCGGCCGCGGTCGAGTTCGCGTCGATCGCGACACGAATGGTTTGGGCGCGGTCGCTCGCAGAGATGCCGGTGGTGACCCCTTCCCGCGCCTCGATCGGCTCGGTAAACGCGGTCCCGAAGCGCGAGGAGTTCTCCCGCGTTATGGGCGCCAGGCGCAGGTAGTCCGCGCGCTCCTCGGTCAGGGTCAGGCAGATCAGCCCGCGGCCAAACCGGGCCATGAAGTTGATCGCCTCCGGGGTCACAAACTCGGCCGCCAGCGTGAGATCGCCTTCGTTCTCCCGATCTTCATCGTCGACCACAACCACCATCCGGCCTGCCTTGAAGTCAGCCAGTGCGCCGGGAACATCGGTAAAAGGAGGCTCGTGTGCCATGAGGCTACGCTCGACTTTCCTGGTCAACCGGAGATGCGGTGCGCTCAGGGGTGGACCTGTAGTGGACGCGCCAGAGAGAGAGAGAGACCCGCCGACCAGGATGTTCACCCGAAAAAAAACGAACGCCATCACAGGATGAGTGCGATGGCGTTGTGTCTTGTTCCAGTTCTTCGCGCTCAGGCGAGCGGCGGCGGCGAAACTGCTCCATGCAAAGGCCTGCTGAACTTACAGGGTCGACTCGATCTCAAAGCCCCAAGCCTCGAGAAGCGCCTCAGGAATGTACTTCGAGTTACGATTCCGCCGCGCCCACTCGCGCAGACGGGTCGAACGCACATACTGATCCGGAGTAAGTTTGAACTCTTTGACCACCTGCTCAAACGAAGTCACTGTGGGAACAACAGGGCCGATCGGCTCCGGCTTGCCCCAGTTGGGATTTCCACGACGTTTTGCCATGTAGGTGCTGCCCCTGGCGTTGAGATGTGCCGGCTGGCGATGGCCCGCGTTCGGTGCAGAGCTCCAGAGCTCCATCGACCCGGCTAATTTCTTCATTTTAAAGCAATTTGGCTTCCAAAATCAATAGACCGCCGGTTACTACTTGCATAACCCGGGCTTGCTAACGCATAGCGGCCGAGTAAAAGCCGGTCAGGTCACGGCGCAACTGCTTGAGCGCCTCTACGTTGAGGTAGACCATGTGTCCTGCTGGGTAGTAGGTAAAGGTAAGGTTCTTCTGCAACTCGGGAGCGAGCATCATGTGGGCCACGTCGTATTCGGTGCCGAAGAACGGGGTGGCGAGGTCGAACCAGCCGTTGGCGGAGAGCACCCTGAGCCTGGGGTTCTTGCGCATGGTGTCGGCAAGGTCCAGGGCCGTGTCCGGCATCTGGTCCGCGACCTGGCGCCCGGGCGCCTTGTGGTGCCAGTCCCACTCGCCGATCGACCCGGCGCTCGGGCGGTACGCATCGGTGGTCTGGTACCTCAAGTCGCGCTCGAGGTAGTCGTGCAGCATTGCGATATAGGCGCCGGCAATACCGGTGTCGGAGGGATCGTAGGACGGGTTCTCGCCCGCGTTGTCAGAATCCGTGCCTTCAAAGCGCGCATCGTAGCGGCCCAGGATGTCGCCCTCGCCGCGCAGCAACTCCTTGCGGAAGCGCGCCGGCGCGATGCGCAGCTTGGCTTGCTTGATGTACTCGCTGCCCAGGCCGGTAAAGTGGCTGACCCTGGCGACGATGGCCTCGCTTTCGGCCGGCGAGAGCGCGTCCCCCTGCGCGAGCGCCTGGGCGTACTCGCCGCGGGCAAACACCCGCGCCTGCTCGACAAAGGCCCTCATGGCGTCGTCGGCTGCGCCGGTCGAGCCGGCAACCTTTCTGTGATACCAGGCGATGGCCGCGTAGGAAGGCAGATTGTAGATCGCATCGAGGTCCATCCCCGCGGCCCGGGCCCGGTAGTAGTTGATCACCGACGAAAGCAGGACGATCCCGTTGAGCTGGATGCCGTCTTCCTGCAGCACCGCCGAGAGCCCGGCAGAGCGCGTGGTTCCATAGGACTCACCAAAGAGAAACTTGGGCGAGTTCCAGCGCTGGTTCACGGTCACGTAGCGCCCGATGAACTTGCCGAAGGCTTTCAGATCCGGGTCCACCCCGGAGAAGTCCTTGCTGGTCGCCTTGCCTGCCGCGCGCGAGTAGCCGGTGAGGGGCGCGTCGATGAAGACCAGGTCCGAGGTGTCGAGCAGGGTGTACTCGTTCGGGACCAGCTGGTAGGGGCCGGAGCCGGTCGCAGAGGGACTCGCCGTCACCACGCGCATCGGCCCGACCGAGCCCATGTGCAGCCACAGGCTCGCCGAGCCGGGGCCGCCGTTGTAGAGAAAGGTGACCGGGCGGCTTCGGGCTTCCGGAGCATCGACCGTGTATGCCACGTAGAAGATGCTGCCGTAGGGTTTGTCTTCTTCGTCCCGGATGAGCAGCGTGCCCGCCGTCGCCGTGTAGTGCAGCGTCTTGCCGCCGAGCGCGAGATCGTGGTGCGTGACCGAGGAGCGCTCGACGGGCCTGGCCTCGGGCTTGTCTTCACCGTGGCCAATTTGCTGGCTCGGCTCGTCGGGTTGGTTTTCGGCGTGGCTGGGCGGGTCCGCCGGATGATCGGCACCGGTGCGGTGCGTCTCGCCGGGAGCCTTCTGCTGGGCGTGCGTGAGGGCGGGGCCGAACCAAAGAGCGACCCCCATGACCAGCAGAGGAACAAGAGCGGGGACGGGGCGGCGCATGTCGGTCAAGCAGGGTCTCCTCCCATGCAGGTGTCTGCTTAGGACGCGCGAAGGCGAGGAGAGGTTTCAGCGAGCCGGGTGCAAAAAGCAGCGCCGGCTGCCGGGCGGGCTTTCTAGGTGCCGGTACCGCGGATGACGACATGCGCGGTCCGCAGCAGGATCTTCAGGTCGAGCCAGAAACTCCAGTTTTCGACGTACGCTGTATCGAGCGCGATATAGCGCGCAAACGACGAGTCATGGCGCGCCTGCACCTGCCAGAGGCCGGTCAGCCCGGGCAGCACCTCCAGACGGCGGAAGTGCTCGAGCGCGTACTTGGCTACCTCGCTTGCAATCGGTGGCCGGGGCCCGACGATCGACATCTCGCCGCGCAGCACGTTGAAGAACTGGGGCAGCTCGTCGAGCGAGTACTTGCGCAGGAAGCGGCCGACGCGCGTCACCCGCGGGTCCTTGGTCATTTTGAACAGGATGCTGTCGCGCTCGTTATGCTTGGCCAGTTCGCGCTTTTTGGCTTCGGCATCGCGCTCCATGGTGCGGAACTTGAAGCAGGGAAAGACGCGGCCGCGTTTGCCAATGCGCTCGGAGACATAGAAGACCGGCCCGCGCGAGTCGATCAGGACCGCGCAGGAGATGACCAGCATCAGGGGGAAGACGGTAATCAGCGCGGCTACCGAGAGAACAATATCGACCACCCGCTTGAGGAAGAAGGCGAGGATGCGGGGGTTGCGCCGGTGCAGCGAAACGACCGGGTACACGCCCAGGTATTCGATGGCCGCATTGTGGGTCAGCTCCCCGTAAAAGCCGGAGATGGCGCGGACGTCGATCTCCAGATCATGCGCCTCTTCGACCAGATCGATGACCGTATCGAGAGGGCAGGGCTGGGCGATGACGACCTCGTCGATGAAATGCATCCGGGTCAGCTCACGGAGCCGGTCCAGGTGGCCGAGCACGCGCTTGGCCGGCACCTCGCCCTCCCCATCACACCCGGGGGCTTCGATAAAGCCGCAGAGCCGATACCCGAGGTGATAGTCATCCTCGATCTGCTGACCCATCGCGCTGCTCAGATGGTTGGTCCCGAGGATGACCACATTGCGCGTCTCAACCCCCTTGGCGTAGCGCGAGAAACGGACCGCGCGCCAGACCGCGCGGCGGATGCCCAGCGCGACCGCGGTCGTGCCGACCAGCACGATCACCAGCAGCCTCGACAGGTCGGCGTTGTGGGCCATGTACAGCCAGCCGCACAGCAGCAGCCCGGCCGTGAAGCAGGCCTGCGCGATCAGGCGCTGCTCATGCGCCGCGCTGCGGTCCGGAACCCCGTTGTAGAGGCCGTAGCGGCGCAGCACGAACATCAGCACCAGCAGGAATCCCAGCAGGTCCCAGGCGCTCGAGGCGCGGATCGTGACATTGATGGGCAGATCGCGAAAGAAGGGCAGCCTGGCGATGACGAAGAAGTGCAGGACCAGCGCGATCGAAAAGGCTCCGAGGGTCACGAGCACGTCGTTCAGCATCATCAAGGCCGTAGACGCGATCGCCGGATTGTTGTGCTTCCGCCGCGTGTTCACCGGCGGCTCCTGCGCGGGCATGGGCGCTGGAGCCTGTTGCCCTTCGCTGCGCCTGATGTACTCCGAGGTGGACATGAATGTGTGAGCCTTCGAAGTGCGTGTGTGTACGATCTTGGTACGCTTCGGGTGCAGAGCGCAGCTAGGCTGCAATCGTAAAAGAGAATCTCCAACCTGTGGAACGATCGTTGCCGTGAGGGCTCCCGGTAACAGGTGCCCCCAGGCTTAGTCCCGCCCAGCTGACCACAGGAGCCGATGCCCGGGGTACAGCCGCCCGGGCTCAAAGGCGCTCTTTCTCGTATTGGACTCGACTGTATCCTAATCCTTCCGAGATTGTATGTCTTTCTTTGCATGTGAATTGCGCAAAATATTAGTCCTCGGTACCCGGACCGCGGTGGCCTCCGGGCGGCTCAGATCAACCGGGCTGCCCGCGATCATTCTGCCATGCAGGGACTCCCTTTGTAGACCTCGAGGTGCTGCTCTCTGGTAACCTGTCTGTAACCGTCCTCATTGCGATTTCATGTAAGAAATGCACGCTAGCAAGTACACGCCGTCCCGCAAGCGTGATTCCCTTTTTGGAACTACAGCGGGCCCGTGGGGCAACCACTGTAGTGTAAGCAAGCCTTGTCGCACACCCCAGGAGAAGAGAAGGATGTCTACGAATGCCCCTCGGTTTGCTCCCCTGCCTGCGCAGCCCGCGGCCTTTCGGCACCGCCTGGAAACGCTGCTCCAAGAGCAGGCCCAGCCCCAAGACAAGTACGGGCACCAGCCCCGTCTCTACGCCTTGACGCGCCTGGTGGGCCACGATCTCGAGTACGACGATGATGTTGTCTTTGCTGCCGCCTACCTTCACGACCTCGGTGTCTTTATCGGTCATCGACCGGAAAAACCTGAGCTGCTCGCCGCATGGAATCACGTAAATTACACCGTCGAGAAGGCCCCGGCGATCCTTGAGGAGATCGGCTTTCCGGTCCACAAGATTTCCTCGGTCCTCGACGCGATCCGCACCCACCAGCCGCGGGATACCCCGTCGACGCTTGAAGCTACCATCCTGCGCGATGCAGACATCCTCGAGCAACTGGGCGCCATCGGCATCCTGCGCGCAGTGGCCAAGGTAGGTCGAGACACCCGCTACCCCACCTTTACCCCGGCCGTGGGCTACCTGAAGCAAACCCTGGACCGGCTTCCCTCGGCCATACGGCTGCCCTCGACGCGGCAGATGGCCGAGCCCCGGATCCGGCTGCTGCGGGCTTTTCTCGACGGCGTGGAGGCTGAGTCGCTCGGCCACCTGCACTGAGCCTGTTGCCTTTTTTGCTGCTAGCCCC
>CAZZYH010000142.1:0-8751 GCA_964658225.1 Vulcanimicrobiota bacterium | reverse complement strand
CGGGGGTAGGATTTGAACCTACGACCTTTGGGTTATGAGCCCAACGAGCTACCGGACTGCTCCACCCCGCTCTTTGATAGTAACAATCAAGATACTGGCGGTCAACCGCAGACGGGCCGACACGGGCTTCCTGAGAACCTCAGCCAGGCAAGCCACTACTCGCCCGCCACGACGGGCAGATCGAGGTGCGAAGGATAGTGTGAGGACCAATATACGCGCTGGGTTGCGGAGCGGAAGTCCTCCGGCAGAGCCTTCATGATATTCGGCACAAAGGTTTGCGGATTGCGATCGTAGAGTGGAAACCAGCTGCTCTGCACCTGCACCAGGATGCAGTGACCCTTGAGAAAAACATGATCGGCGCCGTGGAGGCTGAAGCGATACTCTTCGATCGCATCTGCCGGCAAGGCCTGCGGCTCAGTCGGGCTCGCACGGTAGCGTCCGCGGAAGATTTCGCCCGCAATCATTAACTGGAAGCCCGCCATCTTGCCCTGCCTTGTATCCTCCGGATACACGTCGATCAGCTTGACGGCCCAATCACTGTCCGTGCCGCTGGTCGAGGCAAAAATGTCAGCGACAATCTCGCCCGTAACGGTCAAATCATGCTCAAGCGGGACCGTCTTCCAGGATGCGACATCGGCGCGCGCAGTTGCCGGGCGCTGGTCTTCAACGAGCCACGTGTACCAGTGCGAACCGGTGGGCGCGTACGTTGCTTCCATCGGTCGTGCCCGGTAGGGAACCGGGTGCGCAGGGTCTGACGTATATGCGGTTGAGCCGCCGGCGCCCTCCTCGGCAGCAGGCTGCGCGAAGCCCAGGCCCTGCCCTGGCTCAAGGTACAGTGCCACGGTCCGCTCATGCTTCTCAGGCGGCCAGCTGTCGTAGTGCATCCACCGGTTGGTACCCGTCTGGTAGCTTGTCACCGCTGCCGGCGTGTTTACCGTACCGCGCTCAGGCCTCAGGTAGCGCTCAAAAAAAGGCTCTTCCACCTGCACCCGGAAGGTGGTGCCGGTAGCCTCGCCAAAGTCAAGTACGCCCAGGCCGCGCGCCTGGCCTCGCCACTGGCCATGGTTCCAAGGGCCAAGCGCAAGGTATACCTCGTGCCGGCTATCGTGTGGCTTCAGCGCGGCGTACTCCGCCTGCGGGCCCCACATATCTTCCTGGTCCCACCAGCCACCTACCTCAAGCGTAGGCACGGCGACTCGGTCGCCGAGGCGAGCGAAGTCGGACTGCACCGCCCGCTGACGCCAGTACTCGTCATAGGCCGGGTGCTCGAGAAAGGCCTGCCAGGTCGGCAGTTTCCCTTGAACCCCGGACTGCCTGATTGCCCCGGCAAACGATCCAGCCTCCAGAAAGTAGTCATAGGCATCCCGATCCAGCCTGCCAAAAGCGTTCTCCTTCCCGCTCTCCATGCCCAGCGCATAATCGTAACCGTAGGTCTCACGAAAAGCTCCATTGTGGAAGAAGTCATCGCCCTGCCACACGTCTGTCATGGGCGCCTGCGGAGAGATAGCCTTGACCGCGGGATTGGGGTCAATGCCGGCCATGGCGGTGAGGAATCCATCGTAGGAGACCCCGAGCACGCCCACGCGACCGTTGTTGCGCGGCACGTGCCGTACAAGCCAGCCGGCAGTATCGTAGGCGTCCGTGCTTTCGTCCGTGTCGTGCGGGTACTGTTGGGGATCGTGGTGTGCCGCAAGCGGGCGCATCATCACAAACGTTCCTTCAGAGCGATACCGCCCGCGGATGTCCTCTTCGACAAAGATGTAGCCGGCGTCTGCGAACTCCGGGTAGCGCTTGGTGAACTCCCCTGGAGTAGTGCTAGCGGCGCCATACGGCGTGCGATCGAGCAGGATCGGCAATGCCTCGTCTGCGTGAGGGCCTCCAGGGGCGGGGCGCAGCACGACCGCGTGCAGTCGCAGCCCATCACGCATAGGGATCATCACCTCCTCGCTTACGTAGGCGGGCGAGGAGGCGAGCAGAACAGGCGCACACAGCAGCAGAGCGATCAGGACCAGGCGATGCATGCGACTACTCTAGCCGAGCCGGAAGCCGGAGCCAAGGCCGGACTGCGGAGCGCACACTTCTGACAGGGGGACAGCCCGTACGCGCAAGGCATCCGGAGCAAGCCCCTGGGGGCGGTGTTCGGGGAGGCACTCAGCGGACAATCAGTTTGCTACCGTGACCGGCACACTTGCCGACACGGTGGTATGGTTAGCCGTGTCGTGACCCCAAAGCTGCAGCGTGTGCGGCCCATTTGTAACTGTTTTTGTATCAAACGGGTAAGCGAAAGGAGCGCCGGTCACTCGGTGCGTACCTACCTCAACCCCATCCACCATCAGGAAGGTGCCGGCCGAGTCGAGGGCGAGTATGCACTGGCCTGAGACAACGATGCTGCCCGAGAGCTTGCTGCCGCCCGGAGGAGAGGTGATGGAAAGCGTGCTCGCATGGACGGGCGCGGGCGCCGATGCATCCACCGTCAACACCACGCTCGCCGTTTGCGCCGAGTAGGCGCTTGTGTCCGCGGGAGTAAAAGCTACCGAGAGTTGAGTGCTGCCCACGCCTGGAACGGTGCCGGCCGGAGGCTGATAGACAAAGGCGCCAGCAACGTTCGCTGCGGCATTCAGTTGCGTGCTCGTCAGGGCGGTGCCTGAGACGATCGGCGCGGGCACCGCCCAGGTAAGCACAGGCGCCACTTTCCCAGGCGCCGGAGCGACAACCCCGGCAGCCTCATAAATCGCGACGATCGTAGAATCGTTCTGCTGCCAGTAATCCACGTGCCCCATCAGGAGATCGCCCTCCCGGACCGCCGCGGTGAGCTGCGGCTGGTACTCGGCAAGCGTCGAGGCCGAGACATCGTTGACCAGGTTCGCGCCAAAGGCATGCGGGTAGTAGCCGTAGGTCGAGGCGGGTGTACCCGTCGTGGTGTGGAAGAGGAAAGAGTAGAACGGCGCCGTGTAGGCGTAGTAACGCGGAGTACTTTCTTCAGGAATAAATAGGAAGCCGGGCAGATCGGTGATCAGACGCTCGAAGATGGCGGGGTCCAGCGTGCCACCGTTCTGGTCCACCGTAGAGTCGACGTAAAAAACTGTCGCTCCCCAGCGCGTGTGAGCCAACCGCGCTTTGTTCTCCAGGTTCGCGACGATCGCAGCATTGTTCGAAAGAAAGACCTGGCTGGCCGCGCCATTTCCGGCCTGGGTGAAGACCTGCGGACGCAGGCACAGGCCTATCTTCAATCCCGCGCTGGCTATCGTCTTGAAGTACGCGTCATCGAGCTTCTGTCCGTAATATGCCGACCCCGCATCGCTGATCCGGCTCTCCATCTCCGGCGCAACCGCTGCGATCTGGTCGGGCGAACAGACGTAGCTGGTGCTTTGCGGATACTCTTCGCCCTCGATATCCCAGGTGATGACAGCCTGCGCATTCAGCGCTTGTGCATTGGCGGCGTTGCTTTCCGCCTGCGCGAGCATCCTGTTCTGGAAAGCTTGGAGTCCCGGGGCTGTCGTAATATCCACCGTCGCGTCGTTGAAGTAGCGGCGGGGATTGGTCGGAAAGCCGCCCGGCTGCGACGAGTTCCCGAACGGCGAGCTGGCAAGATAGGCTGTGCCGATCGCCCGATGGTCGCTCCATGTCATCTGGCTCGGGTACGCTGCGGCAAAACTGGCATACGCGTCGGTTACCGCGGCCGGCGTCCCCTCCGGCGTAAAGCGTAGCGACACGGTGTAGGTCAAGCTCGCGCCCGGCTGCACCGGCAGTTGATTGCTCGGCAAAAAACTGGGCAGGCCGTCAGGCGCTGTGCCGGACAGGATCGGCGTGTAGGTCGCCGAACCGGCCGACTTCCATCCGCCGTAGAGCGCGAGGGATCCGTTCGGGATCACGGAGGTCACGACGCCCGATCCGAAGTCGGCGATGCTGACCCCAGGTTCAAGCGTGGTAATGACGTACTGCGTATAGCCGGAGAAGCCCGTTGGATCCTGCGGAAAGTGCAGCGCGAAGGGATAGATCTCAGCCCCATCGAGGATGACGCCTGAGCCTGCATGGTTCGTCTCGGTGACGATCATGTCCAGATTGTTTCCACTCTGCGCAAAGCGGGTTGCGATCGCTCCCCAGCTAAAGGTGTAGGTCTCGGTCGCCGTCGAGCTATCCCAGACTTCGCCATTGTTGGTCTCGCCCCAGCCATACTGGCCCTCGCTGCCGTTGAGCACGTTTCCTTTCAGATCGGTCAGCCGTGTGTGCCAGATATGAAAGGCATCGCCCCCGGAAACGCCCACATCCTCAAGCGTGATGCCGGCAAAAGAGAGGGTCGCAACGCCCTTCGCTCCGTAGGTCACCTGGAGAGAAGAATCGGCTCGAGCCGGGGCTGCCGTCAGCAGCGCCAGGCATGTCGCCGGCAGGAGCGTCCGCGCGATCCTGCGGTTCGATGCGTGGGACGTTGTTAGATTTCTGCGCATGGGACCTGCATTCGAGGCAAGCGTTGGGTCAGGGGTCTCCCTTAGGATAGACACGCCTGATCCGCAAGGAAAACAGTACTCCGGTGCTGCAAGGAGCCTGTCAAGTCCCCCGGGGGCCGCCGGCCTGGCGCCTCACGCGATCCGTTCATGGCGATACCCGGCCTCGGTCAGCCGCGCGCGCAGGGTTTCAATATGGCCGGCCCCGCGCGTCTCGAGCGTAAAGTCGATCACCGTGTCGCCAAGATTGACTCCATAGTGCGCTCGATCATAGGCGGTCTGCACAATGTTGGCCTGCGCATCCGCGATAATCGCAGTCAAGTGGTGCAGCGCGCCGGGGCGGTCCGTCAGATGAATCCGCAGCCGCGTCCGCCTGCCATCCTTCAGCAATCCGCGTTCGATGATCCGGGCCAGCAGGCTTACATCGATATTCCCGCCGCACACCAGCACCCCGGTCCGCGCGCCCGCCGGCAGGGACGTCTTCTGCTGCAACAACGCCGCCAGCGCGATGGCTCCCGCACCCTCAGCCAGCGTCTTCTCACTCTCGAGCAGGATGAGGATCGCCTTCGCGACTTCTTCCTCGTCGACGGTAACCATCTCATCCACATACTGCTCGACCAGCGGGAACGTAAGCGTACCCGCCCGCCGCACCGCGATGCCGTCGGCGATGGTCGCCTCGGCAGGCACGGTAACCGGCCCGCCTGCCTCGCGCGCGCGCAGCATCGAGGGCAGCCGCTCGGTCTGCACACCGATCACCCGCACCGGCCTCTGCCCGGCAGCGGCCCGCGTCTCCTTGATCGCGCAGGCTACGCCCGCAATCAGGCCGCCCCCACCGATCGGGATCACGACCGCGTCCAGATCGGCGATCTGCTCCATCATCTCGAGCCCCAGCGTGCCCTGCCCCGCGATCACCCGCTCGTCGTCGAAGGGATGGAGAAACGTGAGCCCCTCTTCCCCGCTCTGGCGCAACGCCTCTGCACACGCCTCGTCATAGTTGGCCCCATGCAGCAGCACTTCTGCGCCGAAGCCGCTGGTCGCCGAAACCTTCACCAAGGGAGTCATCAATGGCATCACGATGCGCGCGCGAATCCCTCGCGAGCACGCGTGGTATGCCACCGCCTGGGCGTGGTTGCCGGCGCTGGCAGCGATCACACCACGCTTCTTCTCTTCGCCGGTCAGGCTGAGGATCTTGTTGAGCGCGCCCCGCTCCTTGAAGGCGCCGGTGCGCTGCAGGTTATCGAGCTTGAGGAAAACCTCTTGCCCGGTCATCGCCGAGAGCGCCGCCGAGTGGTTGGCCGGCGAGTAGTAGATGTGTTCGCGAATCCGCTCGCGGGCCGCCAGGATGCTGGCCAGCGTAACACCCTGCTGGGTAAGGCTCAGTGTCGGCATCGTCGCTCCTCCTGCTTCCTGCGGGTTCCCCAAAATGGAAAGCCACCCTCCGCAACCGTGCGGGTGGTGGCCTGTGTGCTGCCTGAAACTGGATGGAGCCGGTTTAGCGCTCGCCACCCGAGTCGATCAGCAAGGCCCGCGTCGGGCCCGCAATCGCCGGGGCAAGGGAGTCTGGATCCGACATACCGCTTGAAAGAGCGAAGGCTTTCCTATTCTTTGCCGGCCTTAGCATCCTCATCTAGCCAGTATCTGAACAGAGCAACCCGCTTCCGTCAACCGCCAAGCGCGGGAGCGGGTTACCGGCAACTCCGTCAGGTACCCGCAGATGCGGGCCAAGCAAAGTGGCCGCGGCACACTCAGTCGGCCGGCTGAGCCCCGGTCTGGCGGCGCGAGAGAGGCAGTCCACTCCGGCAGCCTTCTCCCTGCAATTACTCAACCACCGCCTGGATGACCGCGTGCGGCTCGTCCGGCGCGATCCGGTAGCCGCGAAAGCCGTAGTAGATGATGAACAGGTAGCAAAGCATCGGCAGCACCAGCGAGCGATGGATGCCGAAGTGGTCGGCCAGGTATCCCATGAACACCGGGATCAACGCCCCGCCCACGATGCCTTGGACCAACAGGCCGGAGCCGCGCCCGGTCAAGGGGCCAAGCTCCGCGACAGCAAGCGTAAAGATGGTCGGGAACATGATCGACTGGAACAGCCCTACGCACAGGATCGTGACCAGGGCAAAGTAACCCGAGCCCAGAACCGAGGCCAGCACGAGCAGAAACGCGCCCACGCCGCTCCAGGCAAGCAGCTTGTTGGGCGAGACCCGCTGCATGATCGCGGAGCCTGCAAACCGGCCCACCATCATGCCTCCCCAGTAGAAAGAGAGCAGCTTCGCCCCTTGCTCAAGCGTTAAGCCGGCGATCGTAGGATCGGCAAAGTACTTCACCAGGAAGCTCCCGATCGAGACCTCCGCGCCCACATAAATAAAAATGGCGATCGCGCCGAGATAGAGATGGGGATGATGAAACAGGCTGTCCTGCTTGACGTTCAGGCTGGCCGGGCGAAAGTCCCGTGTCACCTCGAGACGGGGAAACTTGTAGAAGGCAATCGCCAGGGCCAGCAGGATCACCGCGCCGGCGATGAAGCTGTAGGGCAGCTTGATGCTCGAAGCCTGCTGAATGCGCGAGGCGGTCAGCGCCGCACCCGTCAACGGCGCTGCACCCTTGACCGCCGCCGAGGTCACCCCGAGGATGAGCACGCCTCCGATATAGGGAGCGACCGTGTCGCCCAGCGTGTTGAAGGCCTGCGTAAGGTTCAGGCGGCTGGAGGCGGTCTCCGGTGGCCCCAGGATCGTCACATAGGGGTTCGCCGCCACCTGCAGCACCGTGACGCCGGCCGCGATCACCACCTCTGCCAGCAGGAAGAGCGCGTACTGGGCCGAGCTGGCTGCGGGCAGAAAGAGCAGCGCGCCGGCGCCCATTGTGAGCAGGCCGATCACCATCGTCCGCTGGTAACCCACCCACTCCACTAACTTACCGGCCGGCTGGGCAAAGAAGAAGTAGGAGCCGAAAAAAGCCAGCTGGATGAGCGAAGCCTGCACGTAGCTCAAACCGAAGATGGTTTGCAAGTGCGGAATCACGTCGTCATTGATGACGGTGCAGAAGCCCCAAACAAAAAAAAGCGTCGTCACCATTGCCATGGCACTGTAGTTGGTGGATCCCGGGGAGTTCGAAACGGAGCGAACGTTGCCTACACTTGTAATTGCCATTGGTGTCCTTGTGCGACGTTTGGACGCAGCAACGCCGCATTCTGCGCATGTGTGAATCTCGAAAACGCCTCTGATGATAGCTGATAGGGGATACGAGTGGCACCTCCCGGCCTGGACCGTGTCCCTGATTGAAACTTTCCCGCCCACCGCGCCCGTCTCACCCTCACTGGAAGGGCTCGGAACTTCGGCGCCACGGCCGCAGATACGAGCCAGCCAGGTGCGGGCCGAGCCCCGCCGGAACACGCTGAGGGGAACACCCTGATCGGTGCAGCCCTCTGTGTCCGGTAAGCAACCAAATTGGATAGAAGACCATGCCAAGCCTTCGCAAGCCGTGCACCCTGCTCCCCGTCATGGCCCTCTGGCTGGCGGGCGCCGCACCCGCATTCGCGGTCAACCCGCAGACCACGCCGGCACCCGGAGCGGGCTCCGGGCAAACCGCCGCAGCCCGCCTGATCGGCACCATCACGGCCGCGGCTCCAGACGCCCTGACCGTCAAGCTTGAGACCGGGGGCGAGGCCACCTTCAGCATCGGTCCCCAAACCAGGATCGTGCGCACCGCGCCCGGCGAAAAAACCCTCGCCGGCGCAACCCCCATCCATCTGGAAGACCTGGCCACAGGCGATCGCGTGCTGCTGCGCGCCATGCCCGGCGCCGACCCGACCCACTACAGCGCGCTGGTCGTGGTGACCATGAAGCAGGCGGACATCGCGCAGGTCCACGCCAGCCAGTCAGAAGACTGGCAGAAGCGCGGGGTCGGCGGCATCGTCAAATCGATCGAGCCCGCCGGCGACGCGAGTGCCGCAGCAGGCCCGACCATCGTCCTCGGTACCTCGCAGCCGGGCCGCACACTCGCCATCCACGTCACCCCTGCCACCACCATCCGCCGCTATGCCTCGGACTCGGTCAACTTTGCCGACGCCAAGCCGGCCACCCTGAGCGAGATCCATCCCGGCGACCAGTTGCGCGCCCGCGGCGATCATAGCCCCGATGGCACTACGGTGACCGCTGTCGAGATCGTCGCAGGTTCGTTTCGCAACGTGGCCGGAACGATTACCTCGATCGATCCAGCCCAGAAGACCGTCACCGTCACCGATCTTGCCACCAAGAAGCCGGTGACCCTCAAGCTGACCGCCGATACGCAAATGCGCAAGCTGCCTCCGGAG
>CAZZYH010000141.1:0-8789 GCA_964658225.1 Vulcanimicrobiota bacterium | reverse complement strand
CCGCGGGCGTGCGGCGCGACCGCCGCGAGGAGCCCTGCTCGGCGCCCGCGGCAAGCACCGCCCGGCCCGGCTCGCCGATCCGGTAGAGCACCCGGCGACGCACCTCCGCCATCAGCGGGAGCATCGTGCGCAGCACTTCCCCGAGCGGGCAAAGATAGTACTGCGCAATCCACTCCGCCAGCTGCATCAGCGGCGCCGAGAGGATCGGCTCGGCGTCAAGGACGGCCAGCAGCGGCTTGGCCTCGACCGGTGGCGGCTCGTCGTGGAGCCGGGTGACGATACCGGACAACTTCTCTTTGCGAAACGGCACCAGCACCCGGCAGCCGACCTGCGGCGCCGGCGCGCTCTCCTCCCCGCCGACACTCGCCGCGTAGGTAAAGACACGGTCGAGCGGCACCGGGAGAGCGACATCACAGAAGCTTGGCATGGACTCTTTCGCCCGGTAAAGGGCGCTCAGCGGGCCTTGAGCTGCGCCATGGCCAGCAGCAGATCGGTCCAGGCTGCTTTCTTCTGGGTCGGGTCGCGGAGCAGGTAGGCGGGGTGGTAAGTCACGATGAGCTTGGCGCCGTGGGCGGCGTGGATGCGACCGCGCAGCGCGTTGAGCGGGCTCTTGGCGCCGAGCAGATAGGTCGCCGCCGTGGACCCCAGCGCCACGATCACGGCCGGGCGCACGATGTCGATCTGTCGCAGCAAAAACTGGCTGCAGGTCATCGCCTCCACGGGCTCCGGAACCCGATTCTTCGGCGGACGGCACTTGACGATGTTGGCGATATAGACCTGCTCACGCGTCAGGCCCATGGCCGTAATCATGTTGTTCAGCAGCTGGCCGGCGCGGCCCACAAAGGGCACGCCCTGCATGTCTTCATCCGCTCCCGGACCCTCGCCGACAAAGAGCAGGCGCGCGTTCGGGTCGCCGTCGCCAAAGACGATCCTGTGGCGGCCGGCAAAGCCGAGCGGGCAGCGGGTGCAGTCGCCGATCTCCTGGCGCAGGGCCTGGAGCACCTGCGCACGCGCCGCCGGCGCGATCAGCGGCCCAGGGGTGAACGCAATGGGTTGTACAGAAGCTTTCGCAGGGGCTATGTCAAGATCCTCATCGGTGCCGGATGTGTTGTCACTCACAGAAGGAAGGGTGGGCCGCGAAGCCTGTGTGGAAGTCGCTGCCGGCGGCGTACTCCGGATGGCGGAGGGCAGCGTCTTGCCCGGAGCGGACTCGGCTTCCATGCTGGCCCGCAGGGTCGAAGCGAGGGCCTCGAACTCTCCTTCGCGACGATACAGATCGAAGATGCCGAGATCGCGAAGGTAGTGCAGGCGGGCACAGAGCTCGTCCAGCAGCAGCCGGGGATCAGGCTCGTGCGGCATACCGCCTACTGCCTGGCCACAGGGTAGCGCGACACGCTGCCTGTCTCCGACATCAGGGTTGGCGGCCGGCGCAGGGCGAGGATCTCTTCCAGAATCCGAACCGCCAGTTCGCGCTTGGACATCTCGGGCAGATCGATCGCCGTCGCAGGGGTGAGGAAGGTGGCGGCGTTGCGGTCTGCGTCAAAACCCAGCCCCTCGCGGGATACATCGTTCAGCACGATGGCGTCCGCACCTTTGCGCAGGAGCTTGTCGCGGCCCTGGGTCAGCACGTTCTCGGTTTCGGCGGCAAAGCCGATCACCAGCACCCGCGGCTTCCGGCGCTGGACAATTTCGGCCAGGATGTCTTCGGTGGGCGCAAACTCGAGTACCAGGGGCCCACTGCGCTTGAGCTTCTGCTCCGCCCGCACCACAGGCTTGTAGTCGGCAACCGCCGCTGCCTTGATCACGATCGTCGCTTCTTCGAGATGGGCGAAAACGGCCTCGCGCATCTGCTCCGCGGTCGTGACAGACACGCACTCCACCCCGGAGGGCGAACGCAGCGCGGTCGGGGCCGAGACCAGGATGACCCGCGCCCCGCGCCTCTGTGCCGCCTCGGCTAACGCGTACCCCATTTTGCCGCTGGACCGGTTGCCGAGGAACCGTACCGGGTCGATCGCTTCGCGAGTGCCGCCCGCCGTCACCAGCACAGTCTCGCCGGCAAGATCGTTGCGGTGGTGGAGCACGGAGAGCACGGCCTGCACGATCGCTTCGGTCTCGGCAAGGCGGCCGGCGCCGACCATCCCACAGGCCAGCTCACCCGCGCCGGGCGGCACGATGAGCGCGCCCCGTTCCTCGAGCAGCGCCACGTTTGCGCGCGTGGCCGGGTGCTCCCACATACGCACGTTCATCGCCGGGGCGAGTACCACCGGCGCACTGGTGGCCAGATACAAAGCGGAGAGAAAGTCTTCGGCGCGGCCGTGGGCCAAGCGGGCCAGCGTGTCCGCAGTTGCCGGCGCAACCACCAGCGCCTGGCTCGTCTGCGCCAGATCGATGTGCTCGATCACAGCACCTGCCTCTGCGGATTCGGAGGCATCCGGGCCCTCGGCCCAGAGCGAGGTGATGACGCGGTGCCCGGTCAACGCGGAAAACGTCAGAGGCCGGATGAAGCGCTGCGCACTTTCGGTCATGACCACGTGCACATCGAGCGCCTTGCGTTGCAGCTCGCGAACGAGCTCGGCGGCCTTGTACGCAGCGATGCCGCCTGATACCCCGACCGTGATTTTCATCGCACCCCAGATCGCCACGGCGCCGGATCCGATAGGTCGGCGGTGGCGGCATTCCCCTGATTGTACGATGTGACCACCGGCCGCGACCGTGGATAAGCCGGCACAGAAGGCCGCCTCCGGAACTTTCTCCCTCGCGTCGCTAGAGAAACTTCGGAATCTCTGGCGCCTCGATCTCCGGCTTGAGCACCGGAGTCTGGGGACGCACATGGGCCACGAGGCCGGCAGAAATCTCGTGCTGGGCAATCTTTGAAGCCTTGGCGCAAGATGTTTGAACCAGGGGCAGCGAGCCATTCTGTAGCTGCCGTGCGCGCCGCGCGGCGACGATAACGTAGCGGAAATTGCTGTCAAACCCATGCTCGAGCTGCATCGCTTTCCCCCTTGGCCTGCTCCTCTGGATGTCCTTACGCCCCGCTACAGCTTGAAGCCGAAGGAGGCCAGCACCGGAGCCAAAGCCGCATGCGCTTCCGACTGGCGGCATCTCCGGGCTAGCTCGTTCAGCCTCTCGGTATCTTCGCTCTCGGTTGTGCCGGTCAGCCCGTCCGGGCCGGCACGCGCCCGCCGCTCCACCTTGACGATGGCCAGCAATTGCTCAACCGCCACGTCGAGCAGATCGTTGACCAGGATGTAGCCGTACTGCGGATAATTCTCTATTTCCTGGCGCGCCTTGTCCAGCCTGCGTTGAATGACGCCCGGGTCGAGCGAGCCCTCGGCCCGGCTGCGATTGCGCAGACGTGCCTCGAGAACCTGGGGAGTCGGGGGCAGGATAAAGATACTCACCGAACCCGGTACGCGCTCTCGCACCTGGCGCGCCCCCTGCACGTCGATGTCGAGCAGCAGGTCGCGGCCTTGCGCCGTCGCCTCGTCGAGCGAGCGGCGCGCCGTGCCGTAGAAGTTGCCGAAGACATCGGCCCACTCCAGGAACTCGTCTCGCGCGATCATCTGCTGAAAGGTCTCAGCAGAAACGTAGTGATACTCGCGGCCGTCCTGCTCGGAGCCGCGCGGGGCCCGCGTCGTGTAAGAGATGGAGAAATCGAGCTTTGTCACAAGCGATCGCAGCTGAGTGACGAGCGTCGATTTGCCGGACCCGGACGGCGCCGAAAGAATGAACAGAATGCCTGCCACGCGTGTATTCCGCTCCTTACCGAAGTCCACCCCTGATGCACCCTCGCTGCAGTTCAAGACGAGCTTGCTCGCCTTGCCCAGCCCCGACGGGCCGTCCACGCCCGCTACTCCAGGTTCTGGACCTGCTCGCGCGCCTTTTCGATCTCTGCCTTCATCGCCAGACCGCAGGCGGTGATCCGGGTCCCGTTGCCCGTGACTCCGGCGGTCTTTGAGAGCAGCGTATTCGCCTCGCGGTTCATCTCTTGGAGCAGAAAGTCGAGCTTCTTGCCCACTTCCCCGCCCGTACCGAGCAGCATGCGAAAGTGCTCGATATGGGTGTGCATGCGCGCCACTTCTTCTTCCACGTCGCTGCGCTCGGCCAGCAGCGCGGCCTCCTGCAGCACACGGTCATGCTCAAAGCTCCCCCCGATCAGCGATTCGAGCCTCTGCCGGATGCGCGCAAAGTGCGCCTCCTGCACCGAGGACCGCAGCCGAGCGACCTCTTCGACCATCGCCTCCATCCGCAGCAGACCGTCCCGCAGGATGGCGGCGAGCGAGGCACCCTCCTCGGCGCGCATGGCGCGCAGCGATGCGACCCCCTCGCCCAGGCGCTCGAGCACCTCCCGGGCCAGGGACTCTTCGTCGGCAGCCTCGCCGCTGCGCTCGGTCCCCGGCGCCGGGTCCACCAGAAGCATACCTGGCAGCCGCGCCAACTCGTTCAAGTCCGGCTCGCAGGAGAGCCCGTGCAGGTGCGCGGTCTCCCGGAAGGAGGAGACATAGGCGGCCACCGCGGCGGGATCAAAGACCGGCACCGCGCGCGCCATGGCGATCTCGGACGAGGCCGCGGGCCCGCGTTGAGGACGGTTGCGCTCAAGCGTCAGCACGCACTCCACATGGCCTCGCACCAGCTGCTCTTTCAGGCGCTGGCGCAGCGTCGTCTCGAGCCCTTCGCTGCCCGGCGGCATCCGCAGCTGCAGGTCCAGATAGCGGTGATTGATGCTCTTGAGCGTGAGGGTAAAACTGAGCGCATCCGAGATGCGGCCCGTAATCCGCGCGTAGCCGGTCATCGATGAAACCGGAGATGAGGGAGATGATGCCGGGGACGATTCCGGGGACGCCGGGGACGATTCCCGAGAGGATCCCAGCGCCCCCGGCGATCCTTCCATCGCAGGCGGTGCCTGGTCGCCGAGGCCCGGCGCCGACTGGGCGCTCATGCAGAAGCCCGCGCGATCGCACCGAGGTCCGGATCAGCCATCACGGCAAATTGCAGGTCATGCAGGCGGCGATAGATCGGCGAGCTGTTCATGAGCGTTTCATGGCTTCCGATAGCGGTGATCTTTCCCTGCTCCATGACCGCGATGCGCGTTGCCCGGCGCACCGTGGAAAGGCGATGCGCAATCACGACCACCGTGCGGCCTTCCATCAGGTTACCAAGCGCGGGCTGCACGAGCGATTCGCTTTCCGCGTCGAGCGAAGAAGTCGCCTCATCGAGGATCAGGATCGGCGCGTTCTTGAGCAGGGCCCGTGCAATGGCGAGCCTCTGGCGCTCGCCGCCCGAGAGCCGAAAGCCCTTTTCTCCGATAGGCGTATCGTACCCATCCGGCAGCCCCAGGATAAACTCATGCGCGAGCGCCGCCTTGGCCGCTGCCTGCACACGCGCGATCGGCACATCCGGCTGCCCGTAGGCGATGTTGTTGCGCACCGTGTCGTTGAACAGGATCGTCTCCTGGGTGACTTTGCCGATCTGGTCGCGCAGGGTGCGCAGCGAAACGTCGCGCAGGTCGTGTCCATCGATCAGGATGCGCCCGCTGGTGGGGTCAAAAAAGCGCGGGATCAGGTTGACGAGCGTCGACTTGCCGGCGCCGCTCGGGCCGACCAGCGCAACCACCTCGCCGCGCTTGATCTCCAGATCGATCCCGCTCAGCACTTCTTTTTCGCCCTCTTCATTGCTGTAGGCGAAGCCGACCTGTTCCAGGCGAATCGCGTCCTTGAAGCCCTTCAACTGGAAGGCGCGCGGTTTTTCGACCAGGTCGTCGACCTCGTCGATGAATCGAAAGATCTCCGACGACGCACCGAGGGCCTGCTGAAAGTTGTTATAGTAGAGCGCGAACTTGCGGACCGGATCGTAGAGCCTGAACAAGGCGACGATAAAGGTGAAAAAGGTTCCTTCGGTCATCGCTCCATGCTGAATACGACCTCGGCCCACCAGCAGCAGCAGCGCAATCGCAACCGCGCCGATCGCATCCATCAGCGGCGACGAAAGTGCCTGCGCCCGGACCGAGCGCAGGTTGGCTCGAAAGAGCCGGAGGGCCGCGCCGCGGAAGCGCTTGAGCTCCCAGCGCTCCATGTTGAAGGCTTTTACGATCCGGTTGCCGGTAATGGTCTCGTGCAGGATGTTCTGGATCTCGGCGAGCTTATCCTGGCCGCCGCGCGTGGTGCTGCGCACATCGCGCCCGATCTTGCGCACCGAGCCGATCACCACCGGGACGAAGATCAGCAGCAGCCACGCCAGCTTCCCCCCGTAGACGATGACCACGGCGAGCATGAAGACAAGGGTGAAGAATTGCTGGAGAAAATCGGACAGGACCGACGACATGGCATACTGCACGCGCTCGATATCGTTGATCAGCGTGGAGAGCAGAGTGCCCGTGGCGTGCTTCTGGAAGAAAGAAACCGAGCGGCGAAGCACGGTCTCATAGAGGTCATCGCGCAGATCGGTGATCATTCCGAAGCCGGCGTAGTTGACCAGGTAGGTCCCCGCATAGTCAAAGACACTCTTGAGCAGGGTGGAAAAAACGAGCGCGAAGGCGACCATGGTCCACTCGTTGTGCAACCAGTGCGGCACCACCCAGTTCAGATCGAAGCGGAGCCGGCCGCCGAGCGCGGTGACAACCGGGATCAGAGTGACCGTGCGACCCGGCCGCCCCGGCTGCAGCACGTTGTCGAAGATGGGCTTGAGGAGCAGGACACGAAAGGCCTCCAGCAGCCCGACCAGCGCCATCAGCAAGACCGCCAAGAGCGCCTGCAGCCAGTAGTGCGCCAGGTAGCCGAGCAGGCGGAGGATGCGGCTCATCGGCGCTCCGCATAGCCGAAGGCCGAGGACGCGCGAACAGGCGCAGGCATCGCTCCGCATCCTTCTTCGACGGCTTCCGCTTGCCGGCACTTCACCTTCATGACTTTAGTCTAAGGTGCCTGGGGTCAATCGCGCGAGTCCGGCGCTCTCACGGAGCGGGCCAGAAAGCCGTGCGGATCGACAGAGACACTTTTAAGCCAGGGGCGAGGGGAACCAGGTGCTTTCGCAGAGCGAGTTGATGGGGTTTGTTCCGACCGCCGACGCCGAGCGGGCGAAGAGGTTTTACTGTGCTGTCCTGCGATTCGAGCTTGTCGAGGACAACGGCTTTGCGCTGATCCTCCGGACGCCGCACGGCAGCCTTCGCCTTGTGCGCGCGCCCGCGTTCACGCCCCTGCCTTTCACGCTGCTTGGCTGGGAGGTGGCAGAGATCGAGCCCGAGGTGCAGGCGTTGACGGCGGCTGGGGTTGTCTTTGAGCGCTACCCTTCCTGCGAGCAGGACGCGCTTGGCATCTGGACCGCTCCGGGCGGCACAAAGGTGGCGTGGTTCAAGGACCCGGATGGCAATACGCTTTCACTTGCTCAGGAGCGCAGTAGCGCGATCTGACCTGCAGGCACGGAGAGAGCGTTTTTTTCGCTCGGTGTGCACCCGCAGCACCCTCACCGCGGCATATCGCGATGCGCGATCTTGACCTGGTAGCCCTCCTTCGCCAGCCGCTGGCCTACCTCTTCTGAGATCATCACCGAGCGGTGCTGGCCGCCCGTGCAACCGAACGCAACCGTCAGGTAGCTCTTCCCCTCGTGGATGTAGTGGGGCAGCAGAAAGAGCAGCATCGAGGTCACCTTGTCGAGAAACTGCGCGGTCTGCGGAAACTGCCGCACGTAGGCCATAACCTTCGGATCGAGCCCGGTGAGGGGGCGAAACTCGGGGATGAAGTGCGGATTCGGTAGAAAGCGGACATCGAAAACGAGGTCGGCCTCGAGGGGCACGCCGTTCTTGTAGCCGAAGCTCATCGACGAGAGCAGCAGGCTGCGCTCGCTGCCCGCTGCCGTAAAGCGCTTCTGCATGTAAGCGCGCAGCTCGTGCACGTTGAAGTTGGAGGTGTCGACGATAATGTCGGCCACGTTGCGGATGGGGTCGAGCAGCGCCCGCTCTTCCTCCATGGCATGCTCCACCCGCTCCTCACGCCCCAGTGGATGGGGCCGGCGGGTCTCGGAGAATCGCCTCAGCAGCGCCGCCCGGGACGCCTCGAAGTAGATCACCGTGGTCGACAGGCACTCGCGAATGCTGGTCAGCAGAGCGGGAAAGCGCTCGAGCGTGGCGCCTTCCCGCACGTCCACCACGATGACGGCGCGAGGGGTGGTGGCCGAACGGGCCACCAGTTCGGCGAACTCCGGCAGCATCTCGACCGGCAGGTTATCGACCGCGTGGTAGCCGAGATCCTCCAGTGCGCGCAGAGCCGAGCCTTTGCCGGATCCGGCCAGCCCGGTCAGGATCACCAGTTGCCGGTCCGGCGGAAGGCTCGCGTCCTCCTGGCATCCGCCGGCCTCAGGGCGTGGTTCTTGCAACGTCAGCTCCTCTGGTAAGGGTGCTTCCACCAAACGGGGTCCGGCTTCGCCAGCCCGCGCGTCAAAGTGGCGGCAGCTCGATCAACTCCATCAGCCCGTCGCGCTTGCGGTGCAATACCTTGATCTGGTCCTCCGCATCGCGATACACAAATACCTCGCGATCGCGGGTCTCGGCTTCCTTGACCGCTTGCTCAAGGCTCATCGGCCGCAGATCGATCGCCTCGATCGAGCGCACGACATGCGGCTCACCCGCCGCGGCTGCAGCCTTGTTCGAAAAGGGTCGGGACGGCGAGCCGTTGCTCGCCCCCGCCGAGACACCGTTGGTCGGCGGCGGGCTCGAGCGCGCCGCCCTGCTTGGCCGCTCGAGCCCCGGCTGTACCGAAAGCTTCTCGCCGGTGGAGAGGCGTTTGCGCGCCTTCAGCTTC
>CAZZYH010000140.1:0-8794 GCA_964658225.1 Vulcanimicrobiota bacterium | reverse complement strand
AGCCCGGCCTGCAGCGGGCTTGCCGTCGGCCCCTCGTATAATGATCCCATGGCATTGGACAGCGTCCGCAAAGTTGCCGACACAGCGCTGCCCACGCGCTACGGCGACTTCCGCATCCTGGGGTACGAGGGCACGCTGTCCGACGTGACGCCCTGCTGCAGCCAGCCGCGGCCGCCCGGCACAGAACGTGAGTCCGCGGTGGCCCTGGTCATGGGCGAGATCGTCGACGGCGCCATCAACGGTGCGCCGCCGCTGGTGCGCATCCACTCGCAATGCCTCACGGGGGACGTCTTTCACTCGCTGCGTTGCGACTGTCGCGCGCAGCTCGAGCTGGCCATGGTTTCCATCGCCGAGCAACGCGCCGGCATCCTTGTGTACGACCAGCAGGAGGGTCGTGGCATCGGGTTGATGGCGAAGCTGAAGGCCTACGAGCTCCAGGAGCAGGGCCTCGATACGGTCGAAGCCAACCTGAAGCTGGGCTATCGGCCGGACTGCCGGGAATTCGAACTGCAGGCTGCGATCCTGGCCCATCTCGGGGTCCGATCCGTGCGGCTGATGACCAACAATCCGGAGAAGGTCGCCGCGCTTGAGCGAGCCGGAGTCCGAGTCGTGGAGCGCGTGCCTGCCCAGGTGCCGGTCCAGAAAAGTTTCGAGCGCTACCTGGAGGTCAAGCAGGCAAAGATGGGTCACATCTTTCGCACCGAGGACCCGGTGCTTCCGCTCGACAGCACCATGGGCGAGGTCGTGGTCGATCCGTCCGGGGGGACGCTGGACTCGGACTGACCGAAGCATGGAGCGCCTCCGGCAGCCACCCCGGGCGCCCGCGGAAGCGTTCCGGGCGCGCCCTCCCGAATGGCTGAGCGGCGAGAAATCTCGAGGTATCGTCCGCAACGCGGCGAAGGATCCGCAGGCGGCCATGCGTCGCTGCGAAAGGCGACGCAGCGCCGCGCCTTCGCAAGGCGCTCCTGAGCCGACGCGCACTCCGGATGACAATTCTTCGTAAAGCCACGGCGCCACGCAGCCGATCGCATTGGCGCCTGGGGACGACCCGGTTTCGCCCCAGGCGGTGCCAGCGCCCCCGCCCTTGGCACCCGGCGGTCCGGCCCGGCAGCCCCCGCCCGGCACTCAGTACTTCACAATCCCGGCAAACGAAGTGGGGTTCAGACTTGCACCGCCCACGAGCGCGCCATCGATCTCCGGCTGCCGGAGCAGCGCTGCGGCTGTCTCGGGCTTGACGCTGCCGCCATAGAGAATGCGCATCCCGGCCGCCACCGCCGGTCCCAGCCGATCCGCAACCGCATGGCGAACCACGCCGTGCACCTCGGCCGCCATCTCGGGCGAGGCGCTCTGCCCGGTGCCAATCGCCCAGACCGGCTCGTAGGCCATGACAAGCGGCCCGGCATCCTCGGGGCGGACGCCTTCGAGCGCGATCTTCACCTGGCGGAGCAGCACGTCGTTGGTGCGTCCTTCTTCGCGCTCTTCCTGCACCTCGCCCACGCACACGATCGGGACGATGCCGTGCGCGAGCGCGGCATGCAGCTTGCGGTTCACATCCCAGTCTGTTTCGCAGTTGTAGTGACGGCGCTCGGAGTGTCCGATCAGGGTATGGGTCACGCCGACCGAGCGCAGCATCGGAGCCGAGATCTCGCCCGTATAGGCGCCCTGCTGCTCCGCGTGCATGTCCTGGGCGCCGACCGCAACCGTGCTCTCCGCGCAGGCTTTGACCAGGGTGGCGAGCGAGAGAAAGTTGGGGCAGATCACGATCTCGTCCCGGGCGTGCCCGGCGACCAGGGGCAAAAAACGTTCCGCGTACGCCGCTGCCTCCGCGGGTGTCTTGAACATCTTCCAGTTGGCGGCGATGATTGGCTTACGCATGCAGTGCGTTCAAGGTTCCCTTGGAGCAAGTAACTGGAGCGAAGAGAGTGGCCGCACAACCGAAGCTCGGTCGAAGCAGAGCCTTCTGAACTCCAGGGCATCTTTGCCAATCCATGGACGTGCGCACGGGGAGCTGAGACGAACCTTCCGCTGGCCGGAAGGCTATCCGCGCTTCGGCCGTGCGCGCGTAGAAAGAACGAGAGCGAGCCCCCGAGCGCTGCGTTTACTTGTCCGTAAGCGCCTCCACGCCGGGCAACTTCTTGCCCTCAAGGAACTCGAGCGAAGCCCCTCCCCCCGTAGAGATGTGCCTGATCTTGCCGGCAACGCCGGCCTGCGTCACGGCGGCCACCGAGTCTCCGCCGCCGACGATCGTCGTCGCGGAAGGATTTTCGGCGACGGCGAGCGCGATGGCCGTCGTGCCCCGGGCAAAGGCAGGCAGCTCGAAGACGCCCATCGGCCCATTCCACACGATGGTCTGTGCCGACCGGATCTCGTCTGAAAAGAGCCCGATGGTCTCCGGCCCGATATCGAGCGCCATCCACTCGGCCGGAAAGGCCCCGTCGCCGGCAAAGATCTGCGTCGCGGCATCCGGGGCGAACTTATCCGCCAGGACATGGTCGACAGGCAGCAGAAAACGCACACCACGCTCTTCTGCCTTCTTCAGCGCGAGCGTTGCCGTCTCCAGCTTGTCCAACTCGACCAGCGATTTGCCCGTGTCCTGCCCCCGGGCGCGCAGAAAGGTATACGCCATGCCGCCGCCGACCAGGATCGCATCGACCTTGCCCAGCAGGTTATCGATCACCTTAATCTTGTCGGAGACCTTGGCGCCCCCCAGGATCGCGACGAAGGGCCGATCCGGCTTTTCGAGCGCCATGCCCAGGTAGTTCAACTCCTTTTCCATCAAGAGGCCGGCGGCGGCCTGCGCAACAAAGTGCGTGATGCCCTCGGTGGAGGCGTGTGCCCGGTGCGCGCTTCCGAAAGCATCGTTTACATAGACCTCGCACAGGGAGGCGAGCTTCTTGGCAAAGGCGGGGTCGTTTGCTTCTTCTTCCGGGTGAAAGCGCAGGTTTTCGAGCAGCAGCACCTGGCCTGATTCGAGCTGGCGCGCGAGTTCTTCCGCGATCTCGCCGACGCAGTCAGGGGAAAAGGCGACGTTGATCTTCTCGCCCACGGTATGGTCGAGCAGCAGGCGGAGACGATCGACCACCGGCCGCAGGCTGTACTTCGCATTGGGTTTGCCCTTGGGGCGTCCCAGATGCGAGGCCAGGATCAGCTTGGCCTTATGCTCGATCGCGTACTGGATGGTCGCAAGGGTTTCGCGGATCCGGGTATCGTCGGTGATCTCGGATCCGTCCTCGGTCAAAGGCACGTTGAAGTCGACCCGCACCAACACCTGCTTGTGCGCCAGGTCGAGATCACGAATCGAAAGCTTTGCCATGCGTCTTCCCAACTCCTGTGTCTAGGTTCCTGATTCCGGTAGGACGGCGTCGGCCTCGATCTCGACGCGCCACGATGGGTTGAGAAGCCCGGCCACGACGATCATGGTCGCGGCCGCGCGGATCGCGCCGAAGAACTCGCCATGCACGCGGCCCACCGCTTCCCAGTCTTCCGCGTTGGTCAGATAGATGCGTGTCCGCACCACATGCTCTGCCCCGAGGCCGGCTTCTGCGAGCACGCCCACAATGGTCCGGAGCACCTGGCGGGCCTGGGTCCGAGCATCGGCCGCATCCGCACCCACCGGCCCCGTTCCCGAGACATGAACCGCGGGACCAATGCGCACCGCGCGAGAGAATGTGATGAGCGGCTCATAGGGCGAGAGGCCGGCAATGTTGGTCCGCACGGGCTCGTTCAAAGCCAGCTACAGACCCTGCGCGGCGACATAGAGAATCAGGTCGCGCACGCGGCTCGAGTAGCCCCACTCATTGTCGTACCAGGCCACTACTTTGACCGACTGGGCTACGACCTTGGTCAGCCCGGCATCCACAATCGAGCTGCGCGAGTCGCCCTTGAAGTCAATCGAGACCAGCTCCTCGGTCGTGTAGCCGAGGATGCCCTTCAGCTCGCCCTCCGCCGCCTCCTTGAGCGCCGCGTTGACCGTCTGCACCGTCACCGGCTGCTCGGCGCGGAAGCCGAGGTCGACGAGCGAAACATTGGGCGTGGGCACGCGCACCGCATAGCCGTCGAGCTTGCCCGCCATCTCCGGGATGACGAGCTTCAGCGCCTTCGCGGCCCCGGTCGAGCTCGGGATCATCGAGAGCGCAGCAGCGCGGGCGCGGCGCAGGTCTTTGTGCGGGAAATCGAGGATGACCTGGTCGTTCGTGTAGCTGTGGATGGTGGTCATGAAGCCGGAGACGATGCCGAACTTCTTGTGCAGCACTTTGACCACCGGCGCGAGACAGTTGGTCGTGCAGGAGGCGTTGGAGAGGATCTTGTGCTTGGACGGGTCGTACTTTTTCTCGTTCACCCCCAGGACTACGGTGATGTCCTCGTTGGTGGCGGGCGCCGAGATGATGACTTTCTTCACCGTGCGGCCCAGGTGCTGGCAGGCCTTGGTCGCATCCGTAAAGTGGCCGGTGGACTCGACGACGATCTGCGCGCCGACCGACTCCCAGTCGAGCTTCTGCGGGTCGCGCTCGGCAAAGACCTTGATCCGCTTGCCGTCGATGGTGATCTCGCCCTCGGTGGCGGTGATCTCGTTCTTCAGGTTACCGAGGATCGAGTCGTACTTGAGCAGGTGCGCGAGCGTGCTGGGACTGCTCAGGTCGTTTACCGCGACAAAGTCGATCTCCGGGTTGCCGAGTGCCGTACGCAGCACGTTCCGGCCGATGCGGCCGAAGCCGTTGATGCCTACCTTAACTGCCATGTGAAATCCGTCTCCTCATTTGAACAGCCTGCCCGGGATGCGCCTGTCTGTAAGCCGAGGAAGGCCTGCCCGGGCCTTGCCTGCCGTCTGACCCGCGCCATCAGAACACGATGCTAGCACTGTGCTACACGGTCGGGTAGTGGATGCGCAATGCGCCCTGCCCACTTGCCCGCACCGCGGTGCCCAGTTTCGTCTCTCCGTCTCAACTTCGATGCCGGGCCCGGGGACAACACTGCCTGCGGGGCTCGCGATACCTGCACAAGGATTGCGACAGCGGCACGGTGTGTGTACCATCCTCCCATGCGCGAATGGATGCGCGAACAACTCATGAGAAGACGCTCGAAGCGTGGTCCGAACGACTCGGAATCCACCGGCAAGTCAGGTCAGGAACTCCCCCAGAACCAACCCGCTCCCCTACGCCCGGCCTATCCGGAGGCGGAAGACAGCGCCTCCGCGGCGCCCGGGGCCGCCAGCGCCGCCTCGCCCGAACGCGCGCCCGAGCGCGGAGCGGCCCCGGCATCCGAGCCCCAGAAGACCGAGCCAGCGCGGGCCGGGCGGGGGCGGCGTCGCCGCGGCGGCAGCGGCCGCGGTCCGCGCAAGGACCAGGCCGGCCAGCCCGATGCCGCGCAGGCTGCCTCCCCGGCCCAGTCCTCGGCCTCGGCGCACGAGGAACCCGACTTCGACGCGCCGGAAGAGGACCTGGAGGCGGGCGGCGAAGAGCAAGGTGTTTACGCGGACACGGTTCAGCAGCAGAACGATTCGGCCGCCAGCGGCAAGCTCGTGCATGAAACCCAGCCTGATTCGCCTTCGGTGCCGCCGCCGGCCCCCCAGCCGGCGGGTGGCCCGCGGCAGCCGCGCGGCTTTGTGGTGTTGACCATCGGTCTGCCCGGCTCGGGCAAGACGACCTGGTTCAAGCGCCGCAGCGTGACCCCGCTCTCCTCTGACATGCTGCGCGGAATTCTCTTTGACGACATTACCGAGCAGCGCTACCAGGGGCTGGTCTTCTCGACCCTGCGCTCGCTGTTGCGGGCGCGGCTGATCGCCAAGATGCCCTGGAACTACGTCGACGCGACCAACCTCAGCCCGCACGAGCGCCGGCAGTGGATCAAGATGGCGGCCAGCTTTGGCTACGACGTGCAGGCCGTGTTTTTTGACGTGCCCTACGCGGTTTGCCTGGAGCGCAACCATCGCCGCGAACGCGTGGTCTCCGACGAGGTGATGCAGAAGATGAACGAGCGCCTGCGTCCGCCGAGCTTCAAGGAAGGCTTCTCGAAGATTACGGTCGTGCGGGTCAAGGGCGTGGCCGGCAGCATGCCGGTAGGCAGCGGTAAGGCTGCCCAGGCAGAAGGCGATCTGGCTGGCCCGCCCGCGGACGCCGCTTATCGGGCGGACGACGATCTCGAGCCGGGCGATGAGGGCCCCGACGAGAGCGGGTTCTAGGAACGGGACAGTCGAGGCGGATGCGCTTTGCTGCCAGCCGGCCGCCCAAACCCCGCATGCGCGTAGCGGTCGCGACCCGGGTTGTCCGGGGGCGACAGTGCGCGCTCGCCGAGACACCCGGCCCCCTGCCCGCACCGATTGCCATCGAGACCCCATGCCGCCAGCGATCGAGTTCCGCGACGTAAGTCTGTCGACCGGCGGCCGCTCGATCCTGGACGGCGTGAGCCTGGCGCTCGACCAAGGCTCAACCACCGCGATCCTCGGCCGTAGCGGCTCCGGGAAGACGACGCTGCTGCGTATGGTGAACCGCCTCATCTCCCCGACTACAGGCAAAGTGCTGGTCAACGGAGAGGACGTAGCCGGCGCGGATCTGATCCGGCTGCGCCGCGGTATCGGCTACGTCATCCAGGAGACGGGCCTCTTCCCTCACCTCTCTGTCGCCCGCAACGTGACCATGGTGCCGGAGCTCGAAGGCCGCCCCCGCGCGGGTTTCGTCGCGCGCGTCCACGAACTGCTGACGATGGTCGGCCTCGACCCCGATCCATTCGCCACCCGCTACCCCTATCAGCTTTCCGGCGGGCAGCGCCAGCGGGTAGGGCTGGCGCGCGCTCTGGCCTCCGACCCTCCGCTGCTGCTGATGGACGAGCCCTTTGGCGCCCTCGACCCGCTCACCCGCGCCGAGATGCAGGAGATGCTGCTCGCGCTCCTCGCCGGTCTCCGCGAACACGGCAGGCAGAAGACGGTCCTGCTGGTGACGCACGATCTGGACGAGGCGCTTTTTCTTGCCGGTCGCATCGTGCTCGTCGAGGCGGGCCGGGTCGTCGCTGATCTCGCGCCGCATGCGTTCCTGCATGCAGAGCAGGCAGAAGTGGCCGCCTACGTGCACGCCTTCCACCGCGGCGAAAGAGCCCGCGCATGAGCCTCGGGCCCGCGTCCGGCCAGACCCTCGCTCCCGGTCTGGCGATGGCCGGCGGCTTCCTGGCCCAGCACGGCTCGGAGATCGCCGCGCTCACCATCGAACACCTCTGGCTGACCGGCGCGGCGATCCTGTTTGCCACCGCGATCGGCGTGCCGCTGGGCATCCTGCTCACCCGCCGTCCACGCCTCGCCACGCCGGTGCTCACGATTGCGAACATCGTGCAGACTATCCCCTCGCTCGCGCTCTTCGGCTTCCTGCTGCCCATTCCCTGGCTCGGCGACCGGGCCGCCCGGATCGCCATCGTCGCACTCACCGGCTATGCGCTGCTGCCCATCCGCATCCGCTCGATTGATCCGGCAGTCATCGACGTGGCCCACGCCCTCGGCATGACCGGTGCGCAGCGCCTGGTCAAGGTCGAGCTGCCGCTGGCCGCGGGCGTGATCCTGGCCGGGCTCCGCACGGCGACGGTAACCTGTGTCGGCATCGCGACGATCGCTGCCGCGGTGGGCGCGGGCGGCCTGGGGGAGTTTATCTTCCGCGGCGTAGCCTCGGTGGACAATCGATTAGTGTTGGCCGGCGCTATCCCGGCTGCCCTGCTGGCCCTTGCCGCCGACACCCTGGTCGGGTTCGCGGAAAAACGCCTTTCTCTCAAGCGAACGAACTGAGGAGCAGATTGTGCTCGTAGCGGACCCGATCTGGATCAACGAAGAGATCGCGCGGTGGGACAGGACGAAGGTCTGCATCCTCGACCCGTTCCTCGAAGACACTCCGGAGTGCACGCAGCCGGTGCAGCGAGCTCTCGGCAAGCCTGAGAGGGGAACTCCAGCCTGGTGAGAGCCTTCGGTCGCGCTTCCGGCTCAGGGCTGGCTGCTCTGCTGCTTTTCTCCTTATCCGCCTGCGCGCCGCCACGTGCGGATCGCCCCGTCATCGGCGCCAAGAATTTTACCGAGCAGGTGGTGCTCGGCGAGCTGCTCGCCCAGCATATCGAGGCGCGTACCGGGCTGAAGGTGGAGCGCCGCTTTTATCTGGCCGGGTCTTACCTCTGCCAGCAGGCCATGCTCTCGGGGCGCATCGATGCCTATGTGGAGTACACCGGGACTGCGCTGACTGCGATCCTCAAGCAGCCGCCCTCACAGGATCCGGCCGCCTCCTATGAGACGGTGCGGACGCTTTACCACCAGCTCTACCAGATCGCGGCGACCGAGCCGCTGGGCTTCGAGAACACCTTTGCGATGATCACGCGCGGGGATACTCCCGATACGACGCTTTCGCAGGCGGTCCGAGCAGCGGCGCACTGGCGCCTCGGCGTGGGGTACGAGTTTGAGGAGCGGCCGGACGGGCTGCACGGGCTCGAAGCGGCTTACGGTCTGCACTTTGCCGGGGATCCGCGGACGATGGACCTGGGCCTGCTCTACCGGGCGCTCACGGCGCACCAGGTCGATATCATCGCCGGCAACTCGACCGATGGCCCCATTGCCGCCTACCACCTGCGCGTGCTCTCCGATGACAGGCACTACTTCCCTCCCTACCAGGCGGTGCCGCTGGTGCGGGAAGAAGCACTGCGCCGGTGGCCCCAGCTGCGGCCGGCGCTTGCCGATCTGGCCGGCAAGATCACCGCCGACGACATGCGGGCGATGAACGAAGCGGTCGATGGCGAGCATCGCGACGCGGCCGACGTGGTGCGGCAGTACCGGGCC